>JALYYG010000186.1 GCA_030946685.1 Candidatus Dormiibacterota bacterium | reverse complement strand
CCGCTCGGCTTCGCGACTACGGGGATGTTCCTCGCGGATGCGCTGGCGCGATTCGGAGTCGAGGCCGAGTTCATTCAGATCTCGCCCTACAAGTCGGCCGCGGACGTCCTCACCAAGTCGAAGATGTCGAACGAGCTGCGCGAACAGATCACCTGGCTTCTCGACTCGCATCAAAAAGAGCTCATCGCCGCAATCGCGGAAAGCCGGCGGCTGGATGAAAGGTCGGCGACCGAGCTGGTCGACTCCTCCCCATACGCTGACACTGTCGCCCTGGAGAGGCGCGTCGTGGACGGCGTCCTCGCGGAGGAGGATCTCCCGTCACACCTCGGCAGCGAAGGCGGTCAGGTCTCGATTGCGACCTGGGAGCAGGCCCGACGAAAGCTCAAGTCGCCACCCCCGACTCTCGGCCGGGGCAAGTACGTCGCAGTCCTCCGGATCGAGGGCACGATCATCGACGGGCGCTCGGGCGACCTCCCGGTCAAGCCTCCGATCAACATCCCGATCCTTGGCGACCCGCGCGCCGGCGACCTCACCGTCGTCCAGGTTGCTCGGCAGGTCGCCGCCGACAGACGTGCGGCCGCCGCCGTCCTGTACATCAACTCGCGTGGTGGGTCCGCAACCGCCTCAGAGGCGATGCGCCAGGCGCTCGACCAGATCAACGCGCGCATTCCTTTGGTGGTGGTGATGGGCCCCGTCGCAGGCTCCGGGGGCTACTGGATCGCAACGCCTGGGCGCTGGATCGTGGCGCGGCCCGGGACGCTGACCGGTTCGATCGGTGTGCTCAGCGGGAAGCTCGTGATGGCAGGCGCGTGGGCCAAGCTTCACGTCCACCGCGAGACCGTCGCGTTGGGCGAACACGTGACGATGGGCGGCGCGGACAGGACCTACTCCAAGGCTGAGCGCCAGATCGTCAAGGGCGAGATCGACAGGATCTACGAGCTCTTCCTCGACGTCGTCGGCCGTGCTCGAGGGATGACCCGCGAACAGGTGCACCCGATCGCGGCCGGGAGGGTCTGGACCGGGCGGCAGGCACTCGAGCGGAAGCTCGTCGACGAGCTCGGTGGGCTGGATGCGGGGGTGCGCAAGGCGCGCAGCCTGGCCGGGCTCACCGACAGCGCTCCGGTCCGCGAGGTCCGAGTGCCGCGCCGGATGATCCCGCCCCGCGCCGCGGCCGGTGCGGCAGGCTACATCGGCTGGCTGTTCGAGGGAGCGACCCTGCTGAACCGAGCCCCGGCCCTGGCCGTTATGAACTTCCTGTCCGACGAGCTCTGACGACTAGCGTTGCAGGGTTGGCCGGGGTCCCCCCGGCCATGCCTTTGTCCCTCATCACTATCAATCCTGGCCGGGAGAAACTAATCCTGAATTAATCCAAACAATATGCCGGAAAGAGAGCAGCCGCGCGCGCAGCGCCCGGCGATGAGAGGGAACCATCTGGGTTCCCTCTCATTATTTACAGTTCTGGGAAGCGCCACGGTTGCCGCTCGCGCACCATGGCGTACACCGTGCTCACGATGCTCTCGCGGTTCGGCTTCGTGAAGTAGTCGCCGTCCGGACCGTAGGCCGGCCGGTTTGGCGACGCGGCCAGCGTGCGCGGCGCCGAGTCGAGGTGCCACCAACCCTGCTGCACCTCCAGCACCTGCTGCATCATGAAAGCCGATGCACCTCCCGGCATGTCCTCGTCGAGGAACAGCACGGCATGCGTCCTCTCCAGCGAGCGGACGATCGTCTTGTCCAGGTCGAAAGGGTTCAGCGTCTGGACGTCGATGACCTCACACGAGACGCCGAGATCCTGGAGCGCCGTGGCAGCCTCGACGGCGATCGCGCAGCACGCGCCGTAGGTGACCACGCTCACATCCGATCCCTCGCGGAGAACCTCCGGCACTCCCAGCGGAACCGTGAACTCTCCCAAGTTGTCCGGCACCCGCTCCTTGAGCCGGTAGCCGTTGAGGACCTCGATCACGAGCCCCGGGTTGTCGCCCCGAAAAAGAGTGTTGTAGAAACCTGCGGCCTGGGTCATGTTCCTGGGCACTGTGACGTAGATGCCCTGCAGCGCATTGAGCACGACCGCCATCGGTGAGCCCGAATGCCAGATGCCAACCAGGCGATGGCCCTTGGTGCGGATGACGACCGGAGCCTTCTGGCCCCCGACCGATCTCCAGTGCAGGCTCGCGAGGTCGTCAGATGCGGTCTGCAGCGCGTACAGGAAGTAGTCGAGGTACTGGATGTCGCAGATCGGGCGCAGCCCGCGCATCGCCGAGCCGATCGACTGGCC
>JALYYG010000217.1 GCA_030946685.1 Candidatus Dormiibacterota bacterium | reverse complement strand
GACTCATAATTGGCTGGTCGTTGGTTCGACTCCAACCGGGCCCACCAAAATCGAATACAGATCTGCCCGCCAGACCAAGCTAATGTGATACTGCCGGTGTCGGCTGACTGCCAATGTGACCGCCAATCCTGCTTCCGTTCGACGACGAGGTTGTCCAGAGTCATCTACTCAGACAGCGAGTAGTGGTGGGTTCGCGACACCTCGCATCTTGGACGACATAGCATTTCCTTGGTAAGGAGAAAGGCCGGCGGTTCGAGTCCGCCAGTGGGCTCCCAATTCAATAGGACCGTTTCCATGCATCTTCTGCGCGGGTTTTTCTCTCCCGAGATGCCGTAAGGAAATGCTCTTCCGCAGGGCCAACGTAGGCGCCTTCGACAGCGAGATCCTGGAACTTGTCCCCGATCGACGCATCGTTTTCCGTTGGGATTCATCGGTCCCGAGAGAAGGTTGGGACCGGCGTACGACACACGACTGACGATCTCGCTGGTAGGCGAACCAACCGACCGACGAAGCTCAGTCTCGTCTTCGACAAGCTCACAGCGCTGGTCTCGGCACACGATGGCGCCAAATGAGCCTCGTTCATCAACTTGCCGGACTCTGTCTGCTCGACCGGTGAGCGGCGCGCGACTTCGATACAGTGGCAATCACACGCTGTGTGAATAATCGAGCGGAGGAAAAGCATGACTGATCACAACGTGGCAAGCCGGGAGGAGTGGCTGGCCGCTCGCGAGGCGCTCCTCGCGCGCGAAAAGGAGCACACTTGGATGGGCGACGACCTGGCGCGGCAAAGGCGCGAGCTGCCTTGGGTCCGGGTCGAGAAGGAGTACAGCTTCGAGACCGACGAAGGCATCAAGACGCTCGCCGAGCTCTTCGACGGTAGGTCACAGCTCCTCGTCTACCATTTCATGTTCGGCCCGAGCTACGAGGCGGGGTGCCCGATCTGCTCCTCCAACGCCGATGCCGTCAACGGCGTCGTTCCTCATCTCAACGCCCGGGACGTCACGATGCTTTACGTTTCGCGCGCGCCGCTGGAGAAGCTCCGGACCTATAAGCGCCGGATGGGCTGGAGCTTCCCCTGGGTCTCATCGGCCAGCAGCGAGTTCAACTTCGACTTCAGCATGTCACAGACCGAAGAACAGACGCGCGAAGCGATCAAGCCCATGATCGCGGCGGGGATACCGCCGGTCGTAGACCACCTTGCGAGGGCCTCCGGAACGGACGTTGTCGGCTACTTGTCGGAGGCCCCGGGCTTCAGTACCTTCATCAGCGACGAGGGTGCCGTATTCCACGCCTACTCCACCACGGCCCGTGGGCTGGAGTTTCTGATGGGGTACTACCCAATCCTCGACCGTGCTCCCAAGGGTCGCGACGAAGCTGACTCGCCCCTATGGCTTCGCCGGCACGACGAGTATGCGCAAAGGCCGACGTGATACTCGGCGAGGTATCGGTGAGGGCGCCATCGACGTCTGCACGATCAGCTGGATCCTGCCGGCGTAGATTTCCTAGGAAGCGCTGCTAGGCAGCGATTATTGGCAATGGCCTCTGCTTCGATCTCAGCGGAGACCGTCGGGAAATGGTCCACCAGCGTTTCCTTGGTAAGGAGAAGGCCGGCGGTTCGAGTCCGCCCGTGGGCTCCAAATTCAATAGCACCGTTTCCTTTCATCCTCGGGGCCTCAATCCCCCGTCCGAGATGGCGTAAGGAATTGCTCTGCCGCAAACGCTTTGTCCCCAACTTGGTGTGCTTGGCCGTCGTGACTCGCACCAGGTCCGTCGGAGTGGGGGAGCGGAAGAACGCCCTTTATGGGCGACCAACAGGTTCGGTGCCGCCATCGCGTCCGGCATGCTGTTCGGATGAGCAAAATCGTCACGTTGCCGTCGGGCGCTCGGGTGCGAGGTCGGAGGCTGGCTGAGATTCCGGATGAGCGCGCAGACTTTCTTTTGGCGTTGGCGGAAGGGCCGATGCCACCATGGCCACATCGCCGGATCGTCTGGCCGGACTTTTGGGTTCCGCGAGACCAGCTGGATGCTCTGGACGGATTGAATGAGGCCCTGCGGCGCGCCCGCGCCGGTGAGGTTGTCGAAGTGGCCTGCCGGCGTGGTCGGGGAAGAACGGGAACCGCGCTTGCCGCGTTGGCGGTGCTCGATGGCATGCCGCCGGAGGAAGCAGTCGGCTGGGTGAGGCAGCAATACGACCCCAAGGCGGTCGACACGCCGTGGCAGGCATGGTGGGTGCGTCGACTGTCGCCCTGAGTTTGAGGAGAATCCGCTTTACGTCCAAGCGAAGCCCGTGCCTTCGATGAGCAGTGGTGGCTCCGCCGCCGAGTTCGATCATTAAGCCACCGGCTGACGGGGGATGTAAGCTCGCGGTACAAAGGCGGTCTTCGACCACAACGAGGGTCTGATGGACTTTGCGCCTGCAGCGACCCGGCGTGTCGATAGGGTGTTCATTGCCTGGGCAGTGCTGGTCTTCGCGCTCCTCTTTCTCGGCCTGGTGCCTCTATATGTGCTCCACCTCGATCTGGCAAAGCTTGCGGCCAACTCGTCCGGGGCACCGCCAATCGCCCTCATAGGCATCCTCTTTACCGCTTACACACCGACCATTGCAGCGCTCTTGATTGCGTGGCGGTGGCCAGGCGCGGGTGGCGTGCGCAGACTGCTGAAACCGCTGACTCGGTGGCGTGTCCACACCGGCTGGTACCTGCTGGCGCTGCTTGGCCCGATTCCGCTGCTTCTACTCGGAGACCTCATCTACGTGCTGCTCGGTGGAAACGCACCTCGGCAGTGGCTCGCACCGCCGAGCGGAACTGCAGAGGGAGGGATGTCGGCGCTGCTGTTCACGATTGGCGCAGTCATTGCCGGGGCGATCGGCGAAGAGCTGGGATGGAGAGGCCTCGGTCAGGCGCGTCTTCAAGCCGGGATCGGCGCCCTTTGGGCGGCGGTCGTGATTGGACTTCTCTGGAGCACTTGGCATCTGTGGCCGGTCGCCGTTCCTGGTGGACTGTCCCTGTTCGACTGGACGGACTTCCCGCAGACCTATTTGCGGCTGACTTCGACGGCGATCTTGTATGCGTGGTTGTTCAACAGCACGCGCGGAAGCCTGCTTCTGGTTCTCGTGGCACATGGTGCATTCAACATCGACAGCTCGATCGTTCAGACACCCGCCTCAGATGTGCATACGATTCCGATCATCGTTGCGGTGCTCCACGGATTGGCCGCTCTCGCGGTTGTATTGGCCACTAACCCACGCACTCTCACATGGCGCAATGCTCGGCTGGCGCTGCCTGCCGCCGAAGTCGAGCTCGATAGCGATGCGAGTCCCAAATGATCCGAGATCGCGCCCCTGCTGCACACCTTCATGAGCCGCATTGCTCCCGCCGAAATCTGTCTCACAATCAGGCCGTGCCTTCGGATTCCTTTCCATCTCGCGTTGTAGATACCTTTGCCGGGCGGGCCCTACTGGAGGAGTGCTGCCCGCTGTGTCGTGTGACGCTGGTAATCCACAGCGATGCAACATGTTGTCCTTGCTGTGGATGCCGGTGGCGCGCGACGATCGATTCGATTGAACTGCTCTCTTGCAGCCTGCATCCCATTCGTGCTTGCAGTCATTGGGTGGCGATTTGCGAGGCAGCCGACCACATACTGAACACGGCCACGCACCGGCATGCTCGAGCACGACCTCAGAATCGAGGACCTAGTTCCAGTCAGGCGATTTAGGCGAAACCCAAGACATGATGCCCGCCGACAGCGATGTCTACTTCAATGCCCCAGGCACCGCATCGGTCAAATGGGACCGGAACGGCAAGCTGGTTCTGGTGGAGTGGGAGGGTTGGGCGGATTCAGCGGAGTTCGCGGCCCTACTCGATGCCGAGGTCAGAGCTTTGAGCGGGCACCGCTCGTCTCGCCTCCTGGCCGACTGCCGGCGCCAGAAGGTCCTCCACCCGGACGACCAGGAAAGGGCGGATAAAGAGTGGCTCCCCCTTGCTCTGGCCGCCGGTCTGAAGCGCTTCGCGATCGTCCTTCCGACCAGCGTGCTGGCCGCGATGAACGTGCAAGACCGGCTCGGCAAGTTCCCCAGCGCTCGACGTCGCTTACTTCGAGGGGGTTGAAGAGGCCAGATCATGGCTCACCCGCTGACCTCGCAACAACTGGGCCAGCGTCAAACCCGAGCGATTTCGTCAAGGGCTCATCGCCAGGAAGCTCTTGATCGCTGCAATCACAGCTTCAGGAGCATCCTCCTGCATCAGATGGCCGGAGCCAGAGACCGGCCGAAACTGAGCCGACGGGATAAGGGTGCTGAGGCGATGGCCGTGTTCGATTGGCAACCACCGGTCCTCTTCACCCCAGAGGATCAAGGTCGGACATCGCACGTCGGGGTAGCGCGGCTCGACTTCGTCGGTGAAGCGCTGGTCAAATTGCGCGATCTGGCGGTAGAACGCCGCCTGACCCTGCGCTCCCAGCCAGGGCTGCAGATAAGGAGCCAGCTCGTCAGCGGACAGCATGTGCGCGGTGGCGCCTTGAATGTATGTGGAAAGGATGGCCTGATGCATGTCCGCAGGCATGTCACGAAACGCAGCCTCATGCTCGCGAACATGTCGGTCGAACCCAATTCCCCACGGAGAAAGCACCACCGGATCGATCAGGATGAGGCGTTTGAAGTCGTGCCGGTTCAGCAAGTGGGTACGTAACGCGGTAGTGCCGCCGAAATCATGAGCCACCACATCGGGGCGCTCGAGTCGCCAGTGAACCAAAAGTTCGGTCAAGACTTCGTTCTGCACCCCGAGAGAGACGTCCTGCCCCTCGCGCTTCTCAGATTGACCGTAGCCGAGCAGGTCGAACATGAACACCTGGCAGCGTTCCGCAAGATCGGGGGCGATTCGGTGCCAGACGTAGGATGAGAAAGGAGTGCCATGGATGAGGACAATCGGCGGTCCCTCGCCAAGCACGGTGTAACGGACCTCTTGGCCACGAAAGGAGTACTTGCGCCCGAGTTCCCACCTGGTCATGCCCGCTTATTGTCACCGGCGTAGCTGGTGCCGCCGCTTTGAAACGTGAGCTCGACATCCGCGCGGAGTGCCGGATGCAACCGCACCGCTGATGCGTGGGATCTACTTCGCCACCGATCTTCACACTTGTGAAACCTACTGGCGCGCCCTTCGCCGAGGCCGGCGCTGCGCTGTGGGGCACACATATTCGTCGGCGGGTTGGCTACCCGCAGTAGGTTAGGTCTGCGGTTAGGATCGCCATCCCGATGCTGGTCGCTCTTCTCTACTCGTGCCTTCGCCTATTGCTCGACCTCGTCGACGTAAGGCTGCGGGTTCGGGACCCTTAAGCGAACTGCTTCTGCTCCGGCACCAGCTTCGCGTTGTGCGGCGGCAGGTGAAGAGGCCGGATCTCGAGCCCGCGGATCGAGTGATCATGGCGGCATTGAGCCGAGTTGTGAATCGGGCAGCTCTGGGCGGGCTGTTGGTGCAACCGGCGACGGTGCTGGGCTGGCATCGTGAGTTGGTGCGGAAAAGTGGGCGGCATTCGGTCGCCGATGTGGTCCCGGGCGACCGGCTTTGGATCCCGAGATTCAAGCGCTGATCCTACAGATGGCGAAGGGTAACCCGAAGTGGGGTTGTGTTCGCGTACGTGGGGAGCTACTCAAGCTCGGTTACCGGGTGTCGGCGACGTCGATTCGCAAGTTGCTGCGTAAGAACCGGATCGGGCCAGCACCATTGAGATCAGGTCAGAGCTGGAAGTCCTTCCTGAGGGCGCAGGCTTCGGCGATCGTGCTCACCGACTTCTTCAGCGTCGACACTGTCTTCTTGAAGCGGCTCTACGTCCTCTTATAGCTCTACGTCCTCTTATAGCTCTACGTCCTCTTATATATGGAGCTGGCCACAAGGCGTGTGATCTGGTTCGCAGTGACCGATTCTCCCGACGCGACTTGGGTCAGCCAGCAAGCCAGAAACGTGGCTTGGGAGCTGACTGAAATCGGTCTGCAAGCCAGGTTCTTGATTCGCGACCATGATGCCAAGTTTGGCGGCGGGTCCGATGCCGTACTGGAGAGCGCCGGCATAACGGTAATCAGGACTCCAATCGCGGCGCCGAGGGCGAATTCGCACATCGAGCGCCAAATCGGCTCGACAAGGCGCGAGTGTCTGGACTGGCTCCTGATCGTCGGTCACCGCCACTTAGAGCGCGTCCTGAAGGCTTGGTTCGAGCATTACAACCAGGCCCGACCTCATCGTGGCTTGGACCTCCGGACTCCGATCGCGCGGTCCGATCCGGTGATCGCGATGCCCGGAAGAGTGGTGTGCCGCGACGTGCTCGGCGGATTGTTACGCGAGTATTCGGTGGAGCCCCTATCGGCGTCCGCTTGATCGGAGGGTGAGCGCCGCATGCCATGTGGGCGTGGTTCTACGATGCACTGCCAAGGCCCTGAACCTTCTCGGTGCCCGCCCCAAAGACCTGGCTACCGCGGAGCATAGCGACGAGGACTGGTACGCCAACCTGCTTTGGCTCGAGCGTCAGAAATGCATGCTTCTCGCCCACGCTGGAACCCTGTTTTCGGTCTTCGTTCCAGGCGTGCACAAGGCCGATCTGGTGCCCATCGGGGCCTCGGTCGTGGCCCTCATTCACAACGAGCTTCGCGCGGAGAGCCTCACCCTGAACCGATTCGGCGTGCTCGATCCGGGTTCAGTCGAGCTGGCCAAGACGGCCAGCCGCACTGTTCTGGGCTACGTGAATGAGATGGCGCGGTTCTGCGAATACGCGGTCGCTGAGTCCGGCGGACTGGCACGGAGCGATGTCCAGGAGCTGAATTGCGAGCTCAGAAGGCAGCTGCATCTATCGCGCCAGCCGCCCGGCTATTTCGTTCCCATCGAGCTGGCCCAACGATCATCAACCCGCGACACCGCCGTGGAGCGCCGGCACCATCTTAGGATTGTGGATTGACTCGGCTTTCTGCCTCACATGAATTTGTGTGCCCCACAAGCCGATTGGCTGCATCGGCCTCGGCCTTGGCGTGCGCAGCGCCGGCCTGCTCCTCAGCAGCTCTAGCGGCAGCGGCAGCGGCCTCCGCGATGATGCGAGCGTTCTCCGCCGCCTGGACCGCCTCAGCTGCCGCCTGGACCGCTGCGGCGTCGGTCTGGCGCTTCGCCTCCGCAGCAGCAGCGGCGGCTACAGCGTCAGCTGCCCGCTTCGCCTCCGCTGCGCTCGCCGCCTCGGCGGCCGCGGCCGCGGCCTTCGCGTCTGCCGCCGCCTTTGGCTCGGGACTACTACTGCCCATAGGCTTCTCTGCCGATCAGTTCGCCGTACGTGAAGCAGGTGGCGTACGCGTACAAGCGCTCAGCGTCCCCCGAGAGCCGCGCCGGTGGCTCGATGTCATCGGTTTCCGCCGGGTACTCGCGGCCCGATCGACCCACAAGCCTGGCCTCGTGGACGGCGGCGTCGAACCATTTCATGTGACCGGTCGGTATGATCACGCGCCGCTGGTGACGCCCAGCGTGGCCTCCACCGCCGCTCCCTTGCCCTGAAGAGCCTGGACCAGGTTGCCGTGACTCAGGATCCCGACCAGCTCTCCATTTTCGATCACGGGTAGGCGGCGGATGTGGAACTGGGCCATCTTGTGGCCGGCTTCTTCGAGCGTTTCGTCCGGCCCGATGGTCGTCACTTTGGTACGCATGACATGCTCGGCCGGGCGGCTCATCAGGTCGTGGTGACCTTTGCCCAAGCAGTGGACGACGATGTCGCGGTCCGTGATCACGCCGGCAATCCGGCCGTCATCCATCACCGGTACGAACCCGCAGTCCTCCTTGACCATGAGCTCGGCCACCTTTTCGACCGGGTCACTTCTTCGCGCAGTGCTGAAGGTCTTGGCCATCGCTTCTCGGACTCTCATCTGGATACCCCCTTGCCTCGCATGAGGCTCGCAGCCGAACCCACGCGGTTATCGTTACTGTCAGTCTAGATCTCCCGCCGCCGGGCGCGATAGGGCCGAACGACCCGCCTGTGGAAGGGCTAAAGTCGATCCGGCCGAGCTAGGAGCGAGTGAGGGTGGTGGGCCGCGGTGGACTTGAAGCACCTAGCTCAGCGGTAGATGGGGCTGAGCGCTGTGCTTCGAACTGGGAGATCCTGAGCGTAGAGGCCGGTGTTATGTGGTGCGAAATGTCGCGCGCCGTTGAAATCTCACGCGGGGTCCTAGCCGCCTGCAGCTGCCAGCGTGCGTTGGTCTGGGCTCGGCCGAGCAAGTTGGCGTAGAGGTATAGCAGCGGCAGGCCGGCGCCGTTGACCGCCGTCTCGATCGTCATCTTCTCGGCGGCGGTGGGCGGAACTGAGTACGCGGTTAGGGCCGTTACGGGGAGGGCGTCGGTTGGACGCCGGAGAGCGCCCCCGCCATGCACGCCCCTATGACTATTACCGCGAACAGGACGAGGATGACAACGCCGGCGCCAACACCGAAGCGGCCGAACAGGCCGAAGAAAAACAGGTTACCAGCGCCCGACGATTGAGTGACGTTAACGGGCTGTTGGGGCTGGACCTGTAAGTCGCGGAGCTGGCGATCGGTGGGCTGCCAGCGCTGGCCGTCCCACCACCAGAGCCCGTCACCCGAGATGTCGGTCGTGGGGCCAACGGGGCACTGGGCGATTCGCCCGTCGGACCGCCAGGAGGAAGACGCAGCGGGCTAGGAGGCAGCTCACTCGGCGGGCTAGGAGGCAGCTCACTCGGCGGGCTAGGAGGCAGCTCACTCGGCGGGCCAGGAGGCAGCTCACTCGGCGGGCCGCCAGGCGAATCGCTCAAGGCAATAAGTATGGAACGGCACCCCCATTACTTGTAGGCGCTTACTTGTAGGCGCTCACGAAATCTGAACAGACACGATCACGAAATCTGAACAGACACGATCACGAAATCTGAACAGTCCGGAGCCGAGCGGGAACGACCATAGCAGCCATCTCGGCCGAGCTCTATCACCTCCCTTGGTCGAGCCGTTGGTCGATGTCTCTTTGCTGGGTGGCGTTCCGCTGAGGATGGGTGCCGTCAGCCCGCCGCGGGAGCCGGCTTGACTCCACCGGCCACACGGGGCTTACCGTGGACGGCCCACTCGACGCCATGGACTTCATCGCGAGGTACTACCGGGAGGGCCGGTTGCTGGCCGTTGCCGCGATCGGCCGCGGCGGTGATCCGGAGGCGGAGGAGAGGGCGAGCTCAAGGAGATTGCCCGTCAGATCCGCACAGCTGCGCCGGCACGCCGCTGACAGCAAGTCTCAGACCCTGTCGATCAGGGACGCCAGTTTGAAGTCCTTGGCTGTCAGCCCGCCCGCGTCATGGCTGGAGAGGTCCACGACCACACGTCCCCAGCCGACCTGAAGGTCGGGATGGTGGCTCTCCGTCTCTGCAACCGGCGCGATGCGGTTGACGAAGCTGACAGCTCCCATGAAGTCGTCGAACCTGAACGCCTTGGTCAGCTTCCCGTCCTTGACCTCCCAACCTGAAAGCGAGCCGATCGGCTATCCCGTCTTCGCTCAACCTGTTGGACGGCTCCGGCATCTCGTTCCTCCTCAGCGCCTGACCGCGGCTGCCGATTCGGTCATCACCCCGATGAGGTGCTGGTAGGACTTCGCGAAGTTCGCCACGCCTTCGCGCTCGAGTTCGTCGGTCACCCGCTCCAGGTCGATACCGGCGCCCGCCAGCTCCTCGAGCTTCCTGCGTGCCATGTCTACCTCTCGGTCAAGCGTCCGCGCCACCGTCCCGTGGTCGAGCAACGCCTCGAGGGTGGCCAGCGGCATCGTATCGACTGTATCCGGGCCGACCAGCTCCTCCACGTACATGGTGTCCCGGGAGCGAGGATCCTTGGTTGACGTGCTCGCCCAGAGGCAGCGCTGAACCCGAGCGCCGTCTTTCGCGAGCGAATCCCAGCGTGGCCCGGAATGCAGTTCCAGAAAGCGCTGGTAGGCCATCTTGGAGTTAGCGATGCCGGCCTTACCGAGCAGCGCTTCGAGGCGCTGGCGCACGGCTCCATCGCCGGACTGCTCTATGGCGGCAGTCAGAGCCTTGTCGGCCTTGGTGTCTACCCGGCTGACGAAAAAGCTGGCCACGCTGGCAACCCCGCCCAGGTCGCCACCCGCCAGCCTGTACTCCTCGAGACCCGAGAGGAAGGCCTCCACAACCTCCGCGTAGCGGGCGACGGAGAAGATTAGGGTCACGTTGATGTTGGCGCCTTCGCCGATCATCCGCCGTATGGCGGGAACGCCCGCAAGCGTGGCGGGGATCTTCACCATCACGTTCGGGCGGTCGCAGCGGCGATGCAGCTCGCGGGCGGCCGCCACCGTTCGCTCGGTGTCGTCGGCGATCTCCGGTGAGACCTCGATGCTGACAAAGCCGTCTGTGCCTGCCTGATCGTCGTAGACGGGCCTCAGAACATCGGCCGCATCCCTCACGTCTTCGATCAGAAGATCCCATACGACCTCCTCAGGTGTACTACCGGAGTCGAGCAGGCGGCGCATTCCCTCGTGATAGACATCAGAGGCGGTCACCGCCTTCTCGAAGATCGTCGGATTGGCTGTGACACCGGTGACTCCGAGGTCGCGCAGTCGCTCCAGCTCGCCCGACTCCAGCATCTGGCGGTCGATGTAATCGAGCCAGACGCTCTGGCCGATCTGGTGCAGTTCCTGGATCGTGTCCAGTCGCTTGTCACTCATGACGCTAGTGTAGTGACCGACGAAATCGCCCACCTGGGAGTCCTCCTCCTCGCCGATCGGTGTTTCGAGCGAGAGCAGGAGCCGGGATAACTTGAGATGGCAGGCGAAGGGCTGACGGCCCCGGCAGTCGAAACCATCGCGCGTAGTGGCGGGCTGGTGACAGTTCGGGCAGGTGGCCATCGCCCCACCCTACCGCGAGCACCCCACCGACTTCGGAGACTCCGATCTTGGAGGTGTACGATGACCTACAGCGGACCGCTCCCTAGCCCGTCACGTCATTTTTGAGCCGAATTGGCGGAAGTGCCGAGTGGCCCGTTTGCTGGGTTCGTTAGGGTCGCTTACTTGGGGGCTAAGCCTTGGACGAGAGAGAACTCGACCGACTGGAATTCGAAGCCGGGCGCTCGTACGACTTCAGGTCGGCCGCGCTTGTCCGGGACCTTCGCGGCCACCGCTCGATGCTGAGGCGCTACGTAACCGCCCACCTTAATGCCACTCAGGCAAGGACCGATCAGCTCCCTGCGGCCACTCATGCTCTACTTGAGGCCTCCAACGATGCTTGGGAACTGCTCGGTGACCGTATCGCGCCCCGACCCTGGGAAACGCTGGTTCCCAGGACGGTCGAACGGCGAGTGGGCGAACGGCGGTCCACCATCGAACGCCGCTTCGGTGAGAGGCGCTGTCCAGAGCGTGCGCACGTCGGCCGGCGCGTCCTCTTCGCCACCGACAGGCGCATTGCCGGACGCCGGATGGGCGAGCCCCGCGCACTCAAGCCGGCCTAACCGACCTGCGGCGCGGGTTTCTTCGGCGGATTGGTCCTCCTCGCGGCCGACATCCCGCCGGTCACCCGTGTCGGGATATCTGCACCCCACAGGCAGGCTAGCTCTGGCCGTTCCACCGCCATTTACCGTCGGATGAGATCCACGCGCCCGACGGGTCCTGTCTCAAGCAGCCAATCCTACTTGCTCACCTTGCCTCCCTCAGGTCGACCGCCGAGGTGACGAGATCGGTCGTCTGGTCTACTCCTGGCCGGGCTTCGGCGTTCTGGATCATGTCGCCGCCCGACTCGTTGATGATGGAGGTCGCCTGGTCGGTCGCCGGCGGGTCCAGCGCCGGCTCTGTCACCACCAGCTTGGCGCGGGCGCGCTGCGACATCGTCTTCCCATCGCGGCGCGCGGCCTGGAACAGCAAGCCGACGAAGGCGCCCACGAAGAGGATTGGCAGGGCGAACAAGAGCGGGCTGACCCTGGCGCTGCTCCGCGCCCAGCCGATCAGCGGCAGCACGATTGCGAAGGGGAGTGCGATCAGCACGCCGATCACCAAACCGCGCCCGAGGTGCCAGCCGACACGGCCCTCGGCGACCTCGGTGCCGCTGGTTACGCCGGCCCGAATGCCGCGGGCCCGGATCTCCCGGGCAGCCTGGTCCGCGCCGGACCCGTCTTCGAAGAGACCGACCACGGGTCGATCGTCGGGTCGATGTGCCATTCGTCAACCTCCCGCTCGAATCCCGGCGCTGCCGGCATTCGCTATCACCAAACATCATAGTCCGTTGGGGTGTAAGGGACACCTCCCCACGAGCACGCCCACCAGCCCTCGCCGGCGCCTACAGTTCTTCCGCCGGCCAGGACCTATGCATGGCGTCCGGGTCCTGTGGGGTGCAAATATCCCGTGCGGAGTGGCGGCGTGAGCGAGTCGTCGTTTACCATGCGCGGCGCTCTTGGTCCTTGCCTAAATGTACCGGCTGCCTGCGCTTCTTCATCGATTTGGTCGTGCTCAAGATGGATCGGGTCGACCATGACGTTGAACTCCTTCTCCTTCGCCACGAGCTTAGTGTTCTGAGGAGGACCGTCAAGCAGCCACGCTTCAGGGCGGCCGATCAGATGATCCTTGGCGGCGCCGGCACGAAGGCTGCCACGAACCAGGGATGCCCGTTGCCCTCAAACGGTACAAGTCCGCGGTCCTGCAGGACAATAGCCCAACGCGAGAGAGGCGAAGGCGCGTCGCCGATGCCCGACATGTAAGTTCCGATCGAACCGAGGCCAGGAGGTGAACGTTCGAAGGTGCTCCTGACCGACCTCTACGAGCTGAACATGGCGGCCAGCTACTTGCGCCGCGGCATGAATGACCTGGCGACGTTCAGCCTCTTCGTAAGACGGTTGCCCGACACGCGGGGATTCCTGGTTGCCGCCGGCGTCGAGTCTTGTTTGGACTTCCTGGAGCAGCTCCGGTTTGAAGAAGAAGACCTCCGCTATCTGGGCGAGACCCTCGGGTTCACACCCCACGATCTCGAGGCGTTCCGCCGCTTCCGCTTCACCGGCGACGTCTGGGCCGTCCCCGAGGGCCGGATCGCGCTGGTCGGGGAACCCCTTGTGGAAGTGACGGCGCCGCTGCCCGAGGCGCAGCTGATCGAGACCTTCCTGCTCAACCAGGTGACTTTCGAGACCACCATCGCCAGCAAGGCGGCCAGGTGTGTGATCGCCGCGGGCGGGCGCGACCTAGTCGAATTCGCGTTCCGGCGCACTCAGGGAATAGAGGCCGGACTCGATGTGGCGCGACTCTCCGCGATGGTCGGTTTTGTCGCAACGAGCAACGTGGAGGCGGCCCGGCGCTACGGGCTGGTCGCGGCCGGCACGATGGCGCATTCGTATGTCGAGGCCTTTCCAAACGAGATCGATGCGTTCCGCGCGTTTGCACAGGACTTCCCCGGCCGGGCCACGTTTCTCGTCGACACCTACGACACCGTCGGCGGCATACGGCGCGCCATTGTGGTCATCAAGGAGCTCGGCCTGCACGGCCAGCTTGGAATCCGCCTTGACAGCGGGGATCTCGGCGAGCTGGCAAGGCGCGGCCGCCGCATTCTCGACCGCTCCGGTCTCCCGCACGTGCGCATCCTCGCCAGCGGTGGCCTCGACGAGTTCCAGATCGACGACCTGGTGCGCAGTGGTGCGCCCATCGACGCCTTCGCCGTCGGAACGAAGATGGGTGTCTCGGCGGATTATCCATACCTCGACACCGCTTACAAGCTCGTGTGTTATGGGGATCGGCCAGTCATGAAGCTCTCGCCAGGAAAGGTAACCGCCCCAGGACGCAAGCAGGTCTTCAGGCGGTCTCGGCCTTTCAGCGACCTGGTCGGCCTGCACAACGAGGCCGTCCCGACCGGGCGCGAGTGTCTGCTGGAGCCCTTGATGACACACGGGCGCCGAACCGGCCGCTGTCCCCATATTGCGCAGTCGCGCGCTCTCTTCGAAGCAGACTTCGCCGTTCTGCCCGACTCGGCGCGCGACCTGCGGTCACCGAAGTCCCCTCCGGTGCGGTCTAGCCAAGCGCTGCGACGCCTGTCAGCCGACACCAGGCGACGGCTGATAGCCGGGCTCCGGGCTCCCTAGCTCACCGTCTCATCCGGCCGAACGGGACGGTCGCCTGACCAAGCCATCACCACAACGGCGAAGACACCAGCATCGACCAGTTGTCGGGGGGCAAAACCAAATCCGAATATCCATGACCGCCTGTGGGGCGGTGATTGGGGAGGGGAGCGCTTCACTTGAGTCCGCTGCTAGCCTCCCGCGATGATCGAACTGCCAACTCGCGCTCATTGGCGCACGGTCACGACCATGCAAATCCCTGTGGTCGAGCCGAACGGTTCAGACGATGGTTCTGTACCGGCTCAGGAGACCTAGTCAGTCTGCTCGCCCACCGGGTCTTCCCCGCCTCCGATGAGGGGATCCTCGTCGCTTGCCGAGTAGCGATCGCGGACCTCGGCTCCGTCGGTATCAGAGTCCCCAAGGCCTTCCTCCGAGTCCATCTCAACCAGCTCTCCCGCTTGCCTATCTTCGTCGAGCAGCTGGGCGTAGGCTCGCTCGGCCTCGTCCCACGTCGGGTACTCCTAGAACTGCGTCCCCGCCGGCACCTCGGCGCCCTCGGTCTCGTCCAGACCGTGCTGGAAGACATATCCGAGTCCGTTGGCGGGATCTTGGATTAGCGAAAGGAATCGTTCGCCAGTCAGCTCGGCTCGTTGCGCCGCTTGGCCATCGTTTTCCAGATCGAAGAGGCGGCTTATTTCCTGCTCTTCGCTTCTTTCTTCCATGCCCTTCCCATTCTGGATCAACTTAGGCGTCGCGCGTTCGGCTCGCTCAATCACCGTCCAAAAGACGTGCTGAGCGCACTCGCCACGCGCCTACTCGACGCCAGCGGGATCGATCGTCTCGTCCGGTTCCTACCCACTGCGACTTGGCGCGGGTGGCGGCCCGTCTATCAGCTCCCCGAGACCTTCGGGGGTCACTGCGGGCGCGATGATCGTCCGCCTCGGGACCGGTGGACATGCCCATCCGGCCCCGCCGTACAGCCGGAGCAGTCTTGGCGGGGCTTCACGACGTCCGCGTGCGAGCAGCGTGAGCCGGACCGAGTTTTGCCCTCCTACAACGCTCGCGCAGCGTGACGCGAGTCGACCGACCATCGTTAACGGGACACGGTTTATTGAGCCGCTGGTCGTGCCGATTGGTGGGGCTGGAATTCAGAACCTACCCCAACGGCCTGGCAAACCGCGGGCATCTCCGACTGACGCCGGTCGCGAATCGAAAACGTAACGTTAGATGGACTCCAAAACCCGTGAGGAGCTCGGCGGCTCGATGACGGCCATCCTGACGGGTGTGATCCCGACGGCGGCGTCAGGCCTTCGGCGAGATCACTAGCACCGGCCGATTGGAGTGGAGAACGAGCTCGTGGCTGGCGCTTCCCAGCAATAGTTCGGCGACGCCTCCTCTACCGCGCCTGCCGACGACGACGATGTCGGCGTTCTCGCGGTCGGCGACCGCGGCGATCACGGACGCGGCCCGCCCGTCCTCCATCACGGTGCGATACCGAACCCCCGAAACCTTCAGCGGCTTGCACCACTTGTTTTCGAACTCCGACTTCATGGCAGCGTGCCACTCCTCGTCGTACTGAAGCGGAGTCCCGTATGGCTGAGGAAAGTAAGTAGGGATGTCGATCGCGTAGACCGCGATCACTTGGGAGCCCATTGCCTTCGCCAGTCGCACCGCCCACTTAAGAGCGGCCGCCGACGACTCAGAGCCGTCCAGACCGACGACGATCCGCCGGATGCCGGAGTTCCTCGTTGCCATTTACGACTCCTTGTGAACCGTGTTTGTTTTCAGGTGCGAGCTGCGGCGCTTCCCCTCGGAGTGTAGTACGGGCGCCAGATCAGGCGGTGAATGGGCAGCCAGCGCGGGATGTCACGCAGGATGGGAATGAACGGCACCAGCGCCAGCCCAATCGTCAGCGAACAGCACCGGAGTTGTCAGCACCGCGCCGATCACGACGCGACGTGTGAGGTGTCCGATCTCGGCGTTGCGCTCGGCCATCTCATGGTCCTCGGCCAGCTGGCTCGCCGGCTGCCAAGGCAGCTGAGATCATGGTCAAGCATCGCGTGAGGCACCTTCCCGTGACCGACAAGGGCGGGCTGATCGGCTTCCTATTAGCCCGCGACTTGCTCGCCATGACACCCTGGCCTCGAAACCTGCCGATCGGCGAGAGCTGGTGAGCTGATTCCGCTTAGGCCCTGACGGGAATGGGCATGGGCATGGGTCAGCGTTTATCTCTGCGGCACGCCTAGCCCTGTGGTGTGCCACCGCGCAGGGTCTGCCGGACGGTAAGGATGCGGGCTACGTCGACCGGCGAAACGATTCCTACGAGCTTGGGCCCAGGTCCCTCGGCCGGCCTGAGAGGTAACGAAGGGTGCGAATCCACTCCTGCTTAAAACCACCGCGCTCGACTACCCACGCTCGGCGTGCGGGTCTCTACTTCTTGAGCTCGCGCCAATTGGAAGCCTCGACCTCGACCCCGAACCTCATGGCCGCGGCCTTGATGCGCCTCCATGCAGCGTCGCGTTCGGCGTCGCTCACACCCTCGACTTGGTCGAAGCGCGCGATCGCATTGCGGACGTGGCCGGCGTCGTTGAGCGGTTCCTTTCGCTCCTTGGGAAACGCGAACCGTTGGGCCGGGATGCGGTTTCGCTTACGAGTGCTGATAGTTGCCATGCTAAGCCTCCTGAACTTCGAAATCGCTGCCCTCCACGAGGCGGGAAGGGGAACCACACCCACTATGGGTGCCGCCGCACGGAGAATCCAGGGCCGGATGCCCGGCCCGTTGCGGGACGAATGGCACGTCCAACGCCGGCGACAGATGGTCAGGCTCGATGCGTAGTGGTTTTAGTCATGTTTGCCATGGCGGCCGAGATGCGTAGGAGTGCTTTGAAGCCCAACCGGAGTCGAAGCGAGGCGTTGATTTTCCTCGGCACCGCGAGCTCGCGCCTGGGCGCCGCCATGTGCGACCGTCTTGGGAGCCGTCCCAGCGCCGCCGAAGTACTGCGCTTCTCAGAGGGTGGCGTCTTCGTCCGATTCGAGCCCGCTCGTGCCTACGACCTGATCCAATTACTGGAGTCCGTCGCTCGCCTCGACGACCCCGACCAGATTCCCAGCTGCCGCAAGCTGGTCGACTACGTGTATGCCAACCGCGAGGGCATCAAGAATTACCGCCTTATCCCGCTTGCCAGCTCTGGTCCCATGGAGAAAGCGATCGACATCCTGGCCAGCCGCCGGCTCAAGTCTCGCGGCATGAGTTGGCGCCGCCCGGGCGCCCATCACATGGTCCGGCTCAGGCTCCTGTGTCTCAACAACCGATGGGACGAGTTCTGGAACCAGCGCCGTCAGGCTGCGCCGGGAGTGGCCAGTTGCCGCCTGACCAGCACCGACGATTGGATGCTTCCCGGCCCTAGGCGCACCGCGGGTAGAGTCCGAGGTCCCGTAAGTTACCGGCCAATTGTGCCTGTGCACGGCTACGCAGGGGTGCGAAGATCGATGCCATGTCAACGCATTTCACGATTCCAGCTCTCATGGCTTTCGCTCCCAACCTACGTAAGGCGTCCAGCCGCGCTCTCAGCGTCTATTTGCCGGTGCGGCCTGAGGGGTTTATCGCGCGCCACTACGATCTCGTCCTCGGTCATATGGTCCGTAGGTACCGGGACCGCCTTGGCGTTGAGGATCGCGAGGTCATGGAGCGCGAAATTCCCCGCATTCGCGTTCAGCTCGGGTTGGTGCGACCCGCCGGCTCTCCGGCGCTGGTGGCATTCGCCGATGAACCCGCCGGGCTGCTCGAGCTCATCCGGCTGCCGGTGGAGACTGAAGCCCGGCTTGAGGTCGGGCCACTGCTCCTGGCGCCCATTGAGCGTCTGCTGGAGCGATTTCCACCCGCGCTCATCGCAGTCGTCGACAAGGAGGAGGCGAGGGCGTTCGGAGCAATTCTCGGTGAGGTAGTCCCGCTCGATCACCTGGTCGGCAAGGACGTCAAGCATCACAGGGCGGGCGGCACCTCCGCGTTGAGCAACCAGCGAAAGGCCGAGAACCGGGCCAAGGCAAACCTGACTGCCTTCGTCAGCACTGTCGAGCGTGAGATGCGCGCCGGCTCTTATCAGCGCCTCTACTTGGCGGGGCCGGACGAAGCCCGTGCTGAATTCGAACGCTTGCTGCCCCCGCGACTCAAGCGATTGATCGCGGGCCAGCTCTCCGCTTCTCTCGACTCCGCGCAGCTCCAGCACCAACTCCGCGATCAGATCCAACGCGCATCGAATCCTTGAGGCCTGGCAGCTTCAGGACGGTGTTCTCTCGGCGACGCATCTGCTACACGATCGTGACAGCAAGTTCTCCGAAGTGTTCGACGCAGTGTTCACGGCCGAGGGAGTGAAGGTAGTCCGCCTGCCCTTCCGAGCTCCGAGAGCGAACGCCTACGCCGAGCGGTGGGTACGGACTGTGCGCAGGGAGGTGCTCGACCATCTACTGATCTTTGAGCCCCGGCAGTTCGAGCGTGTGCTGCAGGAGTTCATCGACCACCATTCACACTGCTCGGCCACACCAAGGCCTCGGCCAGCGCACGCCCATTCGGGGCGCGCAGATGCGGAGCGAATCTGACAACTCTCAAGTCATCCGGATCGATCGCCTCGGTGCTCTCCTTCACGAGTACGCTCGGGACCATGGTTAACGGAACACCATCCAGATGGCGAAGAGCCTGCCCGGCATAGGAGCGCTGATGGAACTCGATTACCCGCTGTTCGTCCGAGTCGCTCATGTCTTCAACATTCTTTTCATCTCCTTGATGATGCGGAGTGGAATGGAGATCCTGAGCTCCTTTCCGAAGCTGTATCTGAACGATCATTGCCGACCTGGCTCGGAGTGGTTGCGCTTGTCCAGGAAGAAGACTCCAACGGACCGTCCATGGATTTCCCTGGAGGAGGAGGTGACATTCCCGGTGTTGGTATCGCTACCGGGCAACCGGGAATTGGGTCTGGCGCGCCACTGGCACTTTGCGGTGGCAATGGGCTGGATGCTGACAGGGGTGATCTACGTGGCCCTATTGCTCTTCGGTTCCCAGTGGCAGCGCTTGGTACCGACCAGCTGGGCGATCTTCCCGCAGGCCTGGCAGGCGTTGGTCGTGTACATGAGCTTTCACCTGCCTCCAGCTGGCAACCCGTACAACGCGCTCCAGCAGTTGACGTACTTCGCCGTGATCTTCGTCCTGGCCCCGATTCAGATCGCGACTGGGCTGGCGATGTCGCCTGCATTCAGCGGACGCTTTCCTTGGTACCTTCGCTTCCTTGGCGGCAAGCAGGTCGCCCGGAGCGCCCACTTCATCGGGTTGTGCCTATTTTTCGCCTTCCTGGTTGCGCACACTGCCATGGTGATCATCCATGGCGTGCCGAAGGAATTTGCCAAGATCGTCCTCGGCTCCGACCACGCCAGTTCCTCGTTGGCCGTGTATGTCGGCCTCGCCGCGATCGCGGTCATTCTCTTGATCAACGTCGGCGCAACCGTTGTCACGCGTCGCAAACCACGTCAGTCACAGCACGCGCTGGGAGTGCTGGTCGATCCGATGCAGCGAGCCTTTTCGCGACTGCGCTCGCACCAGCACTACCTTGCCGGCGACATCACGCCCACCGACGAACTCTGGGTCAATGGCTATCCCCCCGCGAGCGCGGAATACAGCGACCTCGAGAAGACCGCCTTCAAAGGCTATCGGCTGGAAGTCCGAGGCCTGGTCGACCAACCCTTGTCGCTGAGCCTCGACGACCTGCGCCAGCTGAAGCGCCGCGATCAGGTGACGAAACACAACTGCATCCAGGGATGGACTGGTGTCGCCGCGTGGGGCGGTGTGCCCTTCGCAAGCTTGCAGGAGCTCTGTCGGCCTCGCGCGAACGCTCGCTACGCCGTCTTTCACGCCTTCGATGACAAGTCCATCTCGGGCAACCAGAAGGAAAAGGAGATGGGCGGAGGCATCTTTTACGAAGTCGTGGATCTACGACTGCTCGCCGATGAGCAGAGCATCCTGGCCTATGAGCTCAATGGGGCGCCGCTCCCAACCAAGCATGGTGCCCCGCTCCGCCTGCGGGTGGAAATGCAGCTCGGCTTCAAGATGGTCAAATGGATCCGAGCCATCGAGTTCGTCGAGGACTACGCCGCGTTCGGTGCAGGTCAAGGTGGGTGGCGAGAGGATCACGCTTACTACAGCAACCAGGTCGGGATTTAGGAACCAACTGGCTGAAGCTCGCAGAACAGCTCCGCAACGGGGATTCCCAGTGCCTGCGCACGTATTGCGATCTCCGCTTGGTGGGAGCTCTGGGATTCTCTTGGCAATGGTGCGGTGCTATGTCTCGCGATCGCCTGATCTCAACCTTCACCGGACTCCTCGGTGGTCAGCGCTGCGACCTTCAATGCCCACGGCATAACGGGAATCGCGACCGCAGACCAGGCGGCCAAGGCTCTCGAGCCCCTGGCCGGCTCCCTCGCGTTCGTCCTTTTCGCGGCCGGGCTTATCGGCACGGGCCCCCTGGCGATCCCCGTCCTTTCGGGTTCCGCAGCCTACGCGCTGGCCGAGTTCGCCGGCGTCAAAGGCACGCTCGCTGAGAAACCCAAGTATCGGCCCACCTTCTACGCGGGGATCGTTCTAGCGACCGTTGCGGGCGTCGCTCTGAACCTGCTCCACATCGATGTGATCAGCGCCCTGTTCTACACCGCGGTCATCAACGGCGTCGTCGCGCCGCCGCTGATGATCCTGATCGCGCTCCTCGGCTCGGACAAGAAGGTTATGCAGAAGCGGGTTAGCGGTCGTGTCAGCGCCTCGCTGGTCTGGATCGCGACCATTGGCATGGCGATCGCGGCTCTGCTCTTGATCGTGACCCTGGTCCCGCACGGCCCACTGAGCTGAAGCCGTCACCATGACATAGGTGGCGGCTCAGAGCACGAAGTAAGAAAGACGCTCCTTCGTCGACAGCGCCTTCCGCAGATCCGCCGTGCCGGTTGATGATCCTCTGCACTGTCGCGAGCCCGATTCCCGCGCCGGGGAACTCGCTCTGGCTGTGCAGCCGCTGGAAGGCGCCCGTCATCTCCCTTGCGTGAATCCGACCCGGCGGACCGAAGTCCGCCGGGGTTTTGCTTGTCGAGATCTACCGTGCCGGCTTCTCTGGCGCCTGCTGTGGTGGTCGAGGTTCCTGCGACGGTCGAGGGTCCTGCGGCGGTCGGGGTTCCTGCGGCTTCTGCGGCTCCCGCGGCTTCTCGGGATCCTGCGGCTTCTGGCTCATGTCGGTACTCC
>JALYYG010000179.1 GCA_030946685.1 Candidatus Dormiibacterota bacterium | reverse complement strand
TGGTGATCCGCTACGAGGGCCCGGTTGGCGGCCCCGGGATGCGCGAGATGCTAGGTGTGACGGGCGCGCTCGTCGGTGAAGGCCTCGGCGATTCGGTGGCGTTGATTACCGACGGCCGCTTCTCGGGGGCGACCCACGGGCTCATGGTCGGCCACATCGCGCCGGAGGCCGCGCGCGGCGGCCCGATCGCCGCGCTGCGCGACGGGGACACCGTCACCGTCGATGTCGCGAAACGCCAGCTCAACGTCGAGCTACCGGAGGGCGAGATCGCCCGGAGGCTTAAAGACTGGCGGGCGCCTGAACCGCGATATGCGACCGGCGTGTTCGCCAAGTACGCCGCGCTGGTCTCCTCCGCCAGCGAGGGCGCGATTACGAGACCGCCGAGCTAGCGCGTAGCAGTGGGACTTGGGCTCGGCGTCGGACTCGCCGTTGGGTTGTTGGCCGGCCAGGGCGGAAACGCCACTCGCGGCGCCGCAACCGGGTCGCCAGAGAGATGTCGCTGGCGGAGCGGATACGCATTAGTGATTGGTTGGCCGTCGGCCCCGACCGGATAGTCGGTCGTCAGATCGCCGATCTTCGAAGCGACCGTCAGTGGGCGACCTTCCTGGTCGTAGAGCAGAACGTCTGTCAGCGCTTTGCCATCCCTGGAGTAGGGATAGATGTTGGTCACCTCGCCGTTCGGCATGTAGAGAGGTTGCCCCTGGACCGGCTGACCGGAGCCACCCGATTCCACCATCGCGAAGGATGGAAAGGTGCCCATTCTGGCAAGCATCGCCACGCCCATGAGCGCGATCAGGACATTGGCACCAGTCGCCAGGAAACGTCCGCTCTTCTCCATGGGACGATTTCGACGGCCCAAACGGATCGACAGCACGATGGCAATCGCGGAGGCGATGATCTCGAGCAGGCCGCGGCTCGAGAACGGATTCGGGATCGGATGAAGGTTGTAGTTCGCGCTGAAGGCTGCCGTAATGACAAGGACCACCAAGTACCCGCGGAGAACCCACCACGCTGGTCGCAACTCGGGGAGAAACGCCCGGAACTGCCGGTACCACGCTGCCGCGGTCACCGAGCCGATCGCACGCCGGAGGTCGCGGAGCGCCGGGTCCGATCGCTTGCCGCCGGCGCGCGCAGCACCATAGGCCGTACGCAATTCCTGGGCATATTGTTCGGGCGGCCCCAGTCGTTCCGCAAGCGGACCTTCGGCCTCGGCCGCCACCTCCGACAGGTGGTCTTCGAGATCCTCCAGCAGGACCTCGGATTGATCCGTGGGGAGGTCGGAAAGCGCGGCGCGAACCGAGGCCGCATAAGTCGCGACGTCGTGTGATTGATCGTTACTTGCCATGACCGTTGCTCCTTCCGTTCAGGAGATGGTTGAGCGCTTTGCTTAGCGAGGCCCACGTCTGCGCTGATTGGTCGAGAGCCTTTCGACCGCGGTTGTTGAGGCCGTAGTACTTGCGATGCGGCCCCTCGTCGGAGGGGACGACGTAGGAATTCAGCGCTCCGGCTTGATAGAGGCGCCGTAACGTGCCGTAAACGGACGCATCGCCGACGTGGTCCAGTCCGTTTTCGCGCAGCCGCCGAACGACGTCATAGCCGTAGCTGTCCGCCTCTGCCAGCACGGCGAGCACCGCCAGGTCGAGCACGCCTTTCAGTAGTTGGGTGGTGTCGACTTCCGCCTGGTTCATATGACGCCATAGAGACTACTACGGATTGCGCAGTAGTGCAAGCGCGACCAGAATCTCTCCTCGACCGGGGAAGGGTTGGGTGGGGGCCCGTACTCTAGGCACGTGGGTTTCATCGAGCTAGCCGATGCCGGCTACGCGTTTCCCGGGGGTCGGACACTCTTCGACAAGGTCTCCTTCAGAGTCCCGGATGGCGCGCGCGTCGCGCTTGTCGGCGCCAACGGCGTCGGCAAGACCACGCTACTGCGACTGATCGCGGACCCGGACGAAGGACACAAAGGCCTGATCCGGGTGATCGGCCGGCTTGCTCGGATGCCGCAGCTGGTGCACGGGTCATCCGCGACGCTTCGCGAGCTGCTCATTGGCCAGGCCCCGGTCGCCCTCGCGCGTGCAGGCACCGAACTGGTGACGGCCGAGCGCACGATGCATGCGGACCCCATGCAAGCCGCCGCGATCGCCTACGCCCGATGCCGTCCAACAGTGGGGCGAGCTCGGTGGCTACCACCTCGAAGTCGGCTGGAGTGCCGCCTGTATGGCGGCCACCGGCGAGCCGCTCGACGCGATCGGTGCGCGCGTGGCGAACACGTTTTCCGGCGGCGAGTTAAAACGCATCCTGCTCGAGGCGCTCTTTCGATCCGACGCGGACGTCGTGCTTCTGGATGAGCCCGACAACTTCCTCGATGTCGCCGGCAAGG
>JALYYG010000155.1 GCA_030946685.1 Candidatus Dormiibacterota bacterium | reverse complement strand
CAGTTATGCAAGTCGGAGCCGCAGATATTCGCCAGCGTCATGCGAACTAGCGCCGCCCCCGGCTCGACGTCAGGTATGGGCAGGTCACGAACATCGAAGCGACGCTCGTCCGCGAGAAATACGGCTGCTCGACCGGTCGCGGCCATCGTCTTCCCTCTTCACGGTTTCGTCGGTTGAGCGCGTCCCCCCTATCGCCGGTCTCCAACTATATGGAAGGACGCGTTTATGCAAAAGCCGAGGGCAGTGTACCGCGAGGGATGGAACG
The DNA here is from genome assembly GCA_030946685.1 of Candidatus Dormiibacterota bacterium. Classification (GTDB taxonomy): domain Bacteria; phylum Chloroflexota; class Dormibacteria; order Dormibacterales; family Dormibacteraceae; genus Palsa-872. The sequence goes on along the minus strand of JALYYG010000155.1, from coordinate 2,089 downwards.
CCGTCTTGGCGGTCTACGTCTTGCGGTACCCCACTTGGTGACACGGGAGGCGGTTGCACAGGACGGCGGTTCCTTTCAGACTGGACAGATCGTCATGAGTCTGGCCGGACGGAGAAAGGAACCGCCGATGCAGCCACCATACGCGGAAGTCCTGCGGTATGTCCAGTACATGGCCCCGACGTGGCGCGCGCCGCAACACGCGACCGGTGCGCAGGTCGTGGGCGGGATCTGGGAGCGCGCCCGGTTGTGTCTCTCGGATCTCGCGCGCACGCTCCCGCAGCCGCGGCAACGGCTCAAGGGGCGGCTGAAGCGCTTGGATCGCTGGCTGAGCAATCCGCGCTTGGACGAACTGGCCCTGTCGATGCGATGGTTGAAGCTGACCTATACCTTCGCCGCCGACGCGCCGGAACTCGACACGCGGCCCCTGGTGCTGCCGATCCTGCTCGACACCGTTTACTTCGAGCCGTTTGCCTGTCTGCTGGCGAGCGTGCCGTGCGGCAGCCGGGGGTTGCCCGTGGCGCTCACCACGTACCACCGACGGGAGCTCGTCGCGTGCTTCCCACCGGGCGAGACCTGGCCCGATCCCTATCTGCTGTGCCAGCCCGCCCATCCGATTCCCGCGGCCTCCGTGCCCACCCCGTTCTTGAGCCAGAACCGCATCGAGGAGCGCCTGGTGGACCTGGTGTGGCAGTTGCTCTCGCCCGCCCTACGCGGCGTCGTGGTGGCGGACCGGGGCTTCGCACGGGCGAGCTTGTTCCGATGGCTGAGCGACCGACGCCGCGCCTTCGTCATCCGCATCGACGCCGCCACCCATGTGTGGTTGCCCGGGGAGTCGGACAGCCGCCCGGTCGAACAGGCGCTGGCCGTCCAGCCGGGCGAGCGGCGATGGGCGCCCCAGGCGTGGTACCACCAGCACGAGCGGGTCCCAGTCGCCTTGCTGGCGCTGTGGGAGCCGGGCCAGGAGGAGCCATGGTACCTGGCCACGACCCTGGAGGGCGCCGCGGAAGCCGCGGTGCTGTACCGGTGGCGGATGCGCTGCGAGTGTACGCATCGAGATGCCAAGCACGGGGTGCTCCTGCGATGCGGCGGTGATGCGCACCGCCTTACCAGCGTCCTGCATCTCCACCGCTTGCTCCTGGTGCTCTGCCTGGCCGAACAGCTGTGTGCGCTCGTGGGCTTGCAAGCCTGGCGAGAGTTGCCCGAGCAGGTCGCGCCGCAGCCTGACGATCCGTCGCCCCTGCCCGCCGCCCGCGCTCCGCTGTCCGCCACGGTGGCGACCGCTCCGCCAACGCCAGCCGGCGACGGTGTGGCCCTTGCCCACCGCCCGGTCGCTGTCCCGATGATCCCGCCCGCCACCCCCCGGTCGATCCAACGGCCATGCGGCCCTCAGCCGGCGTGCGAGGAACCCGACCGGCCGCTGCTCCTCGGTCCCAGCATGCCCCCGCCCATCGTCGCCCATCGTGGTCCGACGCCGAAGCCTCCGCCGTGGCTCCGGCGCTTCGTCGCCCGGGGATCGCTCAGCTACGTGCGGCTCGGCTGGGAAGTGCTCCCCCAACCTGATCTCCTCCCCATCATCCAGCATCTGGTCAACTGGCTCGGGGACTGGCTACGCTCCGCCAATCCACGCTGGCGACCCTGGCAGCTGCGCTATCGATCCCGGCACTGGTGGCCCGAGGCGCGCGCCGCATGACCCAAAGTGGGGTACCGCAAGCGAACCACGGCTATGTCTTCGTCTCAGCATCCGCGACCCCCGAGCGGAGATGTGGGAGCCGGAGGCGCCGCGGACCGCTCGGCCTGTCTGGCGTGCGGGTTCCCGGAGCGGACGCTCTGGCCTCCCAGCTCGAGGGTTCCGAAGCTCGTTGTCATCGAGCCCGGCGATTTCATGGACCTTGGCGCGTGCTCACACCATCGGAGGCCAGGCATCTGCGCGACATGCTCCCGCAGCTTCCGCCCGAAATCGCGCCGGAGGCCGGACGCCTACTCGACCAGTGGCGACGAAGTCATCCGGCTTCGGAAACCGCGTAGGAATCTGTTCACACTGGCGGTAACCAAGCCGGCATTGATGCTAGACTCCGCGCATACGTAGACC
>JALYYG010000140.1 GCA_030946685.1 Candidatus Dormiibacterota bacterium | reverse complement strand
TGATGCCGGGGATGAAGGCCACGGGAACGAACACCGACAACAAGACGAGAGTAATGGCGAGGATCGGGCCGGTGATCTCGGCCATGGCTTTCTTGCAGGCCTCCGGCACGGACAGTTCGGGTTCCTCGTCGATCACCCGCTCGACGTTCTCGACGACGACGATGGCGTCATCAACCACGATGCCGATGGCGAGCACGAGCGCCAGTAAGGAGACGGTGTTGGCCGAGTAGCCGATGGCCAGCATCACGGCGAACGTGCCGACGATCGACACCGGCACGGCAACCAGCGGGATCAGCGTCGTCCTCAACTTGCCGAGGAACAAGAACACCACCAAAGCCACGAGGATGATTGCCTCGGCCAGCGTCCGAATGACCTCGTTGATCGTCGAGGTGACGAAGACGGTGGTGTCGAAGAACACGGTGTAGGCGAGATCATTGGGGAAACGCGTCGCAAGGGTACTCATGGTTTCGCGAACACGACGGGTCACGTCGACCGCGTTGGACCCCGGCGTCTGGTATATACCGATCGAGGCGGTGGGTGCGCCATTGAAGCGGCTATGGCGGTCCTGCGATCTTGCGTCCATCTCGACGCGGGCGACGTCTTTCACGCGGACAACCGAACCACCGGGATTGGTGCGCAGGACGATGGCGGCAAATTCCTCCGGCCGCGACAGCCGGCCCTTGGTCTTGATGGTGATCTGAACCTGCTGCTCGTTCGTGATCGGCGCTGCGCCCACCCGGCCGAGGGCCGCCTGAATATTCTGGCTCTGCACCGCAGAGATGACGTCGTTCGGCGTCAGATTGAGCTCGGTCAGCCGGTCAGGGTCGAGCCAGATTCGCAACGAATAGTCGAGCGGTCCGAAGAGACTCACCTGACCGACGCCATTGATCCTCGCCAGCGGATCGATGATGTTGATGGTCGTATAGTTGCTCAGATAAAGGGCATCGTAGGTACTCTTCGGCGAGTAGATGTTTATGACCTGCAGCAAGGCGGCGGATTTCTTGCGGATGGTCAGGCCATTGCGCGACACCTCCGCGGGCAACTGCGGCGTGGCGAGACTGGCGCGGTTCTGCACGTTGACGGTGTTGATGTCTGGATCGGTGCCCAGCGCGAAGGTCACATTGAGGGTGTAGCTGCCGTCGGCCCCGCTGGCGGACTGATAGTAGAGCGCATTGTCGATACCGTTGACCTGCTCCTCGATCGGTTGCGCCACCGTGGTCTCGACCACTTCGGCATCGGCGCCGGGGTAGGTCGCGGACAGCGTGACCTGCGGCGGCACGACATCCGGGAACTGCGCGATCGGAATCACCGTGATGGCAATGGTGCCGGCCAGCGTGATGACGATGGCGATGACGAAAGCGAGCCGCGGCCGGTCGATGAAGATGCTGGAAAACATTGTCTCAGTTTCCCGGCACCGCGCTCGCCGTCACGACTTGACCGGGATGCACCTTCTGTATGCCCTCGACAATCACCAATTCTCCCTCCTTGAGACCGTCCGTCACGACAATTTCTCTACCTTGCTCGACGCCGGTCGTCACGCGTCGCAGCTCGACCTTCTTCGCCTCGTCGACCACCAGGACATAGCGGCCGGCCTGATCGAGCAGGACGGCGGATTGCGGAACCACTAGCGCCGGCCGGGGCGCGCCCCGTTCCACGGTAACGCCGACGACCCCGCCGGGGATCAGAAGACCCTCCGGGTTCGGCACTTGCGCCCGCACCGCGACAGTGTCCGTGGTGGTCTCGACCTGGACGTCGAGCAAGTTGGTGAGGCCGGGATGCGGATAGGTGCTGCCATTGGGCAGCTGGATGTGAACGGTCACGTGCGGGGTCTTGCCGGCCGATTCACCGACCCTGCGCTTGTAATTAATTACATCGCGCTCGCTTGCCTGAAAGATGACATAGATGGGGTCTTGGCTGACAATCGTCGCAAGCTTCCCGGACGACGGGTCGACCAGATTGCCCACGGTGAAAATGGCAAGCCCGATCCGTCCATCGATCGGTGAACGGATTTCCGTGTAACCGAGATTGATTTCTGCTTGGTCGAGCAGTGCCTGCGCCGCCAACACGTTGGCCTGCGCCGCCGCCTCGTCGGCCGCGCGCTGGTCGACCGTGGCTTGTGAAATGTTCTGCTTGCTGACAAGTTCCTTGCCGCGCCCCAGTTGCAGCGCTGCGTTGACCTCTGTAGCCTTTGCCTTGGCGAGATTGGCGCGCTGCTGCTCGACCGCCGCCTTATAGGTCGCTTGCTCGATGCGGAACAGGGGGTCGCCGGTCTTGACCTGCTGCCCTTCGGTGAAATAGCGCTCCTCGATGAACCCGGGGACCCGCGCGACAATGTCGACCTTGTCGATTGCCGTCACACGGCCGATGAAATCGCCTGTCTCCGTCACCTGACGGCTCACCACCG
>JALYYG010000127.1 GCA_030946685.1 Candidatus Dormiibacterota bacterium | reverse complement strand
CCGTGGTACGGCGAGCGCCACGCAGACTTCGCCATGATCGTGCCGAAGAAGTGCAGCCACTTGGTCTTCTGTTCTTGGGTGTCGGTCTGGAGGCCGACGAACTCACTCGACACCGCGTACAGCTCGTCCTCGACCGCGTGGCCGAGGGCGCCCTTGCGGTCGTAGCCGACCTCGATCCCGAGCAGCTGGCCGAGAGCGTCGGCGTGCGTGACGATGTCGCCGATCTCCGAGCCGGGGGCGAGAGCTTCGGCGTAGACCGTCTCAGCCCCGTCGAACTCCGGCGGCTCCAGGTCCCAGACCTCGAACACGATCCCGTCGGCGCCCATCGCCGATGACGCCGGGTCCGCGGCGGCAGCGAAGGGGTGCTCGTGCTCGTTGGCCTTGCACTTCGGGCAGCGGCCCTCGACCCGGGTGCGAAGGTTCGCGAACCCCGTCGTGGTCTTGCCGTCGCATGACCGACAGTGACAGACCCCGTCGCCAAGCTCGGAGAACTCGTCGGGCTCGGGAGGCGGGAGGTAGGCCCGGGTGATCGCCGAGAACGGGAAGAACGCGTGGCTCGGCTGGACCTCCTTGCCCTCCATCGCCTGGGCGCGGTAGCGCGGATCGAGGTCGTCACTGACCCGCTTCTTCGCCGCGGCGGTGATGCTGGTGTTCTCCGACAGCGCGATCTGGAACGACTTCCAGCCCATCTTGCCCATCTGGCCGCGCTGGAACATCGCCCCCAACTCGACAACTGCGGCGGGGTTGCCGTCGATGTCGGGGGTATACATCGTCAGGAACCGGCCCTTCGGCACACGCAGGAACCGCGGCCCGATGATGACCTGGGAGACGTACTTCACGTTGCGCTCGTGACGAACCTCGTCCCAGCCGATCAGGACCGGGTCGTCTCCATCCGCCGAGCGGGCGCCGTTCGCGGTCGGGGAGAACACCACGTAGCCCGAGCCGTCGAAGAAATCGAGGGCCGGGTAGCCGTCGACCGTGGCGTCCTTGATGAAGTCGGTGAGCAAGCAGGGCCGGAACTTCCATCCGCCCTTCACCCGATAGGCCTGCTCGCGGGCCCGGTCGCCGAGGATGTCCTGCATCTTGAACAGGGCCTTGTTCGCATGGGCCTGCTCGGGACCGAGATGGCGGACCCCGGCGGCGCCCCAGTTCTGCTCGGCGTACTCGCGGTACGTCGCGACGTGGAAGTAGATCAATCCGTACGAGACCGTCTTCCCCAGCCCGTTGGGCCCACGGACCACGACGTTCGGGTGCTTGTCCAAGCCTTCGACCTTCACCCGGGTCTGCCACTTCTCGGGGACCACCCCGAGGAGCTTGGTGCAGTAGAACGGGAAGTCGTACTCCCCGCGGCGGAGCATCTTGTGGAACGCCCGGCCGCTGTCCCGACCGACCATCTTCACCAGGTCCCGTTCGAGGTCCCGCCAGCGGTCGTCGCTGATCTTGGACTCGCGCAGCTTCTCGTGGGTCGTGAGCGCCCGCTCGCTGTTCGGCCGGGAGTACGCATTCCGGGGAAGGGTGGCGCTCATCGGGAGCAGGTCGCGATCAGTTTGGGCAACGCGTCGCGGCGGTCGCGTCTGATACGAGCACGCGACGAACGGCCGGTTTCCACGTTCCAGCACTTCGCGTGCGGCACGGTCCGGTGCGGAGAGCGGAGCCGAACGTAGAGCGGACGGGCGCAGGGGTTGTGGATGATGCTGCCGATCCGTCGACGACGGACGCTGGTCCGGACTCCGATCACGAGGCCCGCTTGATCCGCGACCCGGTGCGGGTCGGCCGGGCGCCCATCGCCATGCCAATCTTGCCGGCGAGGGTCCGGGTCGGGTCGTCGTCATCCTTCGCCTTCGCCGGGGCGCGCTTCTGTTCGGCCTTCGCCCGCTCGATCATCACCTCGGCGACCTTGTCCGCCGAGAGCGAGTCGATGCTGTCGTAGAACTTCGTGAGCAGCCGCTGGTTCACATCCTCCTCGGTGACCGGCCGGCCCAGCTGCTTCGACGGAGACCTAGACGGTTCGGCCGGGGCGGGCGGGGGCGACTCGGGGGTGATCGGCTGGATCTTGTTCGTCGCCCCGCGCATCGACTCCAGACCGAGGCATTCGTGACGGTGCTTGCGCATCAGGTCCTTCGTCACCGGACGCTCATCGGGAGCCATCTTGTTCACCCACGCCGCCACCCGACCCGGCCAGATGCCCTGGCGCAGCCGGAGGTCGGCCTTGCTGCGCCACGGGTGCAAATCGAACATGCAGATCATCGCTTGCGCTTCTTCACGACACGGTTGAAGTGGTGCTTTTTGACCCACTTCGCCCCGAACTTCGCGTACAGGTAGCGGCGCTGTTTCTGTGACCGAGCAGGCACCTCAACCGTCTTGCGGCGGGTAGGGCATCCCGACCTCGTCCAGGGCGACGGCCAGGTCGATGCGGATGACCTCGACATCACGGGACCGCCGACCAGGATTCTGGGCGAAGGCCATCCGCTCGCGGGCCGCGTAACGGGCGTCCTCGATCGTCGCGGGGCGGCCGTTGACCTGACCGCCCCGGGCGTGGGAGAACGCTTCCGCCTGCTTCACCTTCGCTTCGGCCAACTCGTCCATGAGCGCGCGGACCCGCTTGTAGTCCTTCGCTGCCATTGTCGCGGAAGCCTACGCAGGCTGGGGCTTCTGTCTAGCGCGGGCTAGACCAGCGCGGCAAGGGTCACGAAGAACAGGCCCGCGGCGACCAGGGACCCGCCGTAGCGTCCGTTCTCGCTGTACGAGAAGAACGCCGCGACCGCAAAGCAGACGAGCCCGATGAGGACGAGGATCTGGTGAGCACCCATTCAGTCACCGCCTTTCGACAGCATCCTACGACCCGACGGCGGTGTGCCAACCGTTCCGCCACTTCCGAGGGGGCTGCTTGCGCAGCTCGGGGGCGACCCGCTGGTTCGCGCAGTCCAGGCACTTCCCGGCCGAGGGGGTGCGGCCGGCCATCTTCGGCAGCCGGCAGACCACGCAGTAGCGGACCCCGTCGATGACCAGCCGGCGGGCGATCGCCATTACCCGTCCAGCCCACGTGGCGAGGGGATGTAGATGCTCGCCCCGGTGTTGCTGCGCTCGCCGAAGTCCTTCAGCATCGCGTTGGCGTAGCCGACCATCGACTTGCGCATCCCCTGGCCGATGCTGTTGAGCATCAGGACCGCTTCGAGGAT
>JALYYG010000107.1 GCA_030946685.1 Candidatus Dormiibacterota bacterium | reverse complement strand
CGTTGAAATCGCGCAGGCGCACTACGAGCGACTCGGCGCCGCCAATGGACCCCGAACTCAGAGCTGATTGGTACGCCCGGTGGATCTGATCGGAGAGTCGAATCATGGTCGGAGAACCTCCTTGGGGGATGTGCGCTTCCGACCCTATGAATCGACCGCACGCTGACCGCACGCTCGGCGGACCACCATGTCGCTGGCACCCAGAGGGAGGCGCTAAGCAATCGCTCCCTGGTTATCCGTCGTGAGTTCATTTGAGACTCAGACCACGCGACGGTCTAGTCGATGCGCACGCCGAGCGCACGCAGGCATCCACTGGCGCGGCGTGAACAGGGTCCCGGGCCTGGTTCGGCTTCAGCGTGCGCACAGCGTGCGGTCAGCGTGCGGTCGGGATGCGCCGGCCTGAGTCCTGAATTCGGATCAACCGCTGCTCGACCGGCAAGAAGGTGCCCTGGAAGGCGGCTAGCGTGCGGTTAGCGTGCGCTGCTTCTGTAGCGTCGGCGGCATGTACCCCCGTGCAGATTCTGAGGCGGATCCGAATCGCTACAAATCACATCGCAGGATCCAAGAAGGGCCCTACCAATGCTCACCCGTCGGGTGTGCTCTTCCACGTCACGTCGACTCCAGGTCGAAGGCCCGTGCCTCGAACCTCAGGGAAACTTGAGGAATCGCTGAGGTTGGGATGAGGATTCGTAGGCTTTCCGAGCGCATCCTAGGTTTCGAAACGGTGCTGGCCGGCCACGTAATGATGGAGGTTCACCCGAACGGCGTTAAGATGCCACTTAAGGTCGTAAAAGGGCCAAAGCAATGCTCACCAGGCCCGCTGGGGCACGGGGTCTTTACGTGAGAGAAGCGGTTCTGGGGAGTTGGGCCCGGACCGGACTGGCGGCCGCTCTTGTCCTTGTGATACTCGGCGGCATCGCAGTCTTGGGCGCCACCGGACGGCTCGGAGATCTCCGCTACGCCAATATCCCGGTGATTCATCCGTGGCCACCGGCGGGCTATTACCAGAACCCCTTCAACCCGACTGACCGAGGCGACCTCGTCAACGCCTCTGACGCTGCGAAAGTGAAGGGCGACCTGGTCGCCGACGGGCAGGTCGAGTTGCGGGCCTATCAGACGAGCGATGGAAGCCTGCTGCAAGGCGCCGACACTGGTAACCGGCTGGCCAAGCTTCGCTCCGCCCTCGATCAGAACCACGCGGCTGGTGTTTTCGAGGACTTCAAGAATCAACTGACAACCGTCCGCGTCGGGAAGCTCGTAGATCCAAACGATTCCTCGGTGACTTGGTGTGTAGAGGAAATCGGGACGTCGCGGATCACGCTGACAAAGGCCGCCGATGGTTCGGTCCTCCAGCAATTCTCAATCAGTTTTGACGACAAGTTCTGGATGAAGTCCGTTGGGGGCCGGTACCTCATCGCGGACGCTGAGGTGCATTCGGTGACCACGTCGTCATGAGGCTATGGCGGCCTGCCCGGCTTTCCCTTGCGGCTCTTGCACTGGTGGCCCTCTGGCCCATCGCGGCATATGCCGAGGCTCCGGGTGGCGACGGAGGAACCGTCAACGTGGGTCCGGTCAGCAATGGCCCGGTCGTGAGCCAGGGTTCGGCCGGCTACGACCCAACGGGTATCAACGCGACGGCTGCGACCCGCCCGTCCGGGTCAGGCACGACCCCGAACAGCCTGCCGGACTACACGTATCGCCCCGTGCCCTACAACTCGGTCCCGGCTCCCATCCAAAACAACAACGGGACGTTGAGCAACCCGAACGTAGGGCTTTCGCTGCCAGCATGTCCCGCTGGCCAAACCGGTTACTTCGTTTATGACTCGAACGGCAACTCGCTCGGCATTGTCTGCGTTCCCAACCCCACGGATAGTTTGCTGCCACCGACCACGCCCGAGATCGCGCTTGCTGATCAGGCGAGCTCGAAGCAGCCATGGCCGACACTCGTTATGGGCATAAACCCCGGCACCGGGCTGACCGGTCTGCCGTCGTGGTTCTGGCTCGGCGGCGGCAGCGCAG
>JALYYG010000102.1 GCA_030946685.1 Candidatus Dormiibacterota bacterium | reverse complement strand
ACTTCTATGACGTGGCGCACCAGGCCGAGGTCTGCTTCTATGCCGACCTCACGGCCATGACCTGGATGTCTGCTGAGAACCTGGCGCGTTTCCGCGACATCGAGATCGGCCCCGTCTGGGACGCGGCGGGGCGCTATGGCATTGGGATGCATGCCGCGCGGCGGACGGGGGCGCAGTTCCCGGCGGGCAGGTCGCAGTTCGCGTACAAGCTCTGGCAGCGGCACCGCGCGACACCGCCGACCGAGGCCGAGGCGTTGAGCACGCTGATCGAACTCTGCGCGCCGCTGCTCGGGCCCGATCGCGACCCCCTGACCGATGCGCGGACCTGGAGCGCGATGGCCGAGGGGACGCTGGCCGAACTGCGCAGCGAGCGCGCCATGGTGACGGTTGGCTCCGTGACCGGCCATCCAGCCTACATGCCTGAGCCTGGCCGCACTGGATCGTCGGGGATTGAGCTGATGACCCAGGTCGACGTCCTCGCGCCGCTCTCCCTCCTCGCCAACACCGACACCGGCGCCCGCGCGCACGCGGACAAGCTGGCGGCAAGCCTGCAAACATTCTGGCGCCCCGCGATCGGCATTTTCGGCAACGGCCTGCCTGCGCCCGAGGGCGACGAGGTGGTCGACAGCTGGTATCTCATGGAGAACGCGTTGATCAAGCTGGCCTGGATCGCCCGGGCCCGCCGCGATCGCATGCTGCAGGAGCGGGTACGACTGACGATGGTGCAGGCGCGCGAGCTGGCGCATCGCTGCCAGTACCTCTTCCCCCTCTTCTTTGTCGCCGGAAGCAACGCCCCCACAGGGAACGGCTGGAACGTCGCCGTCAACGGCCTCTACGCCTACGCCTGCATGCTCGCCCGCGACGCGACCCGGGACGAGGCCTGGCTGCAGGAGGCGGCGCGGGCACTCCGCACACTGGCGAACACGCCCCTGTCCCTTCGCTACCACGAGCCGCAGGAACTCGCCTTCGGATCGCTGGCCGCCGGGTTGCTCGCCGAGAGCGGCGCTACGGGCGAATGGCTGACGGTCGGCCGGCACCTGGTTGACGCCCAATTGCGGATGGCGTACTGGTACTCGGACCCGGCCGGCCTGCAGGCGGGCTATGACATCCGTGGCGGCTTCCAGGCGTGCGCCGGCTTGCTCTATCCCGCCTTCAAAGAGAATGTCGAGTCTGTGCTTCCGTGGATCGACGCGATGGCGCGCTTCGGTCTCTCCCCTCTCCTGCTTCGATTTCTCGACTTGCAGCGTCGCCACAATCGCGCCTTCCTCCGCGAGGGCTCGAACATCCCGGTCGAGGACCTTGGCACCTTGGAGCTCGGCGCTGGAAGCGGCCGGCTTGGCCGCGAGATCTACGGCGCAGGCGAGGTCCTCTGGATGGCGTTGGCCTTCGACACGCTGGCGCGCGCCGACGATCCCGAGATCTGCGTCGTCTGGCTCGATGTGCTCAACAGCTGGGAGGCATTCCCACCGGCCGTCGTCCGGGTGGCGCTTTTCAACCCGACACGAGAGCCCCGCGAGGTCCAGCTGACCTTTCCGCTGGGCGGCACCGCCGCCACGATCACGCTCGAGCCCGGCGAGGCTCGGCGCGTCGATGCCGCTCGGTCAGGTTAGGACGATCTCCCTCAGCGCGGCGCGATCGAGTGAAGCCGCCCAGATCTCCCGATCGTCGACCGTGTAATAGAGGAGGTCGCGCGCGATCGAGGCGGCGAAGGCGATCCGGCCGCCGGCCGGCGGCTCGAGCATGGGGCTGCTGGAGCGGCCGAGGATCATTCCGGTGCCCCGGTCGAGCTCAAGGAGGCCGATGCGTGCCGCATGCACGAAGTCTGGATCGTCGGTCTGGACCATGCCGTTATAGAACATGAAGAGGCGCTCCTCGTGCTCGATCAACGGGCCGGTGCTGAGGTTGACCGAGTCCCAGTGATCCGGCCGTGGCTCGGCGACGACGACCGGCTGCGGCCAGGGACCGCGCGGGCTGTCCGACCGAGTCGCGGCGATCCGCGAGCGCTCGTGGGGGTCGAGTGTATCGACCTCACACCAGAGGAGGCCGCGGTGATATTCCGCCTCCTTGACGAACCGCTGCGGCGGCAGCGGCGCGATGGCGGTCCCCTGCGGCGTAAGGGCATCGAGCGAGGAGCCGCTTGCCCAAAGGAGGCTGGCGATGCCTCGTGACCATCCCGACCAGCCGGTGTAGAAGACGACGTAATCCCCGCCGTGCCGGACGATCGTGGGATCTTCGAGCCCCATCAGACTGGGCGCGGGAGTCAGCACGGGCGCCTTCCGAGCCGTAAAGCGCTTGCCGTCAAGACTCTCGGCGAGGGCGAGCACCGAGCGGTCTTCGTACTCGGATTTCGTGGCGGCGTCCCCGGTGCGCTCGAGAACTCGTCGGTAAAGCATTTGGAATCGGTCGCCAGCCTGGATCACCGCGGGGCTCATGACGGCGCGCTCGCCGAGGTCCGGATCGGCCCCGAGAACTGGGCCAATCGGCCGGAGCAGTGCGCCGGCTATTTCATGCCGGTCGTGGCGATGCCTCGGACGAAGTAGCGCTGCCCGGCCACGTAGATCACCAGGATCGGCAAGATCGCGAGCACGGAGCCGGCCATGATGAGGTTCCACTGGTTCTGGTACTGGCCTCGGAACTGGACGAGCCCAAGCTGGATGTTCTGCATGTTCGGCGAGGTCATGTAGATGATCCAGTCGAGGAAGTTGTTCCACATCCCGGCGAAGGTCAGAATGCCGGTTGCAAGCAGCGCGGGGCGCGCCAGCGGAAGGATGATCTTCCAGAAAATCCCGAACCATCCGAGGCCGTCAATGATCGCCGCCTCCTCGAGATCGCGTGGAATGCTCTTGAAGAACTGCGTCATCAGCAGGATATACGCCGGCTGGAGGAAATACAGGATCATGAACGCGAAGTAGGTGTCGACGATGTGCGCGTTGAGCAACAGGATATAGCGCGGCACGATGAAGACAAAGCCGGGAATGACCATACTTGCGATCATGATTGCGAACAGCGTGTTCTTGAACGGAAACTCCAGGCGTGCGAAGGCGTACCCGACCAGGGAGTCGAAGAAGAGGTTCAGCGCCACGACCAGGAGCGTGACGAAGAAGCTGTTGAACA
>JALYYG010000094.1 GCA_030946685.1 Candidatus Dormiibacterota bacterium | reverse complement strand
GGAGATAGCTTCGATGATTGGGAGCGAGATTCCTTCGCTGAAAGCGAGAGAAGATGGGGCACGCCTGCGACTCGCGCCGTCCCGTGGCATCGCGGTGCAGCGGGCTCAGGCGGATGAAACGGAAACCGGGGCGAGCGGAGCCAGTGACGAGGCGTTTGCCCCTACGGTGCAGGGCGTTTGGTACGAGAGTCGGGTCGGAGTCAGCCGGCAAAGCGAAGGGGGGGTCACCCCGGATAGCGCCGGCGGGAGCGCACCCGCCGCGGCGCCCGCGGGGGCGCATCAAGCATCCGATGCCGAGATGGATGAGCTGGCGAGAAAGCTCTACGACCGGCTCCGAAACCGGCTGAAGACGGAACTCTTAGTGGATCGGGAGCGCGCGGGCTTCCTGACCGACCTGCGCTAAGGAGGAAATGATGCCTGACGGTCCCCACGCCCAAAGTCTGCGGTTCCGGGTCAAGATCGATGGCGACGGCGACCTTGGCAACTGGTCGAAGTGCGACGGCCTCTCGGTTGAGTACGACGTCTTCGAGTACAAGGAGGGCGGCGAGAACGCTTTCGTGCACCGCATTCCCGGACGCGCCAAGTACCAGAACATCAAGCTGACGCGGCCGATCAACCAGGACACCAAGAAGGTCGCCAACTGGATCGCCAAGATCAAGATCGAGGTCAAACGGCAAACCGCGGAAATCGCCGCCCTGGATTCGGAAGGAAACCCGATCGCGACCTGGAGCCTCGAGGGCGTCTTCCCCGTGAAATGGACGGGGCCGTCGCTTGATATCGGGGCCAATCAGGTCGCCACCGAGACGCTCGAACTAGCCCACAACGGGTTTCTTGTCTGAGGGGAAAAGAAATGTCGAAGATGGTACGCGCGAAGTTGCAGGCGGCTGATGGCGGGAGCCTCGTGTTCACGTTCAACCCCACCGAGTATTCGGTCAGCAAGAGCGCCAAGTGGGAGACCCCACCGAATATGAAGGACAAAGCGGGGGCAAAGCCTCAATACAAGGGAAGTGATCCCCAGACCATCAGCATGCAGATCTTCTTCGACGACTGGGAGCCCGCGAGGGGCAACGTGACCAAGCAGGTCGACCAGCTCTTCGACTGGTGCGCGCCGAGCAAGCAATCGACGAGCAGCGAGAAACACCAGCCTTCGCCGCTGCAGTTCATCTGGGGCGAAAACGCCCAGCTTGCCGACCGCGATTTCTACCTCGAGAAGGTCAACGTCAAATACACGATGTTCGGACGAACGGGAAATCCGCTACGGGCGACCGCCGACATCAGCTTGAAAGAGATTTCTGACCCCGACGGCCCACAGAATCCCACCTCCGGCTCCATCCATGCACGGAGAACGCATCTCATATCGGATGGCGACACCCTGCAGTCGATTGCCAATCAGGAGTATGGAAACCCCAACTTCTGGCGGGGCGTGGCGATCTTCAACGGCATCGACGACCCGCTGCGGCTGACCGCGGGCAACCGCGTCCTCATACCAAGCGCCGACGAGGCGGCGGAGATCAGCAAGGGTTAGGATGACGCAGCCCTACCATCTCTGGCCCGACGTCGAGATCGATAGCAGCCCGCTCCCGGGTGCGATGGAGTCACTGCTCGAGCAGGTGGTGGTCGACCATCACCAGCATCTGCCCGATATGTTCGCCGTCACCTTCCATGACCCGGCGCGCGACGTGATCAGCCAGCTCAATGTGAACATCGGGTCGACAATCACAATCAAGATGACGCCGCCTGGGGGCAGCCCAAAGACCCTGATCAAAGGCGAGGTCACCGGGTTCGAAGCGGAATACGATGCCACCCGGCTGCGCACCATCTTGCGGGGCTACGATTTCTCCCACCGGCTGCACCGCGGGCGCGACACGCAGACCTATAAGAATGTCACCGATTCGGATATCGCCCGGCAGGTCGCCCAGCGTGCCAGCCTGCAGGTCGGCCAGATCGATTCCACCAGCATCACGTTCGACCACGTCTCGCAGGCGAACCAATCCAACTGGGATTTCCTCAAAGGACGCGCGCGAGAGATCGGTTACGAGATGGGCATGGACGATGGCAAATTCTATTTCCGTCAGCCGGTGCAGTCGTCGGGTGCGCCACAAGCGGGCAACTACCAGAACCACACCGATCCCCTGCAGCTGGTCTTCGGTGACGACCTCATCGAATTCCGTCCGCGCGTGACGTCCGCGGAGCAGGCGAGCACGATCAAAGTCAGGGGGTGGGATCCGGTCCAGAAGCAAGCCGTGATCGGCTCGGCAACCGCCGGCACGGTCGCCGCGGGCATCCAGGATCAGCCCAGCGCACTGGCCACCAGCTTCGGCGGACCGACCTTCACGGCGGTGAACCGTCCCTTGCCGCAACAGCCGATGGTCGACGGCGCGGCGGCCTCGATCGCCGAGATCATCTCGGGGGCGTTTGCCGAAGCCGACGGCGTGGCGATTGGAAATCCGGACCTCAAGGCAGGCAGCACCGTCAGCGTGGGGGTCGTCGGCGACCGCTTCGAGGGGCAGTACACGCTCAGCGGTGCGCGTCACGTGTTTGGGGAAAACGGCTACCGGACCCACTTCGTGGTCAGCGGCCGGCAGGACCGATCGTTGCTCGGGCTTGCCTCGCTGGGTGCATCGAACGGGCATGCTTCGGCCGGCGGTCAGCCGATCAACGGCGTCGTGGTGGCGATCGTCACCGACAACAACGATCCCAACAACACGGCGCGCGTGAAATTGAAATTCCCGTGGCTCGATGACAACTACGAGTCCGACTGGGCCAGGCTGGCGCAGCTCGGCGCCGGACCCAACAGCGGGGCGGTATGGATTCCCGAAGTAAATGACGAAGTCCTCGTCGCCTTCGAGCACGGCGACATTCGCCGGCCATACGTGATCGGCAATCTCTACAACGGCGTGGACACCCCCAACGAGGGCAGCGGTCTGTTCGACAATGGCAAGGTCAAGCGGCGTGGCTTCATCTCGCGCAAGGGCCACCAATTCATCTTCTTCGACGACGCCAACAAGGCCGGCATGGCCTTCATCAGCAGCGACGGCAACCTGAAGATCTCGCTTAACGAGACCAACTCCGAGATTCATATCTCGTCGCAAGGAAAGATCCACGTCGAGAGCCAGCAGGACATGACGCTCGAGTCCCAGGGGAACCTGAAGCTCACCGCTCAGCAGGGGATCACGCTCGAGGCCCAGACCAACCTTGGTCTCAAAGGCGGCTCGGGAGCAACCCTCGATGGCGGCCCGCAGCTCGAAGTCAAAGCGAGCGGACAGCTCAAGGTGACCGGCGCGATGGTTGACATCAACAGCGGCGCCCTCCAGGTGATGTGATGCCAGGACCAATCGTCAACATGAGCGGCACAGTGACCTGCATGCACGGCGGCCAGGCGCAGTGCACGACCGTCAGCCCGAAAGTCATGGTCGGCAGTCAGCCTGTTGTCACCATCCCGGCGTCCTACGTGATCGCCGGCTGCGCCTTTCCGCCCCCGCCGGTCGCGAATGGCCCGTGCATCAGCGGCATCATCCCATCGGGCAGCACCAAGGTCCTCGTCGGCGGGATGCCGGTGCTACTCGCGTTGCCTCCGACGGCCGGCACCTGCGTGCCAACCGGCACGCCGATGATGATCGCGTCCGCCGGCCAGACGAAGGTGATTGCGCAATGAGCGAAGAATTTATCGGATCCGGCTGGGCCTTTCCCCTGCGGACCGACCCGACCGGACGGATCGCCCTGGTCTCGCGCGAGCAGGAGGTCGAGGAAAGTATGCGGCTGATCCTGGGCACCGCGATCGGCGAGCGGCCGATGCGCCCGGAGTTTGGTTGCGCCATTCATGACTACGTTTTCGATAGCGCCGACACCGAGACCGCGGCCCGGGTGGCCGCAGCCGTGCGTGCGTCACTTCGCCGCTGGGAGCCTCGCATCGAGGTGCGTGACGTCCTGGTCAGCTTCGACACCGAGGACTCGAGCACCCTCTACATCGACATCCGCTATGGGATCGGCGAGACCAACGATCCCCGCAACCTGGTCTTCCCCTTCTACGTGATCCCGCCGGAGACGACATGACCAACAACAAATCTGTAGGAGGAGGGTAAGAATGGCACTTCCAGTCCCTAATCTCGACGATCGTCGCTTTCAGGACCTGGTCGACGATGCCAAGCGCCTCGTCCAGCAGCGCTGCCCCGAGTGGACCGACCACAACGTGTCCGACCCCGGCGTCACCCTGATCGAGACCTTCGCCTGGATGACCGACCAGGTTCTATACCGGCTCAATCGCGTCCCCGAGCGGAACTACATCAAGTTCCTCGAGTTGATCGGCGTCCGGCTCTTTCCGCCGACCGCTGCACGGGCGGCGATCACCTTCTGGCTGGCCGGCCCGCAGCCTGGGGTCATTCACATCCGGCCGGGTACGCAGGTCGCCACGGTGCGCACCGAGACCGATGAGGCGATCGTCTTTACGACCATCGGCGACCTGCCGATCGTCCCCTGCTCCCTCGGCCGGATTGCCTCTTCCCTCGGCGGCGAAAAGGAGATCAGCGACCACACCGAGGCGCTGCAGGCACGTAACTCGTTCTTCTGCTTCGACAAGGTGCCGAAGGCCGATGACGTGCTCCTAGTCGGCCTCACCGAGGCCGTGCCATCGTGCGCCGTGACCCTGCGCTTCAGGTGCGACATCGAGGGCGTCGGCGTCGATCCGGAGAATCCGCCCCTTGTCTGGGAAGCCTGGGATGGCTACAGTTGGGCCGCGTGCGAGGTCGATCGCGACGGCACCGGCGGCCTCAACCGGGACGGCGACATCGTGCTGCACGTCCCGAAGAGCCACACAGTCTCCGTCATCCAGGAGCAGCGAGGAGGGTGGCTGCGGGCGCGCGTGCTCAAGCCAGAGCCCGACCAACCGACTTACAGCGCCTCACCGATCATCAAGGGGCTCACCGCCTTCACCACCGGGGGCACGGCCGAGGCGGTCAACGCTGAGCTGATCGAGAACGAGCTCCTGGGGGTGTCGGAAGGCGTGCCCGGCCAGAGGTTCTCGCTCAAGCATGGGCCGGTCGTTCCCGGCGGCGCCGCGAACATCCTCGAGGTCAGCACCATCGACGGCTGGCAGGAGTGGAAGCAGGCGCAGCATTTCGTCGACAGCACCGCCGAGGATCGTCATTTCGTGCTGGACGCGGTCAGCGCCGAGGCCCAGCTCGGCCCCGGTGTCCGCGAACCGGACGGGGCGTTCCGCAACTACGGCGCCGTGCCCCCCAAGGGATCGCGGCTCCGGCTTCGCTCCTACCTGATCGGGGGCGGGCGCAAAGGCAACGTGGCGCGCAACACCATCACTGTGCTCAAGTCCTCGATCCCGTACGTGTCAAAGGTGCAGAACCGCCGGGCCGCGGAGGGCGGCGTCGACGGCGAAGACATCGAGAGTGCCAAGGTGCGCGGCCCGATCGTGCTGCGCACGCGCGATCGAGCCGTCACGATGGAGGACTACGAACATCTCTCCCGCGAGGCGGCACCGGAAGTGGCGCGGATCCGCTGTGTCACCGCCGGCGACGGCGCGGATGCCGGAGGGGTTCGCATCCTGGTGGTACCGGCGGCGGGCAGCAACGACGGCCGGCTCCGGTTCGAGCAGCTGATTCCCGCCGAGGAGACGCTGCAGCGGATTTCCCATCGGCTGGAGGAGTCGCGCGTGATAGGCACCAGGGTGCTGGTCGAGCCTCCCGTCTATCGCGGCGTGACGGTCGTCGCCAAGCTGCGCCCACGGGCGAGCGCCAACCCCGCACGTTTGCAGGGGGATGCCCTCGAAGCGCTCTACAAGTATTTCCATCCGATCGCCGGCGGGCCCGACCGCAACGGCTGGCCCTTCGGCCGGCCGGTCCATGTCGGCGAGGTCTACTCCGTCCTCCAGGCCTTACGTGGCACCGAGCTCGTCGAGGACGCCCGGCTGTTTGGGGCGGACCCGGTGTCGGGTCAGCGAGGCCAGGCGGTGCAGCGGCTCGTCATCGAGCCCAATGCCCTCGTCTTTTCCTACGAGCACCAGGTGCTGGTAGAAGGCGCATGATCGCGCAGGCTCCGCCGGTCAACCATGGGCGTGGCCTGGTCCGGGCGCTCAGCAGCCCGCACCCGCTGGGCGAAGCGCTGCCGGCTCTTTTTCAGGAGGACGGCTTCACACTGCGCTTCATGTCCGCGTTCGATTCCGCGCTCGCTCCGATCTTCGCCACGCTCGACAACCTTCCCGCCTATCTCGACCCTTGGCTGGCTCCGCCGGACTTCCTCGAATGGCTGGGGAGCTGGTTCGGGCTCGTCCTCGATGAGGCATGGTCGGTCGACCGCCGGCGCGCCGTGCTCGCCAACGCCTTCGAGTTTTATCGCATGCGTGGCACGGTCAAGGGGCTGAAGGCGCAGGTGGAGACGCTCACCGGGGGCACCGCGGAAATCATCGATACCGGCGGGGTCGCTACCTCGACGAAAACGGGAGAGGCCCTCCCAGGTTCGCCGAACTTCGCGCTCATGGTTCGGGTCGCTGTCGACGATCCCTCCACCATCAACGCGTCGAGGCTAGATGCGCTGGTCGCGGCGGCGAAGCCGGCGCACGTCACGCATAAAGTGCAGGTTGTCAAACGAGGCAAAGTACCGGAGACTGTGGAGGTGACAAGCGCGTGATCGTATGCAAGCAGTGCGGGCACCACAACGAGGACAACGACACCTTCTGCGGGTCGTGCGGGAAGTTCCTGGAATGGACCGGCGAACGCGTGGTCGTCGCCCAGCCGGAGCCCGAACCGCCGCCCCCCGCAGCGGAGCCTGAGCCGGCGCATGTCGGCCTGATCGATCGGGTTAAGCACGCCGTGGGGATCGAGGAGCAGGCGCCACAGCCCGCACCGCCCGCCCAGATAAACGCGGCACCCACCCCGGTCATGGCGCCGGCGCCCGTCGCTGCGGCGGCCCCGGCAGCGGAGCCGCGGGTCGTCTGGTCCGTACCCGTCACTTCCGCCGCCCCGACCGCGGCGCCTCCGGCGCCGGCCGTCTCCACACCCGCGCCTGTCCTGGCCGGTGTCGCGGCTCCCAGCGCGCCGGCTACACCAGCTGCCGTGTCCGCTCCGCCGGACGAGCCCGTCTCCCGCCGGCCGACCTCAGTCGCGCCCGCGGTGAGCCGGCCGCGCCAGGCGGCGCGCACGATGGAAGCGCCGACACGCCGGCATCCCGGCGATCTCATCTGTGGTCAGTGCGGCGAGGGCAACGACCCGACCCGCCACTTTTGCCGCCGCTGCGGTAACTCGCTGGACGAGGCGATCGCCGTCCGGCTGCCGTGGTATCGCCGCCTCGTCAATCGCCTCTTCGGTGTCCGGACCCGAGAAGCCGGGTGGCGGCCGCATCGGGTTGGGCCGCCCAACGTCATGGGCGTCGTCTGGCGGGTCGTCAGCCTCGCGATCGGCGCGCTCATCGTCGTCGCGCTGGCGGCGTTTCTCCTGGTGCCTTCATTCCACAACCTCGTCGTCAACCGGGTGACCGGCGGGGTCACCACCGTCCGCAAGGCGTTCTTCCCGCGCTACGACGCCGTCTATGCCACCGGCGCCTCGGCCAGCACGTCGATCGCTGGGCATCTCCCGACGCTGGCGGTCGACAAGTTCAACAACACGTACTGGGGCGCGCAGCCGCGCGACCCCGCCCCCTACCTCAAGGTGAGCTTCCATGATCCGGTCGATCTGGCGCAGATCGGGTTCGACTCCGGCGCCGCGGGCACCGCCCCGACCGACGATTTCCTCGCCCAACCACGCCCGCACGACGTCCACCTGGTGTTTTCCAACGGCACCACCGCCGACCTGAAGTTGAAGGACGAGGATCCAAAGGTCGCGAAGAACGCGCAGTTCTATCCGGTCGAGGCCAAGCAGGTCACCTTCGTCGAAATCCACATCATGTCGGTGTACGCGACCGCGGGCGCGGCGCCGTCATCGGTGGCGATCGCCGAAGTGGAGTTTCGCGTTAAGAACTAGGCGCGCGAGCTGGCGGTAAGGCCGAGCTCCTCGAGCACGCGGGCGTAGTCGCGGCGCGCGCGGCTGGCCGCGCCGGGATCACCGGCGCGTTCCCGCGCCTGGATCAGCAGCTTCCAGAGGGGATCATGGAGCCGATCGACCCAGAGTCCGGTGGCGCAGGCATTGGCGGCCGCGGCGGGATCGCCCTGCTTGAGGTGCAACTCGGCGAGCCCTTGCGCCGCCTCGAGGGCGCCGGCGCGAAACCGCTCTCGTGGCTCGATCACCCACTCAGCCGGTCCGTCCTCAGGCAAGAGCTCGCCGGCATAGAGCTCGAGCGCCTGCTGGAAGTGGGTGGCGACGGCATCGACACCGCCTCGCAGCCGCGCCACCCGAGCGGCGGCGAGCGCCTTCGAAAACTGCACCAGATCCACCTCCGCGTCGGCCGAGATCGTGAGGCGGTAGGCATCACCCTCGCGCAGGAGGAGCGAGGAGCCGCCCCGACCGACCCCAGGCTCGAGCCACGATCGAAGCGAGGAAACGGCGACGTGGAGGTTGCGGGCTCCGGTCTCGGCATCGGCGTCCGGCCAGAACGCCGCCTGCAAGACCTCGCGATGCACGGGATTGCCGGCGTGGACGGCCAGCAGCCGGAGGATCGCCCGAGCTCGCGGTTTGATCGCGGTCAGGTCGACCGGGCGCCCATTGATGGCGAGGCAGAAGCCGCCGAAGCAGCGAATGCTGAGCGACGGGACTGAGCGGCCGACGCCGATCGGAATGATATTTTCCGGCGCGGGCGCGGGGGCGGCCAGCGGCGCGAGGCAGCATTCCTCCTGCACCGACAGCGCCAGGCTGTGATACTCAGCCCTCCGCTCCGGCTCGATCTCGGCGAGTGCGAGATAAGGAAAGTAGCGGGCCCCCAGGGTGCCGCTATAGCGAGCGAGATTCTCCGCGTGGAGCGCCGAGTCCCGCGCTTCCGGAGCGCCGTTTCGGGCCAACGCCAGTGAGGCCAGCGCTCGGGACCAGGCCTCCAGGACGCCGGCGCCTAGCTGGTGGAAAGCATCGGTCGCCTGCTCCAGCGGTACCACGGCGTTCTCGCCGGCATAGATTGCGGCCCATCCGACCATGAGACCGATCAGGGCACTCCCCCACCGATCGCCGTCGCGATCGCAGGCGGCCCGTAGGCCTTCGGCTTCCGGAGCACTCCCCGGCCGCTGGGTCAGCACCAGTGCGGCGCGCGCGAGCCGCGCAACCCAGCCCAACCCAAGGGCCTCGGCGCGCTCGGCGGATTCTTCGATGTCGAACACCCCCTGTAAATCGCCGCTGAGCAGCGCGGCGACACCGGCCCAGAGACCGGCCGCCGTTGCCAGCGCCGCCGTGGCGTCGCGGCTGTCGGCGGCAGCATTCAAGTGGCGGCGCGCCTGGTCCATCTGTCCGGCCAAGAGGCAGACCACGCCAACGGTCAACTTGCCAGTGGCCTCGGGTAGCTGGCTGGCGAGCTGCTTGGCGGCGAGCGGGTCGTGAGCCACGGCCTTGCGCAGCAGATCGGCCCAGTCATTGCCCGGCATCGGTACCGGTTCGAGCCAGCCGGCGAGCGTCTTGCGCTCGGAGGCACAGATTAGGCCGGCCTCGCTCGATCCGAAGACCCGCTCGGCGCGGTTGTAGGCATCGATCGCCTCTCGCCAGCGGCCCTCGGCGCGGTGACGCCGGGCGCTGCCGAGCATCAGCCAGGGATCCTGGCGAAGCAGCGCGGGAGGCAGGGCATCGATCCAGGTGTCGGGTCCTTCGAGCAGCTCACCGCCCTGGTGATGCAGCATGCGGTCCACCGCCTCCCAGTCTTCGCCGCGCGAGTAGGCCTGCACCGCGTCGGGGAAGGCGCCGTTCGCCTCGAGCAGCCGGGCGGCCCGCCGGTAGGCGGCGCGCGCCTGGACCTCACCGAGCTCTTCCACGAGCACCTGTTCCAGGTGCGAGCGCAGCACCTCGTGATAGCGGTAGCCGCCACGATCATCAGTCGCGGTAGTGAAGATCTGTCGCCGCTCCAGCTCCTCGAGCACCTGCTGGCTCCCGCTGCGATCGAGGAAGGCGTCGCATATCGGTCCGCTGAGGCGGGTCAGCACGCACGTACGGACTAAGAACCAGCGCTGCTCGGCCGGAAGCTGATCGAGGACGTTTCGAGTCAGGTACTCGCGGGTCAGCCGCGACCGGCTGCCGAGGGCGGTGAGAATGCGCCGCCGCTCCTGGGGCGACTTTCCGCGGGTGGCAAGGTGGAAAAGCTGTAGACCGGCCGCCCACCCCTCGGTGCGGCGGGCGAGCTCAGCGAGCTCTTCGGGTGGCAGTGGAGCGCGGTAGAAGTCGCGGAAAAGACGTTCGACTTCCCAGGAGCGAAAGCGCAGGTCCTCGCTGCCGATTTCGAGTAGAGATCCCGAGACGCGCAGCCGCGAGAGGTTGAAACCGGGCAGCGCGCGTGACCCGATCAGAAAGGTAACGCTGGGCGGGGCGTAATCGATCAGCCGCTCGAGCGTGCGCTCGGCCGGGCTGTCCTCCAGGGTGTGAAGGTCATCAATAATCAGGACGGCGCGACGTCCCGACCAGGACTCAAGGGCGCGAGCCGCCGTCTCCACGGAGTCCCAACCCTGCGGGATGGGCCCAAGGGCAGCGATGAAGGCGGACTGCAGATGGCTCAGCAGCGTGGTCGTCTTCGCGTCCCAGCTCTCGGCTCGATACCACGCGACCGGCACATCGGCCGAGGCGGCAAATCCGGCCAGCAGTGTGCTCTTCCCCGAGCCGGCCGGGGCCACGACCAGCCCCACGCGATGCTGCCAGATGCGGGCAAGGAGGGCGTCGAGGCGTTCGCGGGAAAGGGACTGCACCTGAGGAATCAGCACCTTCGCTGAGACCACTGCCGTGGACCCTTCCCTCACCCCGACTTCCCCTCACCAGGCCGCCTGTGCACGCTTCGCCAGCGCGATGCCTGGGCCTATCCCGTCAACGTCCTGCCTGCAACCCCATAGCCGCCTTGCTCGGTACTCCGACACACTACTCGGACATCCGCTTTTGTCAATACAGTTGTCGCAAATAGTCCTGAAAACTTGGACAACGCACGTCTGTTCGCAAAAAGGCCGCCTGACAGAGCGGCGATTCACCGTGTGGTGCCCCCTGCAGGATTCGAACCTGCGACCTAATGCTTAGAAGGCATCCGCTCTGGTCCACTGAGCTAAGGGGGCGCGGCACCGCGGATTATAAAGAGGGCTCCGATGAGCCGACGCTCGGTTAGGCTGCGAGCTGAAGCCAGCGGCCGGTAAAGGCCTCGCGCTTGACGCGGACTCGACGCCTGGCGGCCGACCTGATGAGTTTGACGAGTCTCGGACCGAGCTCAGCTCGCGTCACTTCGTAGGCATCCCATCGCTCGTCGCCAGCAGCTCGATGGTCGAAATTGAACTGGATCATTCCCTTCGGCAGCAAGGTCCGGTAAGCACGCTTGTAAAAGTCGGCCGACGGAATGACCCAGATGCGCGTTAGTTCCATCTTGCGCCGATCCAGCAGGCAGAAGACGTACACGAACTTCGGACTCGAGGGGATCCCATCCCGATGCAGGCGGACCGTTCCCCCGATGCGGCGATTGCGATCGATGCCGAGCGCGCACTTTACCTGGATGTAAATGTCCTTAAAGCCACCAGCCAGATCAATCACGAGGTCCTTGCCGTCCACGTCGGTAAATGGCCGGTACGAGGAAAGCTTGCCGCTGGCACTCATCAGTGCGTACGCCGCGATCAAGGCTTCAGCTACCGCGCCCCAGAGCTTGTCGTTTTCGTGCAACTTCCGGGAAGGGGTCATTTCCGCTAGCAGCGCAACGGGCTACTCGCGCGTCGCTTGCGCCAACGCCCGGGAGGCGAGCCAGCCGCGACCTTCGAGTACCACAACGGACCCCAGGATGAATGCGCCGCC
>JALYYG010000088.1 GCA_030946685.1 Candidatus Dormiibacterota bacterium | reverse complement strand
CTTTCTTCTTCGTGGCTTTCTTCGCTGGCATCTGGGACGCCTCCTTCTAGTAGTTGCTCGCGAGGGTCATCGTAGTCCTGGGGTCAGCGTTTGATCTTCGCCAGGTCGGCTTTCAGAGCAGCCATGTCGAAGCCGCTGGGGGCCTTGCCCTGGGCGTCGATCCAGTCCTGGGACAGGATCACATAGGCTTCGTCACAGTATTTTGTGAAGAACAACTCTGTCATCCACTTCGGCTGACCCCAGGTGATCAGACCGTAGCGGCCCGGCTCGTAGGCGTGGACGCTGATGGCGTGGCCGCCCCAGCTGTTCGGTTCGTTGCCGTTCGAGTGATCGACGAAGTCCCAGATGTCCTGACTCTGGGCGAGCACTGGTAGACCGACACCGATGTACGCCGCACCGAACGTGGCGATGGCGTAGCGGAGCAGTTGGGGCGAGGCGTCGAACGCGGCGAAGGCGAGGCCCTTGTCCCCGGCGATACCGCGGGTCAGGTACTTGTTGAGCACGTCGAGCATGTTCGCGCCCTGGAGGGCGTTGCAGAACGTCGCGAACTCGACCACCTGCTCGGTCGTCACGATGAGCTCGCTGCCACTGTTCGCGGTCCAGACCTGTTCGCAATGGCCGAGGGCCGCGCAGGTGCAGTTATGGGTCACAATCCCGTTAGCCACGTACCACCGCTGGTCGGTAGAGAGGTCGTAAACGTGACCTATCAACTGCGTGTGTTCGACTTTGACGAGGCGGTCCGCTTGTACCAGGCCGGGGAAAGCCTCGATCAGGTTGCGCGGAAACTCGGCGTCAGTCACCACACCATCGCGCGTCGGATGAAGGCTGCTGGCCTGGAGGTCAGGTCCAGAGGCGAAGGCCAGCGGATTGGCGCCCTCCGGAGGCTTCCAGACCTGTCCGTTGCGGTCGAGCGATACGTTGCTGGTGAAACCTGCCAGGCGCTGGCCGCCGAGTTCCACGTTGATCGCCGCCGGATGGACCATGCCATCCGCGCGGCCGGACATAAGACCCGGAGCCTGAATGAAAGGGTCAGTCTCCGCTACACGCGCATGACCGTTGCTGAAAAAGCTGCTCTGACCGACGGGGCGCATCGTGCGAAGCGTGGGCGCCCTGCTCGAGAAAGTTCGCTGGAACGACGGGCGCGGACGATGGAAAAGACCCTGCAGGTATCTTCCCGAGCCGATCTTCTGCTCGCGGTCTGGCTCGCGCAGCGAGGCGTTCAGTTCACGCTGCAAAAGGCTGTTGGCCGATACAACGTCGATATCGCCGTCCACGAACCGCTCGTCGCCGTGGAAGTCAACGGGGACTGGCACCGATACCCCACGCCGTGGAGCGATCCTGCGGAGCGCCGCGACTATCTGTTCAATCGGGGCTGGCGCCTGATCGAAGTCGATATTTCCGGAGCGCGCTACCGACTCTGCGAGGCCGCCGCTGATCACGTAGTCGCCCTCCTGAAGGCTGCCCGCTCGAACGAACCCGCGTGGGGTCAGCACCGCGTGATTCGGGGTGACGGTCAGCCGTTTGCCGCTCTCGGTGAGGATGGTCACTCCGGGTCCGACGTATCTCGCCCGATAGCCAACCCTGGCATTCGGAGCGTTGACTACCGTCCCCTCCGCTAGGCAGTTTCCGTACTGGTCGTTGCCGAGCATGTCCCACGGCAGCTGGGCCTTCGACCGCCAGTCGACCGTTGTTGGAAGGGCCGAGAACATCGAGGGGTCGACGTACTTCGCGAAGCGCAGGGTCCGGCTATCGAACTTGGGAGCTTTCTTGCCTAAACGGCGACCTTCTACAACGACTGCTGAACTAGCCTCCATGACGTAACCTCCTACGCTTCGGTCACTTCGGCGCCGTCAGGAAGTGGAGCAAGAGCGCCCCACCCACCGAACCGGCGATGGTCAGCCCGAATGCCCAGATCGGGGCCTGCCCCGAGCTCTTGCCCTCGTTCTTGTCTCGGAACGACTCCAGCGCGGTCATCCGATCGTTCATCGCCCTGTGTTCCGACTCGATTTCATTACGGGTCACGAACGTCGATGCCTGCGTCCGCAGCTGCTCGCGGAACTC
>JALYYG010000087.1 GCA_030946685.1 Candidatus Dormiibacterota bacterium | reverse complement strand
TCCTACTTTTGCGCTCCGGCTCCCGCGAACTGCTTCTGCGACTTGCCGGTGACCTGGATCCTGACCGGCTTGGCCGCCGGCACCTTCGGAATCTCAATCGTCAGGATGCCGTTGTCGAAGCTCGCTTTGATTTCGTTCTGACTGACGTCGCCGGGCAGCTGAATGCTTCGGGCGTAGCTGCCGTATGCCAGCTCGCGGCGCAGGTAGGTCCCGTCTTTCGAGCTCAATTCCTGCTTGTGCTCCGCCGAGATGCTGAGCACCCCTTCCGAGAACGTCACCTCGACGTCCTCCGGGGCAAACCCCGGAACGGCTGCTTTGACGTGGAATGCAGTGCCCTGGTCGACGACGTCGACCGGCAGGTACCACGTCCGAGACGAAGGGTCGCTGCTCTCCGGCAGCGGCGATCCGAAAAAGTCGCTGAACAGCCTGTCCATCGCAGTGTGCAGGCCGGCCAGCTCTCCCATCGGGCTCCAGCGATTAAGCGCCATCTCTAACTTCACCTCCTGTTTGAATTTGGGGCGAAATCGCTTCCGCGGCTCATTTACCACGGTCGCGAGATCCCTAAACACACACCCCCCGACCTCGTTTTTGCCTACTCGGATACGGTTCCCGAGGCCAAAATGGACGTGCAAGCAATTGCACCAGTTTGTTACCGGAGGAGGTTGCTTTTAGATCTGTGGCTTAGCCAGAGCACGAGTTCGGAACCTAGCTCCAGAGGCCTTGGACTCCCCGGCGACTGCTCGGAGATTTGCCCCATACCTCAATTGCACGAAGCAAATCCCCACCCCGGGCAAAACCTAGTGCACGCTATGGGTGCTCGTTGTCGCGGGCCGGCACAGGGACAAATGCCCATTTACAGCATCGGCGCTGTGGCCAGGATGCTCGCCGTACCGAGATCCGCTCTTCGGGCCTGGGAGCAGCGTTACTCCTGATGACGCCGGCCCGGAGCGCCGGTTCGCAGCGACTGTATTCGCCGGTACAGTCGAACACCTTCGATTCATCACAGCTAGGTTGCGTGATGGTGCCAGCGCCGCCGACGCTCATAGGCTCCTCGCCGAGCACCTGGCGGGCAGCCCCGCGTCGCAGCTCTCAGAGCATGACGCCAAGGTGGGGCCAACGACACTGGTCGCGGAGCGGGACCCTTACGCTGCCGCGCTTATGGACATTGGCTGCGAGGCGAGAGCTACGAAGTAATCGTGGTGATGGGTGCAGAAGGCAGAATCCAGCTCCGCCAGAGACGGCCTGGGCAAGGCTGCTCATGGTCCGAGTTCGATTCACGACGACCTGAAGTTGTGTTGATCGATCTACTCGCCCACGAAGCAGGCCGGACGGAGGCGGACCTCATCCGCGAGGGAGTCGAGCGTGTCACTGCAATCGCGCCACGCCGAGCCCAGACTTCCGTTGTTCACAAGCGGCAGACCTGATCTTGCCGAGAAGGTTGATGAGCTGCTGGCTGGTTTCGGCGAGGTGTGATCCTTCTCGACACAAGTGGTTTGCTGGCCGCAATTGATGGCAGCCAGCACCAGCACGCTGAAGCCGCCGCAGCCCTCCGCCAAGCCAGCGCACCACTGCTCTTGTCGCCTTTCGTGCTGGCTGAGCTCGACTACCTGCTAGCTACCAGGGTTGGCGTTCGCGCCCAGCGAGTAATGCTGGAAGAAGTCGCCCGAGGTGCCTATCGGCTGGAGACTTTCACCGGAGCGGACGCAGGTTTAGCCGCAGCGATCCTGACGCGCTTTCCGAATCTCGAAATCGGTCTTGTCGACGCATCGACGGTGGTTCTCGCTGAGCGCTATGCCGTCTGGGATGTGCTCACGATGGATCACAGCCATTTCCACGCCCTACGGGGGTCGGGACGCCGGCGTTTTCGTCTTCTGCCGTAGGCCTGAGCACGGAACCGCGCATGCCCTCGAGCGCGAGGCTCTCCTAGAGTAGTGGCCCCCTTCCTTCCATTTGGCAGGCCCCTTCGCGGGGATGCCCTGACAACGACGCAGCCCAATAGCACCGCCTTGACGACGATCTCGAGTCAACCGCACGGCACGTCGCATAAGTTGCCTCGAACTGATCACCATCCTCAAGGGCATTGGACGCTCAAGATGGTTCAACCTCAGACCACAGAAGCCGCTTCGAGAACCAGCGCCTCAGGCGTCCCTGCCAGGCCTGGCGAGTTCGCAGCATTGGTCCAGATCGTGCTGCGCAGAAAACCGAGGAATGTCTGCGCCTTGTCCACCGTCTCGAAGTCGAGGTCGACCACGACGTATTTGTCGTTGTCTACCGGCCGCTGGATGCGCTGCGCCTGAACGCCGGCGTTGCGCCTTGCCTCGGCGAACCGGTTGAAAGCGGTCGTCCATGTCTCGAAGTCCGTGATCGGGTGCTGAATGTGCAGTGTCGCCATTTCGTTCTCCTATGTGGTGGTCGTGGTATTGATCAAAGTAGGCAGTCGACTCATCTTTCGCCATCCCAGGTTGGTGGGATCTTCGCGGTCGCACGAGTCCGCCTCCGGATGTCTGAAAGCTAGGATTAACCGATGCCGGCATGACCGCCCAATCGCGTGCGATTGACCGGATCGTGCGGATCTGTACGACCGCGACTCCGGACGACCGGTCGCTGCGGGTGGCCATCCTGAACGAAATCAGGCCGGTGGTCGCTTTCGACGCGTATGCCTGGCTTCTCACCGACCCCCAGACAGAGGTCGGGTGTTCCCCTCTGGCCGACGTCCCCTGCCTGCCCGAATTGCCGCGGCTGATCATGCTCAAATACCTCACGCCGATCAATCGCTGGACGCAAATGAAGGGCCCGGTCGCACGTCTGAACGAAAGCACTGGGGCGCGGTTGGATCGCAGCCTCCTATGGAACTCGCTGCTCAGGCGGTATGGAGTGACAGACGTGGCGTCCGCTGTCTTTCGCAGCCGTCAGGGTTGCTGGGGCTTCCTGGATCTCTGGCGAATCAACGCTGCGGAACGCTTCACCGAATCCGACGCCGGGTTCCTAACGTCGATTGCGAAGCCGGTGACCGAAGCACTGCAGCGGTCACGAGCAAACACTTTCAAGCTGACATCACCCTCCGTCCCTGGAGCCGGGCCGGCAGTCCTGATCCTGTCACCCGAGTTGGAGGTGCGGGCGCAGACGGCTGAGACGGACGAGTACCTGCGGTTGCTGATCCCGCCCGACCAAGAGCGCCAGCCGATTCCGGCAGCGGCTTACAACTTGGGCGCACAGCTCCTGGCGGTGGAGGCCGGTGTCGATGAGCACCCGCCCTGGGCGCGTGTGCACCTGTCGGATGGTGTGTGGCTCACGCTGCGAGCAGCGCGGCTTGGCGTCCCGGAGCGAGCGGGCAACGCGGACATAGCGGTCACCATTGAAAAGAGCTCACCAACGGAGCGATTGGATCTCTTCTCCAGAGCCTGCGCGCTAAGCGCGAGAGAAGGCGAGCTTCTCGGGCATCTGATTCAGGGCGCCGACACCCACCTCACGGCTGAGAGGATGTTCGTGGCAGAGAACACGGTCCAGGACCACCTCAAGTCCATCTTCGCGAAGACCGCGACCAGCAACCGCCGAACCCTTCTGGCTCGGGCCGTCGGTCAGTAGGCTGGAGGGAACTCGCTCACGGCTGTCGCACCGCCTATATCAGCACGCGTACGGCGCTGGGACCGTGAGACACCCGGCGCCACCGAAATCAGGACACCCCTCTCAGTGCCATCCGTGCGGTTCGCCAAGCCAGCGAACTCGTCACGAGCGGCTCCCTCCTCAGCTCGCCGCTCTCTTGACAAGCTTGCCGATCCTTTCCTCCACGGCGGCGGTGAACCTCTTCAGGGCAAAGGAGGTTGGCCAAATGTCATCCTCGTCGAGGTTTGCAGCCTGCTGGAAACCGAAGGTCGCGTATCTCGACTTGAACTTTTGCCCGCTTTGGAAGAAGCAGACAACCTTGCCGTCCTTGGCGTAAGCGGGCATCCCGTACCAGGTTCTCGGAGTTAGAGTCGGCGCGCTGGCTTTGATGATGGCATGGAGCCGCTCGGCCATGACGCGATCCGGTTCCGGCATCTCGGCGATCTTCGCGAGTACCTCGCTTTCCCCGTGCGCCTCACCCGAGCGAGCGTGCCTCCGCTCGTTGAGGGTCTCCCTCATAACCGCTCGTTCCTCGGCCGTCAACAACTGGGACGCCCTGCCAGTGGTGCGGCGGGCCGACGTCTGCGCGGCCTTCTTTGGGCTCATGTTGTCTCTCCTCAAGGTTGGATTATTCGAACCATCATGTTAAGACGTGCTGAGCACCGTTCCAGAGAACCGTATCGATCTGCCTCACCTTGGTGTGTTCAGGCTGCGCGCACCAATCGACCCAACCACCGACCGGGCCCATACTGGCCGCTACACCCGCGGCCGAACGCCAGACCAGGTGCTCGGCAAGGGGAAGGTGTGACGCGCACCCTTAGAGGCGCCGGCACATCTCGGGGACAGGACAGCTTAGTCCGTGAAGACGGCGGCGATGTACATTTTTCCGCCATCGATGGCGGTGCCGAAGCCGACCTGGCGGAAGTGGGCGCCGAGAATGTTGTCCCGATGTTCTTGTGAGTTCATCCACCAGACCCGGGCGTCGGCGACGGCGTCATCGAATGGCGGTCCGCCCGACCAGAAGATGTTCTCGCCCTTCCAGGTGTGGGCGACGCCATTCTGCTGCAGCAATTCGGCGAAGGCCATCACCGTGCGACCCGGTCGCACGTGGGTCAGCCCATCGCTCACCATCTGCTGGGCTCGGGTGGCCGCGATTGCGTCCAGTGCCAGCGACTCGCTCAGCGGTGGGAGCCCGGCCGCGGCTCGATCACGGTTGAAGAGCGCAACCTCGGCCTGTGGGATGCCGGCCGGGCCCCGCGGCAGGCCGGCCATTGGCGACGGTTCGCTCGAGGGGCGAACCCGAACCGACAGCTCGTCGTTCCAGCGCTCAGGCGCCGAGATCGCCGGGCCGTTCGCCACGGCGATGTGGGCGGGAAGGTCCGTTCCGACGCTCCCCTGCGGCTCGCCCAGGCAGATGGCGATCGCTGCCAGGGCGGCGATCGCGCCGAACAGGGGCAGCGGCGACGCACGGCGTGCGACGAACGCCGAGTAATGGATCATGCGTTCCCCTTACGCATAACGTGATATTGATTATATCAGATCTCGAGTCCCCGACACCTCGGGTTCGGGGTGTGGTCTGCTAGCCGCTCGTCGGGCTCTTGGCGCCAGCGGCCTCGAGCTGAGGCTGCAATGAGGTCGCCTGCCTGGCGTTGCCCAGTCGCGGCACACCCAGGCGATCGGAGATGGTCGCCAGCAACGAGAAATGATTCAAGGGCATCGCGAGCTGGCCCCGCAAAGTCGGCGTGACGACCAGCATGGCGACGCGGCCGTCCTCCGCGCTCGACTCGTCCCAGACGATGAACAGCGCCCCGTCCTGCCTCCAGGCGGTCGAGCTCGTGATCTGGGGAACGAACTGCGAGAGCCAGCGATCAGCCGCGCGGACGCCGCAGTCGTGGCCGTCGT
>JALYYG010000057.1 GCA_030946685.1 Candidatus Dormiibacterota bacterium | reverse complement strand
TTGACGCGCCGCTCGAGCACGGCCACCGCCACCGCGGGTCGACTTTCCGCGAGGTGCATCGCCGCGACGGGCTCGGATGCGTCCGGGTGGTGCTCGAAACCCTCTAGCAATCGGGCCGCTTCATCTGGACGCCCCTGTCTCATGCGTAGCCCGGCCAGTCTCACGAGGGCATCCACACGCATGTTGCGAGCCCCGGCCTCGAAGTTCTGGAGCGACTCACGCAATTCGCGCTCAGCTTCTGTCCAACGGCCCGTGGCGGTGAGGATAGCGCCGTAGGAAGCGCGACAGGTGGCGGTCATTGGAGCCCGGCTGTGGCGGCCAAGGTAATCCTGTCCGGCCCGGATCCATTGATCGGCGCGCTGATAGTCGACCGTGCGTTCGCACCCGGCGAGCATGGCGCAGTACACCTGGCCGATCCACTGCGGACTTCTCATCTCGCCGGCTGTCACCGCGGTCATCGCCTCGTTAAGCGCGGTATTGCCCTCGAGCAAGCGGCCTAGCGAAAGCGCGGCAAGCCCGCCATAAGCCAGCGCCAGGATCTCGAAGTCGACGTCACCGAATCGCTTGGCGATGTCCATCGCCTCGGCCGCGGCGCGCTCCACCTCGCGCCAATCGCTGCCGGCAATAGCGCTAATCAACATGATGCGACCCGCCTCGGCGCAAGGTCCTGCCTTCGCGATCAGGCGGTGACTCCGCGCCGCCCAGCCGCGTGCCGCGCTGTTGTTGCCCAACTCTCGGGCGTACTGGGCGGACAGCATGAGGGCGATCCATGCCGCTGCACCGAGATCGCCACGCGCCTTGAACGAGCTGAAGGCGCGCTCCTTCAACGGGCGAGCCTCCTCGAGACGACCCTGCCACCAAAGTGCTGTGGCAAGTCCGTCCAGCGCTTCTGGGCTCTCCCCTAGGGCTGCCGCCTCCCGGAAGACTCCCTCAGCGACCTTCCAATCGGCACGATTGATTGCTTCCAGACCAGCGGTCAACAGTGCCGCCTGCGAGGTCACCCCCACATGATGCAGCCAACCCTTCACGGGTCGCGGGGCGAAAGCTGTTGTCCAACCTTGGCCGTCAACGTGCGTCGTGTCCTTCAAAGGTTGTGGGCAACGGTCGTTGAATAGCTTTCGAGTCGGTCCAGGTGTTTCGAATAGCATCCCGCCGGAGACTCGATCATTTGTTCAATGCCGCTGGCTGTCCAAGGGGGCGACCAGCGACCGCGTGTAGCCACCTAGCGGCTGGCTAACAGCCTCAGGTCATATAGCGCTGCGCCAACCCCGGTCGCATCGCGGCTGACAAAACTTCGGCCTCAGCTTGGTCGTGATGCTGAAGGCGATCGATTTCTTCAAGGGTCGGGATGCATACGACCTCACCCCGTTCGAGGCCGATCATGCTCGCCTTGACGACCTCTTCTGGCTCGAGTCTCGGCCTGCCTGACATGTCCATGTTCTGGCGGGTGTGGAACTCAGTCTTCACGATGCCAGGGCAAACGATCTGGACTTTGACGCCGGTACCACGGAGCTCCACAGCGAGAAGCTGGAAAAAGGCCAGGAGGAAGGCTTTGCCGGCGGCATACAGGGCGCGCTTGGGCAGCTGCGGATTTTCCGAGGCGGCGCTGAATGCAAGCAGGGATGAGAAGCTGACCACGGCTCCTTTACCGCGCGCGACCATGCCGGGAAGCGCGGCGTGGATCATCTGCACCGGCGCCAATACGCCTACTACATGCCATTCCTAGATCTCCCACGCGACGAGGCAGAGGAGCTGGTTGGAGAGCCGATCGAGCGTTGGGCCGTCGACTCTCCCGTGAAGCGGCTGCAGGGCTTCAGCGATCCACCGCATGCGGTGACCGGGGCGTTTGACACGAGTGCCGCGCTATCGACCACGAGCCGGCGCTGCGCGCCGTGCTGCGACTGTCGCTAGATCCGGCGACAGGGAAGGCGCGCTGTCGATTCCGCAGCCACGCAACCGCGGCTCGAGGTCGGCTGCCTCCCGCCGAGGCGATCGAGGTCATCGAGCGGGCGGCTCGCGCCCTCGTACGTTCCGTTGTCGAGGACGTCGCGCTTGAGGCGTGGGAGGGGATCGCTATTGACGGTCCTCACGCCAGCGGGGCGAACTCCGGTGGTCCCCGATCACGCGTGGCGTCGTCGCCGCGCCG
>JALYYG010000032.1 GCA_030946685.1 Candidatus Dormiibacterota bacterium | reverse complement strand
AGGTGGGGCGCACGCCGGCGACCATCACGGCGGAGCTGAGCGCGCTGCAGGTGATCCTCACCCGATGAGCGCGCAACCGAAGGACGTCTCGGCGCCTCTCGCCGAACCAAAGCAGGCGGCGGCGGAGGTCCTTGCCGGGCGACCGGGGCCGACCGCCAGGCGCTGGATCGGTCCCACCACGCTGGTCGTCTTCGTTCTCTTCGCGATCGACACCTACCTGGTCGTCCGGTACAAGGTGCTTCCGGGCGACGTCCCGATCCTCAGGTTCGTCAACCAGTTCAATTGGGGTCCCCTTGTCTATCCGATGAACTGGATAGATGCGAGCGCCGGCATCTGGCAGGTCCTGCTCGGCGCTGTTGCGGTGGTGGCGATGTTCATCCTCGAGCGCCGCGCCGGCTGGCTGATGGCAATCGGCAGCATCTCCAGCCTGCTCGACAACATCATCAAGCTCGTGATCACACGGCAGCGGCCGCCCGGGGACATCGTCCGCATCCTGTCGCCCACGACCGGCTACAGCTATCCGAGCGGGCACGCGGTGTTCTTCACCTGGATGGCCTTCATGCTCGCCGTGGCGATCGCGCCCAAGATCAGGCCCGGCTACCGGCCAGTCCTATGGATCTTCGCCGCAATAGTGATCGTGCTCACGTGCATCGAAAGGGTGTGGGCAGGCGCCCACTATCCCAGCGACGTCCTGGGGGGCGCATTGCTCGGGATCGGCTGGTCGGCCTTCGTCCTGTGGCTGCCAGAGCGCTGGCTGCCATCCCCCAGCTTCCGTTGGTTTCGTGGACGCGCCCGGGCGACCTCGTGATCAGGGTCCCCCTGCTCGTTTTGGCCATCGTTTCCGCGGCCGCGGTTGGAATCATCAGCGCGATCGTTGTGATGCACCCTTACCTGCAGATAGACGACACAGTTTTACGCGATGTCCAGGCGACGAACTTTGGGCCCCTCGCCCTCACGTTCCCCTTCTTCACCTGGCTCGGCGGACCGGGTGGGCTCTATATGCAGGCAGTCGTCATCCTCCTCGTCCTACTGCTGAACCGTCGCGCCTGGATCCTCGCGCTTGCCGCGCTTGCCGGAGGCCTCTGGTACGAGGTCATCGTGCACCTCGTCAACAGACCGCGGCCGACAGCCGACCAGGTCATTCGACTGACCGAACATCCTGGTTCCACCAGCTTTCCCAGCGGGCACATAGTCTTCATCACGATCAGCGCTTCGGTGTTGATGTTGTGCATCGCCCATCGGTATCTGCCGCGGTGGACGATCCCGATAGGTTGGGCAGTCGTCGCCGTGATTGTTGTGCTTGTAGGTCTGGACCGGATCTACCCCGGGGCGCACTGGCCGACCGATGTGCTTGCGAGCATTCTCATCGCGACCGCATGGCTGACCCTGGTGGTGTCGATACGAAGGATCTCAGATCGGGCGTTCGCGTCTAAGGAGAAGGAGGCCGAGCAGAGGCACGCCCGCCTCGCCTCTTGAACAGCCAAGCGCTTAACGTTCCGATCCCGGTCCCGATCACTCCGCCGACGGCCGCATCGCTGGGAAAGTGGACACCGAGGTGGACCCTGGACGCGCCCACCCCCATGGCCAATGCATACAGCAGCGGAGCTGCCTTCGGATAGTAGAAAGCGAGCGCGGTCGCGCCCGCGAATGACGAGGCGGTGTGGCCTGAGGGGAAGGAGTGGTCGGGCGGCCGGATCCCCACGACGCGCGCCTCTCGGTTGACAAAGGGGCGCACGCGGCGGAAGAGCGGCTTGACCCGCACCTGCACGACATAGGTCGCCGCCAGCGATGCGAACGCGGTGGCCAAGCCTGCCCGGCGGCCCTTGGGACCGCCAAGTATGGCCAGAGCTGCTCCTCCGGCCACCCACCCCAGCCCCTCGCCGAGGTCCGACATAACGCTGACGTAGCGATCGCTGGTCGTCGAGTGAGGCAAGCCGTTGATCACGTGGAAGAGGCGCCGGTCGATCCCGGCCCGGGCGGGAGGCGCGACCACAACGGCAACCTCGCCTGCATCGATGTGCACGGCCACGGGGCCGGCCGCGACGACAGGCGGGGTCTTCGGCATTGGAGTCGCCGGCTCAGCGTCCTTCGGCTTGGCATCTTTCGGCTCGGCCCCCTTCGGCTGGGCGGACTTCGGCTCGGCGGCAGGCTTGGCCGTGGCTCGGGGCGCCGGCTTCTTGGCAGGTGCCATCAGGGGTTGGCCTGGATTACTCGGCGGGCGGCGGAGTCGAGGTTGGCCCCTTTCGCCGTGCGCGCCCCGCCACCATTCGAAGCTGAAGGATGCGAGCTGCTCCAAACGCGAAGACGATGACCGCCCCGAGAATCAGGCTGAACAGCAGCGCGACCGCCAGAGGGAGGTGGCCCTGGAACATCAGGAAGCTGACCTCCACGCTCTGCTGGTTCTGAAGGATGAAGACGAGGATCACCACCAGCGCGACGAGGCCGATGACGATGGCGGTCCACGCGCCACTCAGGCGCGTATTTCGCTCGCCAGGGAGCGATTCGATTGCCTCCTTGGCCTCCGTAGGAGCCGGATCGTCCTTTGGTGTGTCTGAGATGTCCATTCCTGTATATCAAATAACGCGGGAAAAGGGCCGATTCACGGGAGTAGCCGGCTAACGCCGCTGCGCGCACGCGGCGTTAAGGATAGGCCCTACTGATCGCTCCCCAACCCTCTCCACAATTGGGGAGAGGGATCGATCGGTACCATTTCGCCATGACTTCGACGCGCGCGGCCTGGGCTCGTGTCGGCTACCAGGGTGAGCCGGGGGCCTACTCCGAGGAGGCGACGCTGGCGATCCTGCCCGCCGCAACCACCATCGGCTACCCCACGTTTTCGCGCGCCTTCGACGCGGTGGCCGGGCGCGAGGTCGACGCCGCAGTCCTGCCCGTGGAGAACTCTCTGGGTGGCATCGTGCAGGAGGTCAACGACCTGCTCTGGGAACGATCGGGGCTGAGGATCAGCGGAGAGGTCATCCACCCCGTGCGCCACTGCCTGCTGGGCCGCGGCGAGCCGGTCGTCCGGGCGCTGTCACATCCTCAGGCGCTGCTCCAGTGCCGGCGCTTTCTTGAAGCGCGCCAGATCCAGGCCGTCACCTTCCACGACACCGCCGGCGCGGCCCGGGCGGTCGCGGAGGGCATGGTCGTCGGCAGCGCCGCGATCGCCAGCGCGGCCGCGGCACGGCGCTACGGTTTGAAGATCCTGGCCGAAGGGATCCAGGACGACGATTCCAACCAGACACGCTTCCTGATCATCGACAGGGGGCCTGTCGCGCGACCCGGGGCGGCGGGTCTCACCAAAGCCTCGCTTGCTTTCATCGGCTCCCACAAGCCGGGCAGCCTGGTGGCCGCCCTGCAGTCACTTTCGGAGCGTGGAATCAACCTGACTCGGCTCGACTCCCGGCCTATGCCGGACAGGCCGTGGCAGTACAGGTTCTACGTGGATTTCGAGGTCGACGATCCGGCGGCCGCGAACGCCGCTCTCGAAGCGCTCGCCCGGGAAACCACCGAGGTGAAGCTGTTCGGAACCTATCCCGCGGCCGGCGAATAGGCGAGACTTGGGCTCGTGAAGCGCGTCCCCAACCTTTTCGAGTCGAAGGTCTTTCCCGTCGAGAGGATCGAGCTCGATGGCGTGGAGGAGAGCTTCCTGCGCGGCGGGCGGAACCTCTTCCCCCTCCTACCGAAAGCCCTGGCGGGGATTTCGCAGATCGGCATCATCGGATGGGGCTCGCAAGGACCCGCCCAGGCTCAGAACCTGATGGAATCCCTTGCCGGTACCAAGGTCAGAGTCGCCGTGGGCCTTCGCAAGGGATCCGAGTCTATGGGCGAGGCCAGAGCGGCCGGGTTCTCGGAGTCCGACGGGACGTTGGGCGAGATGTTCGACGTCATCGCCAGGTCGGACCTGGTCGTTCTGCTGATCTCGGACGCCGCCCAGGCCCAGCTCCACAAGCGGGTCTTCGAGTCGCTCAGGCCTGGCGCAACCCTTGGCCTGTCGCACGGCTTTCTGCTTGCCTATCTCGAGACCATCGGTGAGCGGTTCCCATCCAACGTCAACGTCATCGCCGTGTGCCCCAAGGGAATGGGGCCGTCCGTCCGGCGGCTTTACGAGCAGGGCCGCAAGCTCAATGGAGCCGGCATCAACACCAGCTTCGCGGTCGAGCAGGACATCGACGGCCGAGCCACAGACATCGCCCTCGGGTGGTCGGTAGGCCTGGGCGCTCCTTACACGTTCAAGACGACGCTCAAGTCCGAGGTGGTCTCAGACCTGTTCGGCGAGCGAAGCATTCTGCTGGGCGCCGTGCACGGGGTCGTCGAAGCGCTCTACCACCGCTACCTGGCCGAGGGAGCCACTGCCGAAGACGCTTTCGATCGGGCGTGCGAGTCGCTTACCGGGCCCATCCGCCAGACGGTGTCGAGGCACGGGTTGATCGGCATCGACGAACACCTCGATCCAGAAGGCAGGCGAGACTTCCGGCGGGCGTACGACGCCACCTACAACGCATTCAAGGCGGTGAACGCCGAGATCTACGACGAGGTCGCCAGCGGCAACGAGGTGAGGAGCGTCGTCATGGCCGCGGGCCGATTCGGCCAATACCCGATGACCACCATCGAGGGATCCCCAATGTGGTCGGTGGGCGCGGCCGTTCGGGACCGGCGCCTGGATGCCCAGCCGACTGCGATGGATGGGTTTACCGCCGGGACGTTTTGCGGAGCCATGATGGCGCAGGTCGACATCCTGGTCGAGCACGGCCACCCTTACTCAGAGATCGCCAACGAATCCATCATCGAGGCGGTGGATTCGCTCCTTCCCTACATGCACGCTCGAGGTGTCGCGTACATGGTCGACAACTGTTCGACGACGGCGCGACTGGGAGCGCGGAAATGGGGACCGCGATTCCAGGCCCAGCTCGAGCAAGTCGCTTTTCCGGCGGTGGCCGGCCTGGACGAGACCCCGGACCAGATGCCCGAGGGCTTCGCGACCCACCCGGTCCACGAGGTCCTGCACAAGTTGAGCCAGATGCGCCCCCCCGTCGACATAGCCGTGACCTAAATCCCTCCGCCCTTCAAGGGTGAGGGTGGGGGGCGTTCACTGGGCAAGACCGCTTAGGCGGACAGGGTGTGGCGTTTGCTAGGGAGGACCGCCTTTCCGGTTGTCCTTACTTTCGTAGTCCTTATAAGTAGGTGTCTGTCGTCAGGTTGTACAGCCTTGGGTTGAGGCCGATCACCTGGTCCGCGTCGATCGGTACGTCGACCAGGATGGAGCGACCCGAGCCCGCGTAGCACGCGTCCAGGACCTCATCCAGGTTGCCCAGGTCGGGCCGCAGGCGATAGCCGTCCCACCCGTGTGCCTTAGCGGCGGCCACGAAGTCGATCGGGGCCAGGCGGCCGTGGTAGCGGCGTTTGTCCACGTCTGGGATCACGACCTCGAGGCCCTTGTCGACGATCGCGTACGTGCCGTTGTTGACGATGAAGAGGTTCATACCGATGTTGGCCGCCTCCGCAAGCGCCCCGCCGAACAGGCGCCAGCAGCCGTCGCCGGAGAAGACGAAGGTGTGCAAGCTTGGATCCGCGGCCCTCGCTCCCACGCCGAGCCCGAACGCTCCGCCCATCGCGGAACCGTCGTGGACCGTGTGGAACGGAATCGACTGGTGCGGTCGCTGCGTCACGTACTGGCGGTCCTTGTACGCCGTGCAGACGTCGTCGAAGCCGATGCTGTGCGGCCGCCACGACCGGTACAGCTCGCCGTAGAAATCGACTGCGTCGACGCACCCCTTCCTCACATTCCGGGAGATGGTCCGGTTGTTGAGGTCTCGCGGCACCTCCACATGGGGACGGTGTCCGACGTTGCCCTTGAGCCGGGGAAGCACCTCTTGCAGCGTACGTTCGATATCGCCTCGCACGACGCGGTAGTCGCCCTTGACGCGATGCCTGAAGTCGCCTTCCTTGTGGCCGTAAGGCTCATTCCACGCTGTGAAGTGCCACACGTGGCCGGCCGGGATGGGACTGAGGTTCAGCGAGTATTCGCCCGAGTCGAAGCCAAGGCTAATCACGATGTCGTCGGCGTTGACGCTCCGCCACAGCTTCATCGCCTCGTCGTTGCCGCCGAACGAGATGTATCCGTAGGCGAAGGGGTTTTCCCGCGAGACGGCGTTGGCACCGTTCACCGACCAGACGGTCGGCGCCTGCAGGAGCGCCGACAGCTCGGTGGTGAGGTTCGTGATGCCCGGGCATCTTGCAGCCTCGGCGCCGACGTAGATGATCACGCGGCGTCCATTGACGAGGCCCGGAAGCTCGTGGACGAAACGGTCGGCGTCGACCTGGTCGAAGCCGCGCGGCCTCTCGGCCTTGGGGACGTCGACCTGCGCGTGCTGGGAAAGGATGTCGGGGTGAAACGCGATGGCCACAGGCTTAGACTCCGCCAGAATCGACTGAGCCTGCTCGAGCTGCTGCTGTAGCTTGGAGATGTCGTCGACCACGATGCAGGCATCGCCCAGCTCTGCTCGAAGCTGCGGGATTACGTTCATCCCGTGCTCGGAGACGTCCTGGAGAGGCGAAAGGCCGATCGACAGCGTCGAGTTGAGGGCGATGACGTATACAGCCGGGATGTTGTGCAGCTTGGCGTCGGTGATGCCGCTCGAGCCCAGCTTCGTGGCCGCCCCTGTGGTGGTCAGGCAGCCTGCGACCTTGCCTGAGGCGAGGTAGTACCCGAGGGGGACAAAACCAGCGACGTACTCCCCCATCGTCTGCATTCGAGGCGTGCCGTCACCGATCTGCTCGAGACCGAGCAACGGCTCCAGGTGCTTGGCGACGTGGATGAGGCCGCCGCCGTTCACGCCGGAGAAGAAGGTGATCCCCCATTTCCGCAATGTGTCGACGAGCGCGAAGTTTCCACTGGATTGCTCCAGGGCGATGTCGGTTCGGCGGCTTGTGGCGGTGCTCACGCGTTTTCTCCTTGTTGCTTCTGGACTCATCAAGCCTGTTGGCGGGCTGATGGAACGGTTTCGGCGGCGCCCGCTCGTGTCGGGAGCCTGTTGGCTGCGCTTACCACCGCCCTCAGCGACGCGGTGAGGATGTTGGAATGGAGGCCCACCCCCCAGACGGCGGCGCCCTTCTCGCCTGCAGCTTCGATGTACGCGACGGCCATGGCATCGGAACCGGCGCCGACGGCATGCTCGACGTAGTCGACGACCTGCAGCCGGATCCCACATTCTCGAGCGAGCGCGTCGGTCAGGGCGGCGATGGGACCGTTGCCGGTCCCGACAATCGTGCGCTGCCGTCCATCTGTTCGGATCGCTGCCTGAAGCTTCGTGCCTGCCGCCCCGGTACCCGCATGGTCGCTGGTGTCGGTCTCGATCAGCTCGAGCGCGGCTTTGGGGCCGAGGTACGTGATCTCAAAAGCACGCCAGATCTCATCAGGCGTGATCTCTTTGCCAGTGGTGTCGGTGATGCCCTGGATCACCTTCATGAACTCGATCTGCAGGCGTCGCGGCAGGTCCAGGTGGTAGTCGTTCTTGAGGATGTAAGCGACTCCGCCCTTTCCTGACTGGCTGTTGACGCGGATGATAGCCTCGTACGTGCGACCGACATCATGGGGGTCGATAGGTAGGTACGGCACCTCCCAGACCTCGTCCTTGGATGCGGCAAGGGCTTCCATCCCTTTCTTGATTGCGTCCTGGTGCGAGCCGGAAAAGGCGGTGTACACCAGATCTCCCGCATACGGGTGTCGCGGATGGATCGGCAGCTGGTTGCACGCCTCGACCGTGCGGCGAAGCTCATCGATGTTCGAGATGTCGAGCGCTGGCTCAACGCCCTGGCTGAAGAGGTTCATCGCAACCGTGATCAGGTCGACGTTGCCCGTGCGCTCGCCATTGCCGAAGAGTGTGCCTTCGACGCGCTCCGCGCCCGCCATCAGGGCGAGCTCGGTGGCGGCCACGGCGGAACCGCGGTCGTTGTGTGGATGCACACTGAGGACGAAGCTGTCCCGACCCCTGATGTTTCGATGGCACCACTCGATCTGGTCCGCATAGATGTTCGGCGTGCTCATCTCAACAGTCGCCGGGAGATTGAGGATCATCTTCTTGTCCGGGGTCGGCTGCCAGACGTCGACGACCGCTTCCGAGATCTCTTTGGCAAAGTCCAGCTCGGTGCCTGTGAAGCTCTCAGGTGAGTACTCGAAGACGAACTCAGTCGACCTATGGTCCGAAGCCAGGCGCTTGATCAGCTCTGCGCCGCGGACTGCGATCGCGACGATGCCCTCTCGGTCGAGGCCGAACACCACCCGGCGCTGAAGCGCGGACGTGGAGTTGTACAGGTGGACGATGGCTCGGCGAGCGCCTGCGACGCTCTCGAATGTTCGCTCGATCAGCTCCTCCCTGGACTGGGTGAGCACCTGGATCGTCACGTCGTCGGGGATCAAGCCCTCCTCGATGAGAAGCCGCACGAAGTCGAAGTCGGGCTGTGAGGAGGACGGAAAGCCGACCTCGATCTCTTTGAAACCCATCCCCACCAACACCTCGAAAAGGCGCCTCTTCCTGTGGACGTCCATCGGGTCGATGAGGGCCTGGTTGCCGTCGCGCAGGTCGACGCTGCACCATGCGGGGGCCACGGTTATGGCGGCCTCCGGCCAGCGCCGGTCGGGCAGGTCGACAGGAGGGAAGGCCCTGTATTTTCGGATTGGCATTCGCTTCATCGGTTTTGGGGTTCCTTTGGCTTCGATTCTTCGATCCGGGAGAAATGAAAGACCTCCTGGGTCGACAAGACGCAGGAGGTCTCGCGAGCACCCGTCGGGGGCGCTCGCCTACGTAAGGAGCAGCTGGCCGGATCGTCGATCCGAGCTCATCGTCCCACTATGGTGCCTTGAACACACCAATTTGTCCAGTCGCTCACCCACAAGCGCCCGGGCGGGCTTCAGTCTGCGAGCACCATGCAGGTCGTCGTTTTCAGGACCCCGTCGATCGCCTGGACTCCCGCCATGACCGCCCGGAGATCGGCCAGGTCCAGCGCCTGGACGGAGGCAAGGACGTCGTAATCACCGGTGATGGCATCGGCAGCCTGAACCCCAGGGACGCCCCGGATCGCTCTGGTCAAGGCCAGCGACTGCCCGTGCAAGGCGTTGATGAACATGTAGGCCCTCATCCACCAGCTCCGCACGTATTAAACCAAGTGCGCCATGAGCGCGCCTGGCGGCCGTGCTCGTGAGGATCAGAAATCGTGCCGGCCGAGAAAGTGCTTCAGCACTTCAGGTCGGCTCTGCTCATAGACAGCGATCCGATGGCCGCCCGGTGTGGTGAAGGAGCAGCAAGGCCCCATCGGGATCTCCAGCGTCTGCGCCTTGGTCCAGCCTCGAGCCCTGAGGTCCCGCATCGCCGAGTCAAGGTCGGCGACCCTGTAGATGAGGATCGCCCTGTCACCTGTCAGGTGATCCGTCAGCAGGACGTGCGGCGGGCCTTCGGACAGGCGGAGCATCGCAACCCTGGCGCCCATCCCTTCGATGCTGAAGGCGACCTCCGCTCCCAAGACGCGGGTGAAGTACTGGACATCTGCGGCGACGTCCTTGCTGGGTGTGTAGAGATAGTCGAGCTGAATGAAAGGTGGACTAAACACGTCGGGCGGGGCCTTTTTTGTTTTGAGCGCGCGGGGTGGTCTGGATGGGCGCGACATCGATTCACTGTCTAGATTAGAAAAACGGGAAGCTCCAATGGCTGGCGGGGATGGGAATCGAGACGGCTCACCGGTGGGCAAAGACATGTGGCGCATCA
>JALYYG010000026.1 GCA_030946685.1 Candidatus Dormiibacterota bacterium | reverse complement strand
CCCGCCCGGCGCACGTCCGCCTTCGAAGCTCGGGCCTCCGCGGAGCGGTTCGAGCATGCCGACCAGTTCCTGGCGCTGGGCCGCGTCGAAGCCCGAGGTGTGACCGATGTACTCCAGCGTTTTTCCGAACCGCCATGAACTCTGGTGAACTATTGGCAGAGGCCTGCAAAACCTCCACCGCGGGTTCGAATCCCGCACTCGCCTCCATAATTTCGACCTTATAGGCGAGCCGGCGGACCGTGGCGAGCGGGCTGGCACCGAGCCGGGACGCCTCCGGGACCTGCTACGAGCACTGTACCCATACTCTACGTGGCGGCTGGTCGAAAACAGCCCACCCACGG
Organism: Candidatus Dormiibacterota bacterium; assembly: GCA_030946685.1. Lineage (GTDB taxonomy): Bacteria > Chloroflexota > Dormibacteria > Dormibacterales > Dormibacteraceae > Palsa-872. Next base: position 8,254 of record JALYYG010000026.1, on the reverse strand, counting down.
TTGGCCTAGAATGTGAGTCTCGCGACCTCACACTGAGGCGGTGGCGGCACATCGGCGAAGAGGACGGCAGACGGCGATGGCGGCCGCAGGTCCCGACCGGCCACGTAGAAAGAGGAGATGGGCACAATGGCGGTGATCAGCAAAGGCGGATTGGCAAATGTACTCCAACGTTTCGAGAAGGACCTGCTGGCCGAGTGGGTTGACGAGCAGAAGAAGGTCCTCACCCACGGGACCACCCTCAAAGAGGACCAGTTGCGCCAGCAGGCTGCCGAGTTCTTTACGCTCCTGCGGCAGGGGGTGCAAGACGGCAACCTCTCCGATATCGAAGGCCCGGAGTGGGACGACGCCCGCCAGGTGCTGGCCGGCGTCTCGCGATCCCGAGCGCTCCAGGGATTCGGCCCCTCGCAGACGGCCCAGTTCATGCTGTCGTTGAAGCAGCCGATCTTCAATCGCCTGCGCCAGGAGCTTGGCTCGGATCCGCAAGCCTTCGCCGACGAGGTCTGGACCAGCACGGTGCTGCTCGACCGGCTGGCCCTCTACACCACAGAGGTCTTCCAGAAGGGGCGGGATGAGGTCATCGCCCGTCAGCAGCAGGAAATGCTCGAACTCTCCACGCCGGTGGTCAAGCTGTGGGACGGCATCCTCGCGCTTCCCCTGATCGGGGCCCTTGACAGCCAGCGCACCCAGGTCGTGATGGAGAGCCTGCTCCAGGCCGTGGTCAATACTGGCGCCACCATTGCCATCATCGACATTACCGGCGTACCGGCGGTGGATACGCGGGTGGCGCAGCACCTCCTCAAGGCGGTCGGGGCGGCGCGCCTAATGGGAGCGGACTGCATCATCAGCGGCATCCGACCGCAGATCGCCCAGACGATCGTCCACCTCGGCGTCACGCTGCCCGACGTGATTACCAAAGCCAACCTGGCCGACGCCTTTCAGGTCGCGCTCGCTCGGCTCGGCCTCCAGGTCAGCCCGTCCGCGGCCCGCGCCTGAACCGGCCGGACGAGGCGGTCGCCATGGAACGAATCCCGATTCTGCGGATGGGCGGATTCCTGCTCGTCATGATCCAGGTTGAGCTGGACGATCTCGTGGCGGTGGGGCTCCAGGAGGATCTGTCGGAGCGAATCGTCAAGACGGGAGCTCGTGGGGTGCTCATCGACATTTCGGCGCTCCGCGTCGTGGATTCCTTCATTGGCCGGATGTTGGCGAGCATCGCCGCCATCTCGAAGCTGCTCGACGCCGAGACCGTGGTGGTGGGTATGCAGCCGGCGGTGGCCATCACGCTGGTCGAATTGGGCTTATCGCTGAAGGGCGTCCACACCGCGCTCACTGTGGAATCGGGCATGGACAGGCTGCGGGCGGCGATCGGGGCGCCGGGGGCGAATGGTCAACGCACAGGCTGAGACGCAGACGCTGCAAACCTCGCAGGACGTGGTTCTTGTCCGGCAGATCGTCCGGCAAAAGACCACCGACCTCGGCTTCAGCCTGATCGGGCAGACCAAGCTGGTAACGGCCGCCAGCGAACTGGCACGTAACACCGTCGAACATGGCCGCGGCGGCCAGGTGCTGATCGAGACCCTGCAGAACGGGCACCGCGCCGGGTTGCGGCTGGTGTTCAAGGACTCGGGCCCGGGAATCCCGGACATCCGCCAGGCGCTGAGCGACGGCTACACGACGGGGACGGGTCTGGGCCTCGGACTCGGTGGTTCGCGCCGGCTGGTGAACGAGTTCGACATTGACTCGCGCGTCGGCCAGGGAACTCGGGTCACCATCGTCGGGTGGAAATGATGCTCGCCACGGACGACCTGCTGGTCCTGCCTATGGCCGAATCCACCCAGGCGGGCGAGGCGCGTCGGCTCAGCGCAGCGATGGCGCGTCGCAATGGCTTCGACGAAACCGGAGCCGGCAAGGTGGCCATCGTCGTGACCGAACTTTCGAGCAACCTGGTGAGGCACGCCAGCCGCGGGGAATTGCTGGTGCGAAGCCTGAGCGGTGCGGCGGGTGGGATCGAGATCCTCGCCGTCGATCACGGCCCTGGGATGAGCGACCTCGCCCTGTCGATGCGGGATGACACCTCAGCGGCCGGGGCGGCCGGGACCGGGCTGGGCGCTGTCACACGCCTGGCAGACACCTTCGCGGCCCACTCGACGATCCCGGCCGGCACGGTCCTCCTCGCCCGGGTGTGGGCGCAGTCCCCAAGGACCTCGGCCTTCGAGGTCGGAGCGGTGTCCGTGCCCAAGCCGCGCGAAGACGTCTGTGGAGACAGTTGGTGGGCTGAGGAGCTCAACGGGATCTGCACGGTCGCGGTGGTGGACGGGCTCGGCCATGGCCCGATGGCGTTCGACGCCTCGCGGCGCGCCATCGAGGTGGTCCGGTTGAACCCCGGTTGGCCGCCGGGCCGGCTGGTGGGGGCGGCGCACGAGGCTCTCCGCGGGAGTCGGGGCGCCGCCATTGGCGTGGCCCGAGTGGCTCCGGGAGAGGGCACCCTCACGTTCGCCGGGGTCGGCAACATCGAGGGAGCCGTGGTCTGGCCGGGAGGGAACAAACGCCTCGTATCCCATAACGGGACGCTCGGACATGAGATCTCCCGCATCCAGGAGTTCATCGATCGCTGGCCAGGCGATGCTTCGCTTGTCCTGCACTCGGACGGCCTCGGCACGCACTGGACGCTCGATCGCTACCCCGGGTTGCTGACCAAGGACCCCTCGGTGGTAGCCGGCGTGCTCTACCGAGACTTCAACCGGGGCTACGATGACGCCACGGTCGTGGTGGTGTGTCAGGGTCGAGGGGCGACCCGGTAATGGTGGACGCGGACCGGGGGATGGAGCTGGCGGGGACTGAGGTGAAAGCCCGCGAGGACGAGTTGGTCCGCCTCCGGCAAGAGCTCGAGGAAACCAACCGGGGAGTGGTTGCGCTCTACGCGGAGTTGGACGAGCAGGCCGAGCGCCTGCGCCAAGCGGACGAGCAGAAATCCCGGTTCCTGTCCAACGTCAGCCACGAACTACGTACGCCGCTGAGCGCGATCCTGGCGCTCACCCGGCTCCTCCTCGACCGGTCTGACGGCGATCTCTCCGCTGAGCAGGAGAAGCAGGTCACCTTTATCAACCAATCGGCGCGCGAGCTGCACCAGTTCGTCAACGACGTGCTCGACCTCGCCAAGATCGAGGCCGGAAAGATCACGGTGCACCCCTCTGACTTCGAAGTCGTCAATTTATTCGCGGCGCTGCGGGGCATGTTCAAACCGCTGATGGCCGGCGGCGGCGTCGCGATCTCGTTTGACGCGCCCTCCCGGCTGCCTGCCCTTGCCACCGATGAAAACAAGGTGGCCCAGATCCTTCGCAACTTCATCTCGAATGCTGTGAAGTTCACGGAACGCGGGGAAATTCGGGTCAGGGCCCGGCTCAATGATGAATTGACAGCTGTGATGTTCTCGGTGGCGGACACCGGCATCGGAATCGCGCCAGCCCAGCAGGCCCTAATTTTCGAGGAGTTCGTCCAGGTCGAAAACCGTCTCCAGCAACGCACTAAGGGCACCGGACTGGGCTTGCCGTTGACGCGCTTGCTGGCCGAACTGCTCGGTGGCAGCGTGGCCGTGCGTAGTGAGCCCGACCGGGGTTCGGTCTTTCTCGCGCTGGTCCCCGTCCGCTATCCATCGCCGGCGGCGCCTATGCGGATCGAGCCGATGACCGGTGGCCTTGAGGGCGGCGCCGGCTGGATACTGCCTATATCGGTGTCGATGCCGGGCGCGCCCGCAGGGGAGCACACGCCGTCGCGTGGTCGGCGCCGCACCGTGCTGGTCATCGACGACGACCGGATCGCCCGCTACATCGTCCGCGAGTGGCTTCCCCGCGACCGCTACGCGCTCTTCGAGGCCGACAACGGCCGCGAGGGGATTCGGCTTGCGGCGGAAGAGCGGCCCGACCTGATCGTTCTTGACCTGGTCATGCCGGGGATGGATGGGTTCGAGGTGCTGGACCGACTCAAGGCAGATCCGGTGCTGCGCGAGATTCCCATCTTGATCCGCAGCTCGAAGACGCTCGATGCGGATGAGCGGGCGACTTTGGGGCCCGCCGTCGCCGTCCTATCCAAAGATGAGGCTACGAAAGAAGAGTTTGTTGCCAGGGCTGAGGAGGTCATCTTGGCCGGGAGGCCGAAGCGGTGAGCCAACCGGAACGCGAGCAACGCCCATTGGTCCTGGTTGTCGATGACGAAGACGCCACCCGTTACGCGGTCCGGCGGATGCTGGAGGGGGCGGGGTTCGCTCTCCGCGAGGCAGCCACGGGGGCGGATGCGCTGGCGCAGACCCCGGGTTGCGACGTGGTGGTGCTGGACGTCCGGCTGCCGGACATGAGTGGCTTCGAAGTCTGCCGGCGAATCAAGAGCGACCCGTCGACCCGATCGATCCCGGTCCTGATGCTCTCCGCCACGTACCAGACGAGCGACTACCGAACGGAGGGACTGACGAGCGGTGCTGACGCCTACCTGACCCACCCTGCGGAGCCGCCCGAGCTGATCGCCTGGCTTCGCGCGCTGCTGCGCATCCGCCAGGTCGAGCGGTTCCTGCGCCAGTCGGCGCGGGAGTGGCAGACCACGTTCGACGCCATCTCGGACGCCGTATGCCTGCTCGACCAGGAGGGCGCGATCGTGCGCTGCAATCGGGCCCTAGCCCAGCTGTCTGGCCGCACGTTCCAGGCCCTGATCGGCGCCCCAGCGGGGGAGCTGCTGCAGGAACTCTTCGGCGCCCTCCCCGCCGCAGCTGGGAGAGGGTCAGCCCCAGGGCCCGGCCCTTTCGGAAGCCCCCGCCGCCGTGGCGATCGGTGGTTCGAACTCACTATCGACCCCGTCGTCGACCAGTCGGAGCAGCCGGCCGGGAGCGTGTTGACCATTTCGGACGTCACCCGGCGCCGTCGGTTGGAAGAAGAGGAGCGCCGGTTGGCGCAACGAGAGGATGAGAATTCCCGGTTGCGCGAGCACGCCGACCGAATGGCGTCACTGGAGCACATGAAGTCGGACTTCCTGCGGCTGACCTCCCATGAACTCCGGACGCCGCTGGCGGTCTTGCGGGGCTACGTATCCCTGATGGGCGAGGGGGCCTTCGGCCCTCTGCCGCCCGACCTGGAACGCGTAGTGCCGACGCTGGCCGTCAAGGCCTACCAGATGAACCTGTTGATCAATCAGATGCTGGAGACCGCCCGCCTCGAGGAGGCGCGGCCGCAGCTGAGCTTGCAGCCGGTAGATTTGGTGCAGGCTGTGGGAGAAGCCGTCCAGCTGGTACGGGCATTCACCCGCCCGGGGCAGCGGCTGTTAGTGGAATCAAAGACCTCCACGCTCCTGGTGACGGCCGATGCCTTGCGGATGGCGACCGTCATCACCAACATCGTGGACAACGCCATCAAGTTCTCGCCTGAGGGCGGCGACGTCGTCTGCCACATCGAGGCCAGGGATGGATTCGGAGAGGTTCGGGTGCAGGACCACGGGATCGGCATCCGGCGGCAGGATCTCCCCCGCCTCTTCACCCGTTTCACCCGAGTGCTGGCGAGCGAACGTAGCGACATCCCGGGCACTGGCCTCGGGCTGTATATCTCGCGGGATCTCGCCCGCCTCCACGGCGGTGACATCGTCGTGGAATCGACTTTCGGCGCCGGCAGCACGTTCACGCTATCCATTCCGCTGGCCGAACGACCCGCCGAAGCAGCGACCGAGGCTCCAGTCGTGACCGGCAAGCCCTGGGTCGCGGGACGACGACGGCGCCCGACGAGCTGAAATCAGCCAGCCGGGCCCTTGCCGACCACGCTTCCTGCACGGCCCCTGCTAGGACAACCCCGCCCGGGATGTGCTTGGCAGTTGCGCGCTGTCGTACCCAACGCATGACGCTCGAGACCTGGGAATGATGCTCTCGTTTGAGGATCTTGCGCGATAGATATAGGTGCGGCTGAACGGCTGCTGACCCCCAGACGCACGCTGCTGGCGGTGCGGCAACGTTGGTGGGGCCGTAGTCAGGACCTGCGTCGCCCACCGAGGCTAGAGATGCCGGCCGGCAGTCAATCGCTCGCCTTGTCAAATCACCGAGCCGGTGTTAGCTTGGCTAAGTGAGCCAAGAGGCTCGCCGCTTCCGCCGGACTGTACCGGCGCTCATCGCGACTGCGGTGCTCTGGGCCTTAGTCTGGATGGTGGCGATCGGCGTTCGATCGAATTGCCCGCTCGGCTCCGAAGGCCAAAGAATTGCTGGGTGCCAGGTGACGCCCGTCTACACGATCCTTCACCCCGGCCCAGAGGCGTTCAACCACGTATTTGGAGCTCTTGTGTTTGTGGTGCTGACCGCCATGGCCATTGCGGGTACGATCTACCTCGCCCTTCGCCTGCGGCCGCGCTGATTCCGAACACCTATGACCAATTTCGGGAATGGAAAGGAACAGCCCGCTGTAGAACTCCAGTTACGTAGTCGTTCCCTCAGACTACAAGCCGAAGAGCCTACGTTCAGAGGCGGACGTCCGCGCGAGCGGGTACCTGGTTCACAAGAGTCGACAAATCGAGAATTGACCCGTGATCGGGGCCGTCGTGGGCGGCCGGCAGCTCGAGAATGGCGAAGGAAGCCTCCCAGCCGGGGAAGCCTCCTCATTTGCCGTCGATCAGGACGCGAGCCGAGCCGGCTGGGCCTGAGGGGCGAAACCGAAGTACGCCAGGAGGGCTCCCGTCACCAGGTGAATCGCGATGTCAAAGCCGCCGATGGGGACCAGCCCCAGTGGGTTGTTGACAACAATGCCGACGACGCCCAGCAGCAGGAGGACGACGCCGAAAATCTGTAGGTAACTGCGAGACCGTGCCCAGCTGGACGCAGCCGCAATCCCCGCAACGCCGATCACCAGATGGACGATGTTGTGAAGCAAGTTGATCGGAACCAGCCCGAGCAAATTGCTCGGCGTTTGCGTGTACGATCCGCCGAGGAATGGGAGAAAGCCGAGGATTGCCACGGCCAGCTAAACGACGCCGAAAACCAGCGCGACGCTCTGCACAATCGATCGATTCGAATTCATGTCAAACACCTCTATGGTCCGAGTTGGTCTGAGACATTCGGGTCGTGGTCTTAATCAGCGGCCCGCATCCGCCCGCGGGCGGATGTTGTCGGCGATGCCCTCCAGAGTGCCCGCCGCGCTCTCCATCGGTTGACTCGCCATGCCGTGAAGGCTTTCCTGCTGTTGGAGGGCGTTGCCGATGATCATGAAGGTCGGCGCCCACAAGCCGATGAAAATCCCGAGGCGCTCGGCGTTGGCAGCGTTCTTTTCGTTGCGCATCGCCCAGGCGATGATCGCGCCAGCAATCGAAACGACGCCCGCCCCGTAAGCCAGGTCGCTGGGCACTCCAAGTCGATGAAGCGTTCGAAACAACATGTTCGGCCTCCTTGAATCGAATGGGTTTCATCCGCCGGTTCCCACAGGCCCCGCTCCGCGCCCGTCTCACCTCCCTTCGAATATGATAGTTATCATACCATGTAACATGGTAGTAACGATATATTATCCCGGGCCCTATACGATGCCTGGAAGCGCCTGTGCGGTCAAGGCGATCCCGGCCAGCGCTACCTGAGGGGCGGCAAAACTCTGTCCAATTCGGGATGGCATGGCGAAGCGGCTTGCTAGTCTGACTCATGCTCGTCCTCTTGCTCCTGATCGTTCGGAGTCTCCTGGCTGGCCTCGGCTCGCGACGCGAGTTGATGCTGGAGAACCTGGCGCTGCGGCATCAGCTTCAGGTCGCGATGCGGACCAATCCGAGCGCTCGGCTCCGACCTTCAGATCGAGTCTTGTGGGTGTGGCTGCAGGGCATCTGGCCGGATGGCTGGCGGCGGCACCTCCGCCTGGTACGGCCTGAGACGGTCCTGCGCTGGCATCGAAAGGGCTGGCGCCTGTACTGGGCGGCGATCAGCGCTCTCACGGTAGCGCCGAATCGAGCGGTTGCTGACGACGACGCCGAGCTTCAGCAGTTCGCCGCTGATGCGCTCGCTGCCCCAGAGCGGATTCTCCTTGGAGATCCGGAACGGCCAGCCCAACAGCAGCCTGGATCTGGCGGCAGATGATGGAGGCAACGCCCCTCGGCCGTCAGCCGAAGTTTCTGATCCACGACCGGGATGCCGACTACGGTGGGGACTTTGACGAGCGGCTGGCCAATCTGGGCATCACTGGCGTGCGAACGCCGCCGCGGGCGCCCAAAGCGAACGCGATCGGCGAGCGGATCGTGCGGACGATTCGATCTGAATGTCTTG
>JALYYG010000016.1 GCA_030946685.1 Candidatus Dormiibacterota bacterium | reverse complement strand
CGACCGTGACCATCCGTCAGTTGTGGCGTGGGTCCCGATGAACGAGAGCTTCGGGCTAAGCACCCCACGACCGCCGGCGCTGCTAGATAGGCTGTACGCGCTGACACACGAGCTCGACGGGACCCGGCCTGTCATATCCAACGACGGTTGGGAGCACACCACAAGTGACCTCTGCACGCTCCACGACTACGGGCCCGCCGATGAGCTCTCGCGCCGCTACCGGAGCCTCGAGTCGGCGCTGGCGCCAGATGGGCGTCCCCCGGCATACCTACCCGGCTACGAATATCACGGCGAGCCTGTCGTGGTCAGCGAGTTCGGCGGCATCGCGCTGGCAGGCTCTGGTGGCTTCGGCTGGTCCGAGGCTGCCGGGGCGGAAGCGCTCTTGAAAAAGTACAGGGAGATGGTCGAGGCGTTGATGGCGCCAGGCCCGGTCGAGGGCTTCTGCTACACGCAGCTGACCGACATCGAGCAGGAGCGGAACGGCCTTTTGACCTTCGGGCGGCAGCCGAAGATCGACGTCGATCGGTTGAGGCCGATCACCCAGACCGCGAAGGAGCGCTAGCTTCCGGGGCATGGCACTCAGGCGGACTATGGGAGGCGTCGAGTCCGCGCGACCGCGCCCAGCCACGCGGCGCTCGGTTTCGGATGCCTCGCAAACGTCCGCCGGTCCACCGCCACAAGTCCGAAGGTCGGCGCGTAACCGAAGGTCCACTCGAAGTTGTCCAGCAGCGACCAGTGCATGTAGCTGCGCACGTCGATGCCCTCGGCCACGCAGGCTTGCACTTCGCGCAGGGCGGTGTCCATGAATGCAATCCGCTTCTCATCGAAAGCGGTGGCGATCCCGTTCTCAGTGACCAGGATCGGGATTCCGCCGGTGCTTTTCCACGCGCGGCGGATCGCCCCTCCGAGCGCCTGGGGGCAGTACTCGTAGCCCATCTGGGTCGTTTGCTCCGTCTCTTTGGTTTCGCGCGTCCAATCGCTCCAATCGTGGCCGGGGCTGCGCGGACCTTCCGGCCCGATCCGAAACCGCGTGTACGTCTGCACCCCGATGAAATCGTCATCGCGCGCCAGCTCGAAGAACTGGTCGTTGATCCGCGACTCGAGCTCGAGCGACGTGCGTCCCACCTCGGCGCCATCCTCGTACTGGATGTCGGGTATCGCGAGCGTCACACCGACAGGCGCGCGCGTGTGCGTCCTGATGGCGGCGGCACCTGCGCGATGTGCCTCCAATAGGTGATCGGCCGCGGCCTGGGCGCCGGCATGGTCGTCGGTGTGGCCTGGCGGATTGATACCGAGCAGGTATCCGCTTTGCCCGAGCCCCTGTGGCTCGTTGATGGTGCAGGCGACGCCGATCGCGTCCCCTAGCGCCGCGGCCGCGTGGTCGCAGTAGCGCGCAAAAAGCGACGCGAATTGCTCCGATTCAAATCCGCCCAGGTCGTTCAGCCACTTCGGCAGCGTGAAATGGTGGAAGGTGAGGATCGGGGTCACGGAATGCCGGCGGCAGGCTTCCAACATCCGCCTGTAGTGGTCCAGCTCGGCGCGCGAGAACTCCCCCTCGGCGGGCTCGATGCGCGCCCACTCGATGCCGAATCGAAAGGCGTTCAGTCCCAGGCCGGCCAGCATCGCGATGTCGTCCTCGTACCGGTGGTAGAAGTCGCAGGCGTCGCCCGACGGCTCGCGGCAGGGGGTCCCTTCGCGATGCTCCCACCACCACCAGTCGCTGTTTGTGTTCCCGCCCTCGACCTGATGTGCGCCCACCGCGGCACCGAAGAGGAACCTGTCGGGGAAGGTGTTCGACATCGCCGGCCAATCTAACATCGGCGCTCGTGCGGGCGGGCTGAGCGTATCGGCGGTTTGAACTTGGTTGCGACAAGATCCAAATCGGCGCGTTAGAATCCGGAGATCGGATAGGGCCCGCGCTGGGCATTTGTGGGGGTGGCTCAATATGGGTCGTAAAGCTGGAAACCTTCTTGCTCTGGCCACGCTCGCGGTACTGGCCGTCGTCGCCTGCGGCTCGAGCTCGTCTGCGGGCAAGGGCTCGGTGCACGTGCTCGCAGTCTGGTCCGGTTCGGAACAGGCATCCTTCGAGGCCGTGCTCAAGCCGTTCGAAGACCAGACAGGGATCAAGGTCCTATTCGAGAGCACGCGCGACGTCGACCAAATCCTCGCGACCCGCGTCCAGGCGGGCAACCCACCTGAGATCGCCTCATTGCCGAGCCCTGCCACCCTGAACAAGTACGCCGCACAGGGCAAATTGATCCAGCTCGACAACGGCATCCTCGATATGAATACGTTTTCGGCCCAGTACGCGCCGGGCTGGATCAAGCTGGGCACGATCAACAGCAAGCTTTACGAGATCTTCTCCTGGGCCGCCGTCAAGGGCCTCGTCTGGTACGACCCCAAGAATTTCGCCACCAAGAACTATCAGGTACCGGCGACCTGGGCGGACCTCATCACGCTGCAGAACACCATCAAGAGCAATGGAACGACGCCGTGGTGTATTGGACTTTCCGCCGCTGCCGCCTCGGGCTGGCCGGGCAGTGACTGGGTCAAGGAGATCGTCCTCAGCCAGGCCGGGCCCACGGTGTACGACAGCTGGTGGCAGGGCAAGACCAAGTGGACCGACCCTGCGATCAAGGCGGCGTGGCAGACTTGGGGCACCATTCTCGGTCCGGGTGACGCCAACGTCTACGGCGGCAAGAACCTAATGCTCTCCCTCAAATTCGAGAACGGTGGCGACGGGCTGTTCAAGACGCCGCCCAAGTGCTACATGCACAACCAGGCCTCCTTCATCACCGACAACTTCGTCAAGCAGAACACCGGCGTAACAGCCGGCACGGACTTCAAGTTCTTCGCGCTGCCCGACGTCGACCCCGCAAACCAGGGCTCGCACGTTGGGGCTGGCGACGCCTTCTCGATGCTGAAGGACACTTCGCAGGCGCGTGCGCTGATCAAGTACCTGACCACGCCCGAAGCCCAGGCGATCTGGGTCAAGCGTGGCGGCAAGCTCTCTCCGAACAAGAGCTTCGACCTGGCCAACTACCCTGACGACATCACACGGGAGGTCGCCAAGGTCATGACCGGGGCGAAGATCTTCGCCTTCGACGCTGGCGACCTGATGCCGGTCGACATGAAGAATGCTTACTGGGCGGCAGTGCTCAGCTTCGTGGCGGACCAGTCCAAGCTCGACTCCATCCTGGCTCACCTGGACCAAGTACAAACAGCGGCATATAAGTAGGGAGGCCTCCTAGGCCGTGGATTTCAGCCAACTGTTGGCCGATGTACCCACGCTCGCGGGCGTCATCATCGGGGTGCCGGCAGCACTCGCCGCCTACATCGTGGGCGGCGAGTACCTGGTGCGCCTTCTGCCGGACAAATCTCGACCTTCGTTCCGGCCCTGGATCTGGGTCGGTCCGGCCCTTGCGTTCGTGGCGGTCTTCCTCGTCTACCCGGTTTTCGGAACCGTTTACCGGAGCTTTTTCGACGACCAGGACGTTTTTATCGGCCTGAGCAACTTCGGCGACCAGCTCGGCGGCTTTCCCAGTGGGGGAGCCTGGATCGCGATACGGAACAATCTCTTCTGGTTGGTCCTGTTCACGGTGCTGGTGCTCATCTTCGGCCTGCTCTTTGCGGTGCTCACGGACCGGGTGCCCTACGAAAGCCCGATCAAGTCGCTGATCTTCATGCCGATGGCTATCTCATTCGTGGCCCTGGCGGTTATCTGGCTGTTCATGTACGGGTACCAGCCTCCAGGCGATCCCCAGACCGGGACTCTCAACTACATACGCACCATCTTCCACCAGCAACCGATACTGTGGGTTCAGGATCCGAACATAGCCAACTTCGCTCTCATAGCGGCCGGGGTGTGGGGTTTCGTCGGCTTCGCGATGGTGATCCTGTCGGCTGCCCTGAAGGGCATTCCTGGGGATCTGCTCGAGGCGGCACGCGTCGATGGCGCCGGTGAGCTCACGATCTTCCGCAGGGTCATCTTCCCGCTGATGATGCCGACCATCGTGGTGGTCGGGACGACACTGGTCATCTTTGCGCTCAAGGCCTTCGACATCGTTTATGTCATGACCAACGGCAACTACGACACAGACGTTCTCGCTAACCGGATGTACAAGTTGCTCGCAGTCCAACACCTTGGGAATGGCAGCGCCGTGGCGATCGTCCTCCTCGTCGCTGTGATCCCCGTGCTCATCTTCAATCTGCGGCAGTTCCGAGCCGTCGAGGCCAGGCGATGACCATCGCCAGCGAACAGATCGCCACGCCTGCCGCCGAGAGAAGGGGCTCGCCCGAGTGGCTCGGACAAGTCTTCTCCAAGGCCCTCCTCCACGTGGTGGTTATCGGGATCACACTCGTCTGGATCGTGCCGACGCTGGGTCTCCTCGTCAGCTCGTTCCGGCCACTGACCGAATTCAATAACAGCGGCTGGTGGACCGCATTGTCGCCGCCCTTCAAGTTCACCCTGGACAACTATGGAGGGGTGCTGAACGCCAGCAACCTTGGCAACAGCTTCTTCAACAGCTTCATGATTACGATCCCGGCCACGGTGATCCCGGTGACGATCGCCGCCTTCGCCGCCTACGCCTTCTCCTGGATGAAGTTCTGGGGCCGCGACTTTTTCTTTCTCGCGTTGGTCGGGCTGCTGGCGGTGCCCCTGCAGGCGACGTTCGTACCGATACTCAAGCTGTTCATCCAGCTCGGGCTCACTCCGCAGAACGTCGGCTTCGTCGGTCTCTGGCTCGTGCACACGGGCTACGGCCTTCCATTTGCGATCTACCTGCTGGCGAACTTCTTCCGGGCGCTCCCGACCGACCTCTTCGAGTCGGCCGAGATCGACGGCGCCGGCACCCTCACGGTGTTCTTCCGGATCGTGCTGCCGCTGTCAGTGCCGGCGATCGCCTCGCTGGTCATCTTCCAGTTCCTGTGGATCTGGAATGACTACCTCGTCGCGCTTGTGTATGTCGGCGGCACTGCCGAGTTTGCGCCGTTAACCGTGACCCTCGCAAACCTGGTCGGCTCGCTGGGTCAGGGCTCGCAGCTGCTGACCGCCGCGGCCTTCTTCTCGATGATCGTGCCGTTGATCGTGTTCTTCAGCCTCCAGCGCTATTTCGTCCGCGGCATCCTGGCCGGCTCTGTGAAGGGGTAGTAGAAAGCTATGGCATCAGTCACATACGACCACGTTGTCAAGCGCTACACGGCCGACCTGACGGTCGTGAAGGACTTCAACGTGGAGATCAAGGACAAGGAGTTCATGGTCCTGGTCGGCCCCTCCGGATGCGGCAAGTCGACCGCGCTGCGCATGCTGGCCGGTCTGGAGGCGATCAGCGAGGGACAGATCCGGATCGGAGACCGGGTCGTCAACGACATCGCCGCGAAGGACCGCGACATCGCCATGGTGTTCCAGTCGTACGCGCTGTATCCGCACATGAGCGTTTACGACAACATGGCTTTCCCTCTGCAGATGCAGCACATGAAGAAGCCGGACATCGACAAGCGTGTCAAGAACGCATCCGGCATCCTGGGCCTGGACAACTTCCTGCAGCGAAAACCCCGAGCGCTGTCCGGCGGCCAGAGGCAGCGCGTGGCCCTCGGCCGGGCGATCGTGCGCAACCCGAAGGTGTTCCTGCTTGACGAGCCTCTCTCGAACCTGGACGCCAAGCTCCGCGGCCAGACCCGCATCGAGTTGCAGAAGC
>JALYYG010000259.1 GCA_030946685.1 Candidatus Dormiibacterota bacterium | reverse complement strand
CGGGTCGGCGGCCCTCCGAATTGTTATCCTCAGCCACTTGGGAAGCGAAGCGGCCGGGTGACCGGTCGAGCCTTCGGGGTCATAGCCGGCGTGCGAGACGCAATCGCCTCGCGCCACGTATCGGCCGAAGAGGTTGTGCGGGCCGCTCTCGAGCGCATCGAGCGTCTGGACCCGACCTTGAATGCGGTCGTCGCGTTGCGTGGAGAGGAGGCTCTTGCCGAAGCGCGGTCCCTCGATCGCGTCAAGGACGCCGCCGGCCGCACCGCACCCCTTGCCGGAGTGCCGGTGCTGGTGAAGGATCTGGAGGACGTCGCCGGCATGCGGACCACGCAGGGATCCGTCCTGTTCGCCGATGCGCCTCCGGCCACAACGGATGGCCTGGTGCCGTCCCGCTTACGGGCCGCCGGCGCCATCGTGGTGGGGAAGACCAACCTGCCGGAGTTCGCCTGCGAAGGGTACACATCCAACCTCCTGTTTGGCACAACTCGGAATCCATGGGCGCTGGATTGGTCGCCGGGGGGCTCGAGCGGGGGTTCTGCCGCCGCAGTGGCTGCGGGTATGGTCCCGATCGCGACCGCTACCGACGGTGGCGGCTCGATCCGGATCCCGTCCGCATTCAGCGGTCTGGTGGGAATCAAGCCGACCAACGGCGTCATCGGCCGCCAACCGATTCCGGACTGGATCGATTTTTCCACCGACGGACCGTTCGCCACGACGGTCGCCGACCTTCGGCTCCTGTTATCGGTGGAGAGGGGCCCGGTGCCGGGTGATCCCACCGCGCTCCCGATGCCATATCCCGCAGGAGGCGGAAGGCCTTTCAGGGTGTACGCCACGCCCAGGTTCAGTCCAGCCGGGCCCCTTGCGGACGACGTTGCGGCAGCGTTTGACGCAGCTGTGGCGGCATTCGGCGAAACGTTCGGATTGGACATCGAACACCTCGAGCCGGATGCGCTGTGGGCGGCCGGCGACCCGGACGACGACTGGGTCATATTGGCTACAGCCGAGCATGTTCATCGCCTCGGCCGCGACTTTGTGGTTGCCAACCTGGCGCGGATGCACCCGTCAGCGCGGAGGTTCATGGAGTTCGGTCTAACCGTGTCGATCGATGACTACATGGCTGCGAGGCGACGTCGTTTCGCATACGTGAAGGAGTTCGACCAACTGCTGGGCACGAATGCCGTCATCCTCTCGCCAACCGTTGCCGCACCTGGATTCCTGGCTGATGGTCGATTGAGTCTGCAAGACGAGCCAGGCACGCTGCCCGATGAGGTGTACAACACAAACGTCGCCAACATCACCGGGAACCCCGCCATCTCCGTACCGGCGGGCATCTGCCCAAATGGCGTCCCATTCGGGCTTCACATCACAGCCCCGCGTTTCCGTGACGAGCTGCTGCTCGATGTCGCCGAAGGGTGGGAGCAGAGGCGCGGGTGGCCGCGCGTGGCGCCAGGCTATGAATCGTTTGAGGCGGCCCTGGGCCTTAACTCTTAGTCACGACCGCCGAACAGGGAGATCCTTTCTTTCAGCCCTCCAGGAACTCTAGGGCGCCGACCTGGTCTTCGAAGGACCTCCAGAACTCCGTGGCCTTCCCGTCGGCGCCGGCGTGGATCACGTCGACGAACTTGTCCTCCCGAGTCTTGCCGCCGCGTGTGGCTCTGGCAACTCCGATCACGACTGTGTGCTCCTCGTTGGCGAGAACGTCGTGAATTTCGGCCTTGTAGTTTCCTTCTGTCAGCTGCCCGAACTTCATGAAGAAGTCGAGGACTGCCGCTTTGCCCTTGTAGTCGCCGGCCAGAGGTCCTCGAAGGCCACCGTGCCAGACGATGTCGTCGGAGATGGTTGACATCGCCGTCTCGATATCCCCATCGTTGAATGCGGCGTAGCCCCTGCGGGCCATCTCGATGTTGCGGTGCACGACATCGGTCGTAGCCATCTTCGCCACCTCCCGTAGGCCGGCGCTCTGGTGGTCGGCGGAGACCACCCGGCCGGTGTGTCCATTCTGGACGACGGAGCCGGCTAAAAGTGCAAGGACTTGAGGATCGGCTCGCTGAACGGGACTACTCGATCTCCCTGTCGAGATTTGGGTCGGCCACGGGGGTGACGGCCTCCACCCCCAGGTCGACGCTGGGAGGCATCAAGTCGGAAGTATCGATCAGTACGTGCCGGCTGGCTTCACTCCCAAAGCGAAAGTCATGAACCGAGTTGCGATTCGAGGCGGTTTCTGGGTCGGACATTCGGTCATTTGAGAGGATGGACGCAAGGTGGTAACAATCGCAGTAACACCGTTCTGGTTGGGGGTGTTGCTGACTTTGTTACGGCCACCAGCCGAAGCTATGCGCTGCGGGACCACGTAGCACCCCGGAGGAGCTCGAAATCGACGACCACACGGCGACTAGCCCGTTACTGAGCTTGGACTCGAGGCTTGGCCTCTTGCGCCGGCGCCGGCGCCTCAGCTTCCTCAAGCAAATCCTGGCTGTGATCGGCCCCATGGTCGTGGCCACGTCGTTCCTGCTCGCGCTCGCCGGCGTTGGCGCCATGGCAAGCGTTCGCTGAGACCAAGCGCAACGAACTGAGAATCGTTGGGTTGACGCGGGCTTGACCTGCAAGCGCTCGCTGAGACCAAGCGCGACGAACTGAGAATCGTTGGGTTGACGCGGGCTCGACCTGCGGTTGATCCTATTCGCGATGGTGCCGCGCATACCTGTGGTCGGAAGGCCATGACAGGAGAGGCTCGGCCTGCGAAGACGTTCGTCTTCTTTCCGGAAGGCGCATTCGGGCCGACGAACAACTGTGTTGGCATCGGTGACGTCCTTAGACGCCGTGGCCATCGCGTGGTCTTCGTGGTGGAGGAGTCGTTCAGAGGCACGCTCGAAGCCAAGGGATTCGAGGAGCGGCTGATGCGCCTCGGGCCTCCACCGTCGGAACCTGAGGCTCCGGGCCAGTTCTGGAAGGACTTCATACGCGACACGTCGCCGGTCTTCCGCCAGTCGACGGTGGCACAGCTCGAGGGCTTCATCACACCGACTTGGCAGGCTCTCGTCGACGGCGCGCGATACGTGGATCCGCGTCTCACCGAGATCTTCGACGAGCTCAGCCCGGACGTGATCGTCGAGGACAACGTCGTTTCATTTCCGGCCATCTCAGCGAGCGGGCGCCCGTGGGTGCGCATCGCTTCCTGTAATCCACTGGAGCTCAAGGACCCTGACCTGCCGCCGACGTTCTCCGGTTACACAATCGACGACCGCAGTGAATGGACCGAGTTCCGCGATGAGTACGTGCGCCGCATTGGGCACATGCAGGCGGAATTCTCAGAATTCTGCGTCGAGCACGGCGCCCCGCCGCTGCCCGAGCTCGAGTTCATCCATGAGTCGCCGCGGCTCAACCTCTATCTTTACCCGGCCGAGCTCGACTATCCGCGAAGCCGAGCGTTGCCGGCCACGTGGCACAACCTCGAGACAAGTGTCCGCTCCACCGATGCAGCCTGGGATCCGCCCAGCCGCCAAGATTCGGCCCTTATCTACGTCAGCCTCGGCTCCCTTGGTTCAGCCGATGTGGCGCTGATGGAACGGCTGGTCGACGTCCTCTCGCGGACGAGTCACCGTTTTGTCGTCAGCAAAGGCCCTCAGCACGAGGCGTACGAGCTCGCTGAGAACATGATCGGCGGCGAGTTCCTGCCGCAGACATCGATTCTCCCGCAGGTCGACCTCGTCATCACGCATGGCGGCAACAACACGACCACCGAGTGCATGTACTTCGGGAAGCCGATGATCGTCCTGCCCATATTCTGGGACCAGCACGACAATGCTCAGCGCGTGCACGAGACGTTGCACGGGCTGCGGCTCCCGACCTATTCGTTCGATGAACGTGACCTGGCCGGCGCCATCGATCGCCTGCTCGGGGACGAGTCACTGCACCGCCGGATGAAGGCGGCCTCCGTGCGGCTCCAGGCCCGTCCCGGCACTCGGCGTGCTGCCGATCTCATCGAAGAGGTTGCGGCGAACCCCTACCCGGGCTGAAAGTCAGGGGCCCGGCGCGGTGCCGGGCCCCTCCACTCCCTCCCTGAGACGCGGTTGCCTTACGAATAGTCAACCGCGTACCGGAGCGGGATGATCTCGGCCGAATGCGAAGCCTGGCGTCTCGCGACCGCTGACGGACGTCCAATAGATTCGGCGATCACTTTCAGGAGCTGCCGCGCAGCGAGGTCTGCCTTACGCAGGGGCAACCCGGCTCCCATCGCATTGGCGGTGCGTCCCCGGAAGCTCAATCTGATGTCGGATCCAGTCGGATGAGCCACGAAGCGCAGGTGGCCTGCCAGCAAGCAGCCGCCGGGGTCGACATCCTCCAGAAGCCAGGCGGCGCACAGCACGGCACGCTGCGCGCGAATCGGACTGGCAAGCCTGAGCGTGGTTCCTTTCCTCAGCGCAGGCAGATCGTCAACGTCCAAGCGAATTGGGTGGTGCTGGCTCCGGATCAGCCAGCGACACACGTCATCAAGGTCGGCAGACGCGGATGTCTCAGCCAGGATGCGCGTAACCATCAATTGCGGAACCTCCTGCATGTTGCAGTCGACTGTATGTGCTCGAGAACCTGCTCGATAGGTGCCGCTCACACGAAGCAAAACCCCAAATGTTGGGTGGCAAGGACGAGACCGAGCAGACGCACGAGAGTTGTCGTCGATGGATCGTGTGGTTCAGATGAACAGACACAATGAATTGAGAGTCAGACTGGATAGGCGAAATAGCGACGAGTTCGCGCGGGTTGGAACAATCGATGGAAACCAGAAAAGACCAAAGCTACAAGCCCCGCTTGGCGATCATCGCGCACGATGGCAAGAAAGCCGACCTGGTCGCCTTTGCCACGTTCAACCGAGATCGATTGCAGCAGTGCGAGCTGTTCGCCACCGGTACCACCGGAAGATTGCTGGTCGAGAAAGTCGGACTGACTGTGGAGCGCATGGAATCGGGACCCCTGGGCGGCGATGTCCAGATCGCCAGCCTGATCGTTGACGGGCGAGTAGATGCTGTCGTGTTCATCGTCGATCCACTCGACAAGCACCCACACGATCCTGACATTCAAACGCTGATGCGGATTTGCAACGTGCGAAACGTCCCCCTTGCCACCAACATCGCCACCGCCGACATCCTGATCTCCTCCGACCTCTTGTGGCAACCAGAGGCGGACGGAGATGGAGAAGAGGTCGGTTGACTTTCGATCGGGGCATGCGTCGGCGAACGTTCGCCGGATAGCCGAGCGGACCTATGCGAGCCGTGCTGCCCGCAGCGCGAGGTGCCGCTGCTCTGGAAGACTCGCCGTCATCCGTACCGCTCGCAGGTAGGACTCGCGCGCTGCCACGGGTTCGCCCGCAAGCTCGAGCAGATGGCCACGCACGGCCTCGAGCCGGTGGTTGTACGCCATGCGATGGTCGTTGTCAAGGGTTCCGAGCAATGCGAGGCCGGCTCGTGGTCCGTTGACCATCGCTACCGCGACCGCTCGATTGAGCGTCACCACCGGCCCCGGCGACACTCGCTCCAGCACCTCGTACAGCGCGAGGATCTGCGGCCAGTCCGTCTCCTTGGCGCTCGGCGCCTCGTCGTGCACCGCTGCGATCGCTGCCTGCATCTGGTACGGACCGACCGGCACGGTGC
>JALYYG010000254.1 GCA_030946685.1 Candidatus Dormiibacterota bacterium | reverse complement strand
GCGACGTCCCAGAGCTCAGCGCCCTTGGCGCGATCGAGGACCAACGGATGAGCCGTGGTGATGCCGCGCGGGATGTAGCGCCGGCGCAGCTCCGCCAGCTCGGCCTGCTCGGACTCGGTTGCCGCCTGCTTCGTGCTCACGACGCCCACCCCTGATGCCCTGATTTCACCGGGCCACCTTAACCCTCGGTCGAGGGTCTTGACATTCAAGCACGGGCGCGGCTTGCTGCGCGCAACGCAGTTCCCGGCTACCCTCCGCAGGAATGGATGGCATTGGCGCCGGAGAGGCGGTCGCCGCGGTCGGGCGGCTGTGGCCTGGCCGCGAGGCGAGCATCGCCGCCCTTTCCGGCGGGATCACCAACCGCAACTACCGTGTGGACGTCGACGGCGCCACTTATGTATTGCGGGTCGGCGGCAAGGACACGAACCTCCTCGGCATCGAGCGGGCCACGGAACATGCGGCGAGCCTGCGAGCAGCTGAGATCGGGGTTGGGCCCGAGGTAATCGCTTTCGAGGAGTCGGAAGGCTGGCTCGTGACGCGCTTCATCGAAGGGCGGGTCGTGCCTCCCGATGAGATCCGGACTCCCGAGGGGATTCGCCGTGTGGCTGCCGTCTTGCGAAAGATCCACGGCGCAGCCAGGATCCCTGGCTGGTTTGACGCCCACGCCATCGTCGGTGAGTACCGTGACGAGGCTCTCGCACGCGGTGTATCCATCCCGTCGGAATTCGCCGCGGCGCAACATGCCTCGGAGCGGATCCGCCGTGCCCGCGGTCCCCAGCACGAGGTGCCGTGCCACAACGACCTTCTCAACGCCAACTTCCTGGACGATGGCGAGATCCGGATCGTCGACTGGGAGTACGCGGGCATGGGCGACCGCTTCTTCGACCTTGCCAACCTGTCAGTCAATCACGACTTCGGCCTGGTTGAGGACAGCCGCCTGCTCGCTGCCTACTTTGGCGTCGAGAGGCCGGCGGATCTCGCAGCTCTTCGCCTCATGCGCGTCATGTCCGACTTCCGCGAGGCGATGTGGGGCGTGCTCCAGAGCGGGATCTCGGAGTTGGACTTCGACTTCAGCGGGTACGCCGCCAAGCATTTCAACCGGCTCCAGCTGGCGACCGCGGACGACGAGTTCGAGCAGTATCTCAGCCTGCTTGCAGGCGCTTAGCCGCCTCCACCTTTCGCCTTCCGAACTGCAGCTCGATCGTCAGGCGCAGTCGCACCAGCGACTCCCTCGGGGGCTGAAGGCGGGCCAGCCTGCGCTGCTCGGCATCGGCCAGCAGCTCCGAATGGCGGTCTTTCAACAACTGCTGGGTCAGTAGGTCGCTCACGCCGTCTTCCTCCTCGCCTTGCCCGGGCGCGCCAGCTCGGCGAGCACCGCACCGAAACGGTCGAGGGCTTCCGGGCGCAGCGAGTACCTCTTGGTCCCCATTGGCACCCTCAAAAGCCCAGCAGCTTTCAGCTCAGCGATATGGTGGTGAACCGTCGACTTCCGCAGACCGAGCTTCTCAGTAAGCTCCTGCAGGCTCAGAGGTTCCATCGCCAAAAGCTGGATGGCCCGGACCCGGCTCTCGTCGGAGAGGACTCGCGCCAGCTTCACCGCCCGGGCGGCAATCGCACCGCCGTTCTGGCCGAGGCTCTCGTCCGCGACCGGGTAGCTGATGATGGCTTTGTTCCCGGCGCGATTGTGAAGGGTCCAGGGTCGCATGACCCATGTCGGCAGGAGAGCGATTACTTCCACGCCCGGTTGATCGACCCACGCGACACCATTGGTCGCCTGCTCCATAAGGTCGGCTGGGCGGAGCCGCGAAGCAAGCGCTTGCTTCGCCGCAGCGTCGCGCTGCAGGATCGCAGTCAGCCGGGCCTCCTCCGCGCCGAAGAGGTCGCGACGCCATAGAGTAGTGATCTCGATCAGCGACTCGCGCAAGCGCGGCGCCAAGCGAGGCAGCCACTTGGCGACGTTCGCTGCCCACTGTGGGGCATGCGATCCCGCATCCAGGAGCTCGGGGGCGGCGGTCTTCTCTCCGGCCGCGATGCGCAAGACCCAGTCGACAAGGCGCTCGCGCGCCGAGGGGTACTCTTCGACGCCCGCGATCTGCAGGATCAGGTCGTTCTCCGGCTCGATCTCGACGCCGTGCAGGAGGTCGTCCACTGTCGCCCACCGCTGCTTGTAGGTCATCGCGAGCAGGTTGGTCCAGGGACCGTGGAGGCCATGACCGATGTCGAAGGCCACTATCGCGTTGAGGAGCTCGGGCGACATCGCCGAGCGCGCATGCAGGCGCCACCTGTCGCCCACCTCGAGGTTCTTTTCCTTTCCAACGACGGCCGCCACGTGGCACAGCAGCTCGTGGGCAGTGGAAGCGAAAACTTCGGAGCGAAGTTCGACAGGCATCTAACTTGAGTTCGATCATCGTCGAACTATTGGCGAATGTCAAGTGGGTAGTTGAGTGACCCCGACGGGGAGAGGGAACTGAAACCGCTCAGGCCCGGATCTTTTTGCCCGCAGGGTCGAAAAGTGGTTCGTCGGACACGTGGCCGCCGACCCAGGTGCCGAAGATCTCGACCTCGACCGGGGTGCCCGGTTTAGAGTCCGCCGGCACGTACGCGTACGCGATCGACCGTCCAACCGAGTATCCGAAGCCTCCGCTCGTGACGCGGCCGGCGGCACCGGCGATCCGGACCGGCTCGGAGCCCAACGCCACGGAGCGCGGGTCGTCCAGCACCAGGCAGGCGAGCCTGGTCGCGGCGGGCTCCTCGCGTGCCTTCAACAACGCCTGCCTTCCGATGAACTCGCCCTTGTCGAGCTTGACGCAGAAGCCCAGGCCGGCCTGGTACGGGTTGGCGTCGGGGCTGATGTCGGAGCCCCAAACCCTGTATCCCTTCTCGAGCCGCAAGGAATCCACTGCTTTGTAACCGCCCGCGACGATGTCTTCGCTTCGCCCCGCCTCCCAGATGATGTCCCACAGCCGCAGGCCGAACTCCGACGGGCAGTACAGCTCCCAGCCCAGCTCGCCGACATATGTGACACGCAAGGCAAGGCACGGCACGGATCCAACCGCCAGCTGCCGCGCGGTCATGTAAGGGAAGACCTCGCTGCCGAGGTCGGTGAGTGTCAGTGGCTGCAGGATTCGCCTCGCCGATGGGCCCCACAGGCCGACGCAGGCGTACATGGAGGTAACGTCCTCGACGTAGACCGATCCATCCTGCGGCGCGTGGTCGCGGATCCACGACAGGTCGTGTTGCCCGAAGGCGGTGCCCGTGATAACGCGGAAGCGGTCATCGGACAGCCGGGTGACTGTGAAGTCGCACTCGATTCCGCCGCCCTCGTTGAGCATCTGCGTGTAGGTCAGCATGCCGACGCCGCGCGCAACGTGATTGTCCGACAGGGTCTCGACATAGGCTGCTGAGCCCCGGCCGCGGATCTCGATCTTCGCGAAAGAGGTGAAGTCGAAGAGGGCGGCTTTTTCGCGGCACGCCCTGTGCTCGGCCTCGATCGCGGGCGACCAGAGTCGCCCCGCCCACCCGCGCGGCCGCAGCGAATCGTCGCCGTTTGCCGCGTTGGGCTCGAACCAGTTGGCTCTCTCCCATCCGGACTTTTCGCCAAAGGCGGCGCCTGCTTCGGCCAGCCTTGCGTAGATCGGAGATACGCGGAGAGGCCTGCCGGCGCTCCGTTCATGGCCGGGGTATTTGACGTCGTAATAAGTGGAGTAGACCTCGCGGGTCCGTGCCAGTGTGTACTCGCGGCTCGTGTAGTGGCGGCCGAAGCGGCGGGAGTCCATCTCCCACGCGTCGAGGCCGGGCCGGCCCTCGACGATCCACTCGGCCACAAGGCGGCCCATCCCGCCTGCCCCCGCGAGGCCGTGCGCGCAGAACCCGGCCGCGACCCAGAACCCTCGCACCTCGCTGGGACCGAGGATGAACTCGCCGTCAGGGGTGAACGCCTCGGGGCCGTTGACAAGCCGCACGATCCCCGCGTCTTTGATCGCCGGCGTTCTGACGATGGCATTGGTCATCAGTGGCTCGAATCGATCCCAGTCCGGATCGAGCAGCTTGCCGTTGAAGTCGGGCGGGATGCCGTCCATCCCCCAAGGCGCCGGGTCGCGCTCGTAGCCGCCCATGATCAGGCCTCCGGACTCGGGCCGGTAGTAGACGAGCAGCGACGGGTCGCGCATGGTGGGCATGTCGAGGGGTAGGCCTGAGGGAGTGGTGATCAGGTACTCGTGCGCCATCGGGATGATCGGGACGTTGACGCCGGCGAGGCGGCCGATCTCGGTCGCAAACATGCCGCCCGCGTTTACGACCAGGTCGGTATCGATGTCCCCACGGTCGGTGATCACGCGCCGAACCCTTCCGCCCGTTACCTCGATCGCTGTGACCCTTGTGTCCTCGCAGATCTCGGCGCCGCGCCGGCGAGCGCCGTCGACGAGTGCGAACGTGAGCTGGCTGGGATCGATGTACCCATCGGTCGGGAGATACGCAGCGCCCAGTACGCCGTCTGTCGACATGGGAGGGAACATCCGCTGGGCTTCCCCGGCTGAGACGAGCTCGAGCGGCAGGCCGAAGGTCTTCGCCCAGCCGGCCTGGCGCGCCAGCTCCTCCATTCGCTCCTGGCTGGAAGCCAGCCGCAGCGAGCCAACCTCGTGCCAGCCAGTCTCGAGGCTGACCTCCTCGCCGAGGGTCCTGTACAGCTCGACTGAGTTCATCATCATCTGGGTCAGGCTGAGCGA
>JALYYG010000252.1 GCA_030946685.1 Candidatus Dormiibacterota bacterium | reverse complement strand
CGGCGGCGGCGGCGCACCCCACGTCGGCGCGGCCGGCTGCGGGGGTCCGCCCAGCCCGCCAGGCGCCGGCGGCGCGGCCGATGGAGACCCCCAGGTCGCCTGGCCTCCCTGGACCGGCGCCGGCGCCGACTGGTCCCAGCTGGGCGCCGACCCTGGCGGAACCATGACGGTCGGAGCGACCGGGCTGGGCGCGTGCGCTCCCGCCGGTGGCGCCCATGTGGTGGCGATTCCCGCGGGTTGGGAAGGATTTGGAGCCGGCTGAGCATGCGGCGATGGCGGCCGTACGGGCGGCGCCATCTTCTTGTGCTTGATGCGCCGCCGGCGGGTGAAGAGATAAAGGATGGCGACGATCACGGCGAGCGGCGCCAGGACGAGCATTCCGTAAACAGGGTCCATCCGGTTGAGGGGCCTCCCTTCAGCCGTATCCGGCTACGTTTTGATTACGAGATTTGTGAGCCGCCGGGTGTTTGGTCCGCCGGCAACGCGTAGTGCTGAAGTATGGCAGCCGACCTAGTCGAGTCAAGTTTGCGACGCCCGCTCGGGAGCGAGCACATTTCCTTCGACCACCAGGCGCCCTGACGCAACTCCTGGGACCGTGATGTCAGCTTCGAGCGAGTGCGCCCCCGAACCAAGCGGCTCCCCGGTGACAACATGCACCTGCAGCCTCCGCCCAAGCGGCATGTCCAGTCGCTTCGGGAGCGGCGCGCGACCCGCGTGGGTCTCGACCTGGAGGTCGGGGCGGGCGAGGACCACGCCGTCGAGGCGCAAGCCGGTGAGCCCCACCAGCACGGCGGGACGGGTCCGGTTCTCCAGGGCGAAGCTCAAGCCATCGTGCTCTGAACGCAGGCTGCTGAGGTCGGCGAGCCGCTCGGCCAGATAGTGCGCGAGCTCAGGCCGCGGCCGAGGCTGCGGCAGAGTCGACGTCACCGTGAAGGGAAGCTCCGAGCGATCGACGACGCGGCCGCCTGCGGTAAGGGTCGCCTCAAGCCTGTAAACCCCCTCGGCTGATAGCGGAAGGGTCACCGTCGTGGCACTCACCGCCGGCTCGAACGCGGTTGGAACTTCAACCTCCACCGCGCCGGCAAACGACTTTCTCTGCACGGCGTCGCGAAGGAACCGCGCTCCGCGGACCTTCGCTGCACGCTCGCGCGTGACCGACCAGCGAACCACCCCGCTCCCGGACACCTCCGGGTCGTCGTTGACGATCACCAACCGCGCACTGAATGGGACATCGGGTCGCTGCAGGATGCCGAATGGGCGGTCGGGCTCGAATGTGAGCGGCTCGACGATCACACGCGTCGGTTTGAATGCCTCCGTCAACGCTGCGAGCGCCGGCTTGGGCCGGCGCGCGCCATCAAGCAGCCCGAAGCCGATGGCGGGGAAAGGATCCACCAGGTGAAAGGCAAAAGCGCCCCAACATGATTCGAACTTTCGCGTGCGGAAGTGCTCGGCAGCCAGCTGGACGACACCCGCCTGGTATGCCTGAGAGGCCGCCACATAGGATGCGAGGCTTTGATGCGCGGAGGGCAAGCCCACGCCCCGCTCGGCCCAGTTAACCGGCTGGAAGCCCGCATATCGCCACGACGGCTCGTCATCGGCCACCGCCCACGGAGCGGCGATCTGTTTCCAGACAGGCGAGTCGACCGACGGAAGCGATTGGGCCCCAAAGGCCGTAACCATCACCGGCTCGACCTCGGTGATATCTCGCCAAGACCCAGACGCCCAGCCCAGCAGAAGGTGCTGGTCCACTTCGCCTGAGGCCGCAAGCGCCGGCCGGGTCGAATCCATGCGTTCGAAGGATGCCTTGAGCTCCTGGTCGATCGAGTGGTTCTGCCGTACCGCATGCACATCGCCCAGGTCGGCGTTGCTCTGCAGCCACGCCGGCTCGTCATGCGCGATCCACAGCGCGACAGAGGGACGGTTGCGCAAGATTTCGACCATCTCGGCCTGCTGCTCGCGCGCCGCCGATTCGAAGAAACGGGAATCATCGCCTCGCGCGTGGTACGCATAGATGCCGGTAAGGGGCAGCTCCTGGAAAAGAAGCATGCCCATCGCATCTGCACGGCGATAGAACTCTTCAGGAAGCACGTTCGCGATAACCCTTAGAGCGTCGAGGTTTGCTTCCTTGGCAATGCGAAGATCCCCCTCGAGTCGCTCCGGAGTCAGCTCATCGAGGCGGTAGGACGGCGCATAGCACGCACCCCGCAGGAAAATCGGACGGCCGTTGACCGCGAAGTTCCAGCGGCGCGGCCTGATGTCCCACTTCAACTCTCGGAAGGCGAAGGTGTCAGTCACGCGCGCGGACTCGCCGCCGCCGGCGACACTTGCGATGAGCTCAGCCCTGTATTCGGGCTGGTTTCCGAATCGCCACGGCTCCCATCGCCTGGCGCCTGGCAGGGCGAGGCGCATCGACAGCGTCTGCTCGTTTCCGCCTCCGAGGCGCACCTCGCGTCGCAATCTCAAAGGATCGCGTCCGGGTGCTGACACGACCAGCTCGACCTCACCGTCCATCTGGCGGCCGTCGAGGTTGCGAAGGCGGGCCTCAACCTCGAGACGCCCGTCATTCGCCTCGATGTGTGGCTTGAGACGCATCCAGTCGATGGTTATCGGGCCCACGTACTCCAGCTCGACCGGGCGCCAGAGCCCGATCGGCACCTCCCATTGGTACGGCTCGGGCAGGCTCGAGTACGCAGATGCGGGATACGGCCTCAGCTCGCCGTCGTTGAAGACCCCCATCACATGGTGCTTCTTGTCCGGCTGCGGCTCGACAGGCGACTCGCAGCAGATGACGAGTAGGTTCTCGGCCTTCAGGTATGGGGTGAGGTCGAACCCGAACGGCGCGAAGTGACCATAGTGGGATCCGAGCAGCTTGCCGTTGAGCCACGCGTGGGTCGCGAGGAAAGCGCCGCCCACGCGAAGCAGCACCCTTCCTGAATGGTCGGGCCGGGCGAACTCGGTGCGATACCACACGGCCTGGTGCCCTTCGCGCGCCGAGAGCTGGCGTGGTACCTCGATCGGCTGCCAACCGACGCCTTTTCCGATGGTCAGCCGCTCAGCCTCTCCCTCGCCGAGCGGCGTCCACACGGCCTCCCAGCCGCTGAGCTCGCGGATCCCACCGGCCCGCTGGGGAAGTGGAAGGAACAGGCAGTCGCTCACGCCGCCCGCCCCCCTGCATCTGGCCGCACGAAAGCGCCATCGGCCGTCGAACACAAGATCACCGGCCGCGCGACCGCCGCAGCCAGGGCCGCGTCGCTGCCTCTTTCGATGAGCGCGAGGATGCTGCCGCCGAAGCCGGCGCCCATGATGCGGGCACCAAAGCAACCGCGAACTGCCCAAGCCTTCTCCACCATCGCGTCGATGTGCGGAGTCGAGACCTCGAAGTCATCTCGCAGGCTTCGGTGCGAATCCTTCAACAGGTTCCCCAGCCGTTCGAAATCGCGATGTTCGAGCGCATCGACGAACGAATGCACGCGCGCGATCTCCGAATCCACGTGACGGCGCCGATTCGGCTGCCCCGCCTCCGCCTGCAGGCGACGCTGGTTGTAGGGCGTTCGGGACAGCGAGCGGTGCTCGCCGGAATCGATCACGGCGATGACCAGCTCGTCAGGAAAGGGTATAGCGCGGTACTCGAGGGTTCCGCAGTCGAGGAGCAGCGCGTGGCCGCGTCGCCCCAGCGCGGCTGCGAACTGGTCCATTACGCCCACCTGGACACCGGTGGCGCGCTGCTCTGCCCGCTGACACAGTAAAGCCGCCTCGACTCCGTCCATCTCCGGCTTGAGCCCGGCGGCGAGGGCGACCAGCAGCGCGGCGGAGGAGCTGAGCCCCGAGCCGGACGGGATGTCGGATCGCACACGCACAGCCTGTGGAGCCACACCGAGCTCTTCGCCCACCCCGCGAAGATATGCAAGTCCACCCTTGACACGGCTGTTCATCGACCATTCGGTCGCGGGCCGGCCGGTGACGTCGGTGTGCCGGTCCACCGCTGCGGGCAGCACCACGCCACCGAGGTAGTCGACGTGCTCGCCGATGAGATTCACGCGACCGGGAGCTCGCCCATGCCAGGTCCCCTGCTTAGAGTCCACGCAGCTCCGCGGCGGTGTCTTCGGCGCGCGCATCGACTATGAAAGCTCCAGCTCCCAGCTCCGAGCCGGCCAGGTACTTGAGCTTGTCGCGGCTGCGATTGGGTGGATAGAACTCGACGTGAAGGTGGTGGTCCGCACCGCCGCGGCCTGGCGGCTTCTGATGCATTGCCATCACATAGGAGAGCGGACGATCGAAGAGGCGGTCGTATTTCTGCAGCAGGCCTTTCAGGGTTCGGGCAAACGATCCGCCGTCCTCCGCGTCAAGGTCTAGAAGTCCCGTCCGATGCCGCAGTGGCGCGATGTGCACCTCATACGGCCACCGGGCAAACGGCGGCACGAATGCGATCCAACGGTCATCCCGGAGCACGGTCCGCTCTCCACCGCGCTCGCCCACGAGCACGTCGCAGTACAGGCAGCGTCCAGTCTTTCGCTTGTGCCTTGCGCTTGCTTGCAGCTCATGCTGCAGGACGGGCGGGACGAAAGGATATGCGTAGATCTGGCCGTGGGGATGGCTTAGCGTGACACCGATCTCCTCGCCGCGGTTCTCGAAAATGTAGACGTAGCGCACGTTCGGGAGCCGGCCGAGCTCCTCGGTGCGATCTCGCCATACCTCGATCAGGTCCTGGATGTGCTCCACCGACTGGTCGCCGAGCGATGAGTCGTGTACGGGCGTGTAGCAGACGACCTCGCAGCGTCCGTGCTCGCCCGTGAATGACGGGAAGCGGTTCTCGAAGACGGCGATGTGATAGTCGGGCTCGGGGATCTCTGTTTCGAGATGGCCGGCCCTGGTGGGACAAAGGGGACAGTGGTCCGCAGGAGGATGGTATGTGCGGTCCTGGCGCCACGGCGCGACGGTGACCCACTGCTCCAGCAGGGGATGCCAGCGGAGATCGCTCAAGCCTTGCGCGCCAGCGCGTTCAGGGCGGGCGCCACTGATCGCTCGTAGTAAATGAGGTAGCGGCGGTCCGCCTTCCACACCACGCGCTTGCTCAACCGCATCGTCGAGGCTTGCGGTCTTGGCCGCGCAGGACGGGGTGCCTCACGATCTGCCTCGGGCTGCGCGGCGGTCGCGTGAGAGGCGTGTCTGCGAGGCATCGAGCGAAAAGTGTAGGGGTGGAGGCAATCCACGCTCCGCGAGCGTGTGATCTTCGGCTGTATCCCCCGACTGGTACACTCCGGTGCGAAGTTCACTGCCCGTGGGGCAAAGGAGGTGAGGCGGAAGCTTGGATAAACCGAATCGTGGTGCCAGCCGCCTCGTTTGCCAGCCGGGAGCTCGGGAGGACGTGAGCCTCTAGGGCTTCCATTTCCGGATCCGGCTCCTGGAG
>JALYYG010000224.1 GCA_030946685.1 Candidatus Dormiibacterota bacterium | reverse complement strand
CGGATGAGGTGCTCGCCTGCTTCGAGGCCGAGCGCGCTATCCTCACCCGAGTCTCGCCGGCTCTACCGGTCACCACCAACTTCATGGGTTTTTTCAAGCCGATGGACTACTGGCGCTGGGCCGCCCGTGAGGACATCGTGAGCCACGACTCCTACCCCGACCCGTCGGATCCCGAATCCACCGCCCGAGCCGCTATGAGCGGGGACCTCATGCGCTCGCTCGGCGGCGGCCGGCCCTGGGTGCTGATGGAGCAGGCGCCGAGTCAGGTCAACTGGCGCGCCCAGAACGCGCTCAAGCGGCCGGGCCAGATGCGGCTGTGGAGTATGCAGGCGGTGGCGCGCGGCGCGGACGGCGTCATGTTCTTCCAGTGGCGCCAATCGCGGGCGGGCGCCGAGAAGTTCCACAGCGCGGCGGTTCCGCACGGCCCTGCCCACTCCTCTCCGACGTGGCGCGAGGTCGTCCAGCTCGGTGGCGAGCTTCGCGAGCTGGACGCGGTCTGTGGCAGCCGTGTGCGGGCGGACGTGGCGATCCTCCTCGATTGGGAATCGTGGTGGGCGCTCGAGCTGCCCTCAAAGCCCTCAAACCGTATCCAGCAGATCGAGCAGCTTGAGGCCTACTACCGTCCGCTCTTCGAAGCCAACGTGACTACCGACTTCGCCCGGCCGACCGACGACCTGTCCCGTTACAAGCTTGTAATCGCGCCAAGCATGTACCTGGTCAGCGACGCGGCCGCCGCCAATGTGGCGGCATACGTGGAAGGCGGCGGCAACCTCTTGATGTCGTTTTTCAGCGGCATCGTCGACTCCAACGACCACATCAGGCTCGGCGGCTATCCGCAACCGTTTCTGCGGGTGCTCGGCATGCAGGTGCTCGATTGGTTACCCCTGGGAGATGGGGAGGTGCTGCCGGTCCGGTTCGGCGATGGAGGTGAGGGCTACGGTGTTGTATGGAGCGAGCTGATCGAGGCTCAGGGCGCTGAGGTGCTCGCGACCTTCGCGGCCTCTTCTCTCAGCGGACGTCCAGCCTTGACGCTGAACCGCTTCGGCGCGGGCAGCGCTCAGTACATCGGCACGCACCTAGACCCGGCCGCGCTCGGGCGATGGGTGAAGTCGGCATGGACGCGGGCGGGCGTGAAGCCGGTGAGCGAAGCGCCTGTCGGAGTTGAAGTGGTGCGGCGCACGATGGCGAACGGTTCGCTCCTTTTTCTCCTCAATCACGGCGACGCCCCAGTCGAGATCGCGATATCGGGCGACGCCGTGTACCTCAATGGCGGTAACACGGTGGCCAGCGGGCGTGTGCACCTTGAGCCGCGGGATGTTGCGATCCTTCATCAGAGCGAGGTGCGTTCGCAGGCCTAAGGTCGCGAGCGCGAGCCTGGACCATGGTCCGCCGGCAGAGCCGGGTCCTGACCGAATACGACGAAGACAGCCAGCAGGGCCAACGCCACGATGGGCGGTCCGAAGTCCGCGACCGGTCCCTGGGGAAACGCGATCCGGATCACGGCGGAGCAGAGCAGATAGACGCCCGCCAGCGCAAGCGCGAGCCGGAAGCGGCGAGCGGCGAACCTGAGCTGACGGCGGAGCCCTCCCTGTCGCGTGGAGAGGACGCTCAGGCCGAGGACAACCAGAAGCGCGAAGCCGACCAGGAATCCCCTCACCGGCGGCAGTGTCCCAGAAAGGCTTGGCGCGGACCGCGGCCGGCGAAAAAGGCTGTTGCCATTGCGGACCCAGTAAACTCCAAAACTACCGTCGAAGCCTCGGAATCCTCGAGACGTTCGGCAAGACCCTGGGGGCCGCTAGCTCAACTGGCAGAGCGCCGTGCTGATAACGCGGAGGTACGTGGTTCGAGTCCAGGGCGGCCCACCACGAATGCGAATTCGGCCAACACCGGCTGCCGCGCTCGTCGATGTCGAGTTCCCGGACATTCATCCCTCCACAAGCCATGTTGAGCCCTTTCAAATGGCCTCGTCCGCACCCTCGGCGATTTCTTCGAGCCGCCTACCGGAGATCGCAGGCGCAGCGCTCAGGGCCTGTTACCGCGGAGGTACGTGGTTCGAGTCCACGGCGGCCCACCAGTGGTTTTTTAGGGCCCAGCACTGTTCGCCTCAATAACTCTGTACATCGATTAGGCCACAGCCGTCTGGATGGACCCATATGCAGCAATGGACCCGTCCCCCATTTCATGGCCAACGGGACCAGCGCCGAGGCTTGGCGGCAAGGTCGCCTCGGGCTGGACCGCCGGAGAGTGTCAGCAGCTCACTTCGATTCAGGCAGCGTACCGACGCCCCTGGACCATTTGTCCCATGGACCGGATACTGCAGTAGATCTAGCATAATCGTGAACTTAGTGGACTTTCGTCCGGGGAGGGGCTGTTTCAATGCACGTTGACTTCACGCTGGCCGCGGCCGGCCTGTTCGTCGGCTTCCTGGTGGGCCTGACCGGGATGGGCGGGGGTGCGCTGATGACCCCGATCCTGATCCTCGTCTTCCGTGTCCACCCATTGGCAGCCGTGTCGAGCGATCTGGTCGCATCCTTCTTCATGAAGCCGATCGGCGCCTTCGTGCACTTCCGGCGAGGCACCGTCCACCTGAAGATGGTCGGCTGGCTGATGGTCGGCTCGATCCCCTCCGCCTTCGCCGGCGTCTTCGTCCTCCGCCTCCTCGGCCAAGGCTCCAATGTCCAGTCGATAACCCAGATCGCCCTTGGCGTGGCGCTTCTGCTTGCCACCGCCACCATGATCTTCAAGGCCCTCCTGAACCTGAGGCAGCGGGCCCGCGGCGAGCACCTGGCCCCCGCGGTGAGCCCGACGGATGTACCCGTTAAGCCGATCCCCACGATCCTGGTCGGCGTTGCCGGCGGCCTGATCGTCGGCATGACCTCGGTCGGTTCGGGGTCGCTGGTGATCGCCTGCCTGCTGCTCCTGTACCCGCGGCTTCGGGCCAACCAGCTGGTCGGTACCGACCTGCTCCAGGCGATTCCGCTCGTCGGTGCGGCCGCCCTGAGCCACCTCTTCTTCGGCGATTTCAAGCTCTCGCTGACCACATCGCTGCTGATCGGTGCGATCCCGGGCGTCTACATCGGCGCGCGGGCCTCGGCGCAGGCGCCGGCGCGCCTCGTGCGCCGGGCCCTCGCGTTCGTCCTGCTGGCGTCGGGTTTGAAGCTGGTCCAGGTCGCCACCGTGCCGCTGGCCGTGATCCTTGTCGCGGTGGCGGTCCTCGGCGAACCCGCCTGGGCGCTGGTGCGGCGCACCAACGGGTTCATCCGCCGGTCCGAGGCCGGCGGCGCGCTCGCGACGCTTGCCAATCGTCAGACCGCCGAGGTCGGGGCCGGGCTACCATCTGTCGGCGATCCGGCAGCTTCCGGGGTGCGCTGAGGAAGGCGGGCTCAATAGGCGGCGGGATTTTCTCGCTCGGGGGAGCATTGCCTGGACTGCTGGACCGTGGGCTCCCTCGCCGAGGAGCCCTGTCGCGAGGACTGGACGAAACGTGGGTCCACAGCCGAGGCTCCGCGAGGCACACCTGATAACTCCGCGCTACACCGATGAGCGCTTCGCTGATCGGCGATCCTGTTCGCACAGCGGGTGACTGCGGTCTAACGCGGAGGTACGTGGTTCGAGTCCACGGCGGCCCACCCCGATTTTGGATTCAAATACTCCCGATACCTCGTCGCAGGGCCCAGGATCACGTCACCGTGCCTGAAATCCGGCCGATGCGGGGTCGACGGAATAGAGGCGCCAGTCGCCGGGGATGCCCTTGAGCTGGACGGCGGTGCGCTCGCTGAAGCTGATTCCTGAGCCCGCGACCAGGTCACGTACCGTGCTCGAGACCAGCACCTCCCCTGGTTGAGCCTCCTGCGCCACGCGCGCGCCGATGTGTACCGCGATGCCGCCCACCTTGCCGTCGACCACCTCGCATTCGCCCGTGTGCAGGCCCTGCCGCACCTCCAGGCCGAGCTCACGGATGCCGGACGCGATCGCGCAGGCGCAGCGAATCGCCCGGGCCGGCCCGTCGAACCTGGCGAAGAAGCCGTCCCCGGCGGTGTCCATCTCCTTGCCGGAAAAGCGAACCAGGTGCCGCCGCACCAGCGCGTGGTGCTTGTTGATCAGGTCGCGCCAGCTGCGGTCGCCGACCTCGGCCAGCCGTGCGGTCGATCCCACGATGTCGGTGAACAGAACCGTCGCCAGCACGCGTTCGGACTCGGCCATGTCCCACTCGCCGCGCTCCCAGATACCGTCCAAGAACGGCACGATCTGGTCCACGAGCTCCTCCGAGTTCACCCACCAGCCGTGGTCGGCTCCGGGTAGCTCCAACATCTCAGCTCCCGGGATGCGCCTGGCCAGGTAGCGGCCCTCCTCGATCTGGAAGTCGGTGTCCCCTATGCGGTGCAGGACCAGCGTCGGCACCTGCATCGAAGGTAGGATCGAGCGCACGTCGATATCCGTGTTCATGAGCCAGAGGCTTTCGATCGCGCTGGGGCTGGCGCTGACCCGAACCCAGTGGCTGAACCAGTCGATATACGACTCGTCGATCTGCAGGCTCGGCGCCCACGTCTCGTGCAGCGCTTCAACGAGCCACTCGCGCGACGTGACGCGGGTCATGGTGTGGCGAATACCCTCGAGGCGCTCCTCCCGTGACTGTCGCCAGGGGTAGTCCTCGCCTCGGGTGAAGGAGGCGCCGGTCCCGAATAGAACTGCGGCGGCGATCCGCCGCGGATGGGTCGCGGCGAAGAGGATGGTCATAGGGCCGCCCTCCGATACGCCGACGATGGCGGCGCGGCTCGATCCGGCGGCGTCCATCACCGCCCTCACGTCGTCCATCCGAGTCTCCAGGTCCGGGATGCTGGCGACGCGGTCGGAGAGCCCGGTGCCGCGCTTGTCGAACAGGATCAGGCGTCCGACCGAGGCGAGGCGTTCGAAAAGCCGGGCCGGCGGCCCCTCCCACGTGCCTTCCAGGTTCGACAGCACCCAGCCGCTGATGAACACGATGTCGAAGGGACCCTCTCCGATGGTCGTGTAGGCGATGTTCACGTTCCCGCTCTTGGTGTAGCTGATCGGCGGGCTCTTCACAGCGATAGTTTGGCCGCGATCGGGCCGGCGGGGAAGCCCCGCGCCCCGGGTATGTAGGCGGTTCGCGACCCCCGGCGAACTGCTTGTTGACCGGCGGCTGCTTAGTGGTTCACGCCACATACCACCCCGCCTTACGCTCGGCCTCCCACTCTCGTAAGCACAGCGCTCAGGGCCAATTACCGCGGAGGTACGTGGTTCGAGTCCACGGCGGCCCACCGCCCGCACCCTCAACTGCTTGCGGGCGTTGAACGTGCGACACGTGATTCGGATCCATCCTGGTGCCTGCCGATTCGCTTGCTCGGCCGCTTCCACTGTGCGCGGCCGGCAGCTTTCAGGACGCGCAGGGCATTCAGCGTCAGCATTTCATTTGGACCGTCACGGCCCCAGTCGACCGCATCTCCGTTCACCCGCTCGCTACCTTGCCGTAGCCAGTAGCGGTAGCCCCGCGGCTCCCAAGTACCGTCTGGGCGCCGCTTAGACTCCAACAGGTCCAGCGCATCCCCGCAACGCTGATCGTCCAGCGACTGGCGCCGGGAGAGGACGAGCATGGCCTGAAGGATGTCGTAGTGCCAGTAGGGCGGATAGTGCAGCTTGATGAACTCCCGATCAGCGATCCGGCCGGAGTGTTCCGAGCGGAACAACCGATGCCTCAGGAAGAAGTCCTCCGCCCGCTCGGCCGCTGCGCCCGCCTCCGTGTCGCCGGTTGCTCGATTGAACTCGTGGAGACCCCACAGAGTAGCCAGGCTCTCGTGAAATGACGAGTGTCTCGCCTTGGGGCGGCGGTCGCAGTTCCAGCCGCCGTCTGGCCACTGCGCGGCGAGGAGCACATCCCTCAGGTAAACGACGCGTGGGTCGCCGGCCAGGCCGAGGCGGGAGCAGACGGCTAAAGCATTGCCCTCCATCGACGCGTGCCGCCGCTCCAGGTCGGCAATCGTTGTGCGCGGCCCGGGAGTTGCGATCCAGCCAAGAACCTGCTCAACAGCGTCAAGGACTGCTGGCTCCGCACCAACGCCAAGCTCAACCAGCGAAACGAGCCGCCAGTGAGCACCCCGCCACTTGTTGCCATAAGGATGACCGCGGTGTGCGACCAGCAGGGCCTGAACCCTCGGGCTACGCAGTGGGGCGGTCTCGTCGAAGGGCTCGCCGAGCAGATCGGTGCGGGCGAGGTTGCGGACCGCCGGATCGCTTGATGCGAGTAGCCAGGCCACGCCAGGGTCCGGCGGATGTGCCATACCTCGCCTCCCTCTCATTGACGCGACTTATTGAGCCGCCAGCGCAAAAGCAACCACTCGCTCCACCCGTCCGAACCAGGCGCGTTTGCAGGACACATCGCTCCCGGGGTATGGCTGCATGCTTACACATAACACCGGCAACTTCGCTCGTTGCGCGGTCCGGCTCTCGGGGACTACAGGCGCGGCGCTCAAGGCCAATTACCGCGGAGATACGTGGTTCGAGTCCACGGCGACCCACCAATCAGGTCCGGAACGGCTCAGTGCGTCAGCACAGCAAAGGCGATTACAGCTAGCCCGACCGCGACAATCACGAGGATCGCCACCGCGGCTGACTGGTAGTCGAATCGATGAGCCCCCGGAAACGCCCGGTTAATGTGCCTAACACTCGACCTCACCGTTTTGGGCCATTCCAGACCCAAGGCCTTGACCAGTCGCTCAAGGTCCGCGGGAGCATAGTCGCTCTCCCACATCCGTGCAAGACAGTGACCGTCTTTGGCGATGCGCAGGAGCTCGTCTTGATAGATGCCACTCTGTACGGGGGCAAACACTGATCTCCTCGCCGCGAGACTCACTCCTGTCCGCGCAAATCGCCTTCGGCGGCCCAGCTGATTGCTCACTTCGATGCCGTTATCGTCGACCACGACCCTGGCCACAGCCGCGACGAGGATTTCGTTGACCCCGTACAGCGCCGCGCCGCCAACGATTAGTGCCGCCAGGGCCGCATCACTTGGGCGATGCATGAGACTGCGGAGTTGAATGATGGCAATGATGATCGCGCCCAGGAGCAGCACGAGCCCTCCTGTGACGTAGCCCAGCCGGCTCGGACGAATGACGACAGGCCTGTCTCCCGAAATGGCGAGGCAAACATAGCGATACGAATGGCTCCATGGTGAGGTCGAGGAGGACGGCACCGCAGCGACGGGGCTCTTGGCACTGACACCTTCAACGTGGTCCGCGCCGGCCGCGAGGCTGAAGGGAGGCGCTGCGGCTCAGCCGGGTGGCGGATTTCCTGAGTTGACTTCGAACACGATGAACTGGGTGAATATGTCTCCGTCCACCTGAAGCCCAAAGCATCCAGCTCTGTCGGTGGCCAGCGTGCCGATCCAGGCTCTCCAGAAGGAAGTCGGGGGCACCGCGCCCAAATACAAGCCGCCTCCCGTCGTGTGGACCGCGGGAACGACAGACACCCCATGCTGCCTTTCCTTGTCGGTGGCGTTGGCGTTGGCAGGAGAGGGTAAATCCGTGAGCGTGACCGTCGATTTCCCGTCACCCCCCAACTGGAACGACCGCACCAGCAGCGGTCCGGAATATTGGGAGTCGACCATGAGGAGCGCCGCCTGCCCGCCTGAGTACCAGCTGTCCTGGCCCGACATGTAGACGGGCCCGACACCGGCTCCGTAGTTCGGCGCCACCGCTTTTAGATCAGCCTGAGAGGAAGCCGAGCAGGTCTCATTTGGCGCCAGGGTGGGCGGCTTCATCGGTCTCTGCTGCAGTCCGGTCAGGGCGTCGCCGCCGGCAGGCAGCGGTGAGGCAGGCTCAGATCGGAAGACCTGCGTATGAGCCGGCGGGACCGCGGCCGGGTAGCCCACAACTCCGCAACCGGCCACGCCGGCGGTGAGGCCGACCAGAGCCACGAAGTGCGTCACGCTGCGGGCCGCAGACATCGCCTGCAGATACAACGGTTGCAAGCCGGTCGAGTTACTCCCTGTACCCAGACTTCCAGACGTGCCGAGGGCGCGCGAGGCCGGCTACTCGTCCTAATCGGGCTGTATCTCAGGCTGTCGACCTTACCGGCGGGCTTGCTGTGCATGGCCGTTAGGCCAGCGAGATCGCAATTCCCACGATGCAAGGTTGGTTCGCGTTACGGAAACTACGGCCCACCATTTGAATGCCGACGTGGTGTGCGCCATCTCTTTAGGCTAAGAGGAGGGTCGAGCGAGATCAGATGTGAAGCCAGAGATCCAGACGGCTCTCAATGTTTTGCTGCATAGGTCCACCCTCGAAGGCATCGAAGTCGATACGGATGCGGCGGTGACTGTTTGACACATTGACCGTCACTGGCCGGCCCAAATTCGGCTCCAGTCCAGCTGACCCACGTTGTTTGCCGTAAAGACCAAGACGGTAGCTCAGGCAGCGACCAGGATTGGGCCTTCGAGGCAGCAGGCTCGTGGAAACAGCATGCAGCGCGAGTGCCTTCCTTCAGACTCCGGAAGCGCCGAGTTGCTTCAGGAGCCCGTAGGTATCGACGATGTTCCAGTGCTCGACGATCCGGCCTCCGGAGACGCGGACGATGTCGATGAGGTCCATGTGCACCTTCCTGCCGGTCGGCGCGACGCCGAATAGCTCGCCCTTTTGGGTGCCCACGAACGACTTCCTCGTCACCACCGTGTCACGCTCGGCAACTTGTTGATGAATCTCGACCCGCATGTCAGGCAGGGCCGCCCAAAGCATTTGGAAGACTTGGCTCACACCTTCGGCACCGGGCGCGGTTCCCGGCATTGGTGTGTGATCCAGGACATC
>JALYYG010000213.1 GCA_030946685.1 Candidatus Dormiibacterota bacterium | reverse complement strand
ACCCGGGCACCACGGTCCCGAACCGACTTGGTGGAGTGTCCCCGCGTGTCCCGCCGGTTTCGCAGATGCACGCCTGAACTGAAATTGCCGCTCCTTGGTGTCCGTCCGTGTCCTCTTAGAGCCGCCTAGTGCCGGGAATTCGTGACCCGGCTGTGACCCGGCACGGCACTCGGTAGTGGTGGCTGGCGGGCACATCCGAAGGGCCGTCGGGCGGGATCGGTTCGCGGCGGTTTACTCCCGGCGGCCCTTGCGCCCTTTTCGCAGCATCGCCTCAAGGCCAAAGACCAGTAAGTCCACCGTGTCCGGCCACAACCGATCTGGGTCACTGGCCCATGCGTCCGCGAGCTCTCCGGCTGTGGTCACGGTGTTCGGAAACTGGTCGCGGTGCAGGCTCAGCAGCCCGAGCTCGAAACGCTTTCGCAGCAGCTCGCGCTCGGTGATATTGCCCTGCTGATCGGCGTTGGGGCCTGCCGAACGTACTAGTAGGACATAACCGGCAAGGAGGTTGGAGACAATGCGGATCAAAGTGGCAGACTCACGTCGCTTGAAGCCGGCACTCAGCAAGATTCCGAGCACGTCTTCAATCGGCCTCCAGAAGGCGGAAAGGTTGTCACCGCTGTAAGCGATTTGAAGTTCGAGTGCCAGCGGCCGTTCTTCCATCTGGTCCCTGAAATTCAGCATCGCTCGCCGCACCCGGTCGGTCCAGCTCATGGAGGCCCTGAACCCCACCGTCAGGTCGAGGCCCTCCATCGCCAACTCGGCCATCGCGTTGATTAAGTCTTGCTTGTCGCGCACATGGCGGTAGAGCGCCATCGGGGTCACGCGGAACTCCGACGCCAAGCGTCGGAGGCTGACCGCCTCTAGGCCCTCGGTTTCGCCGATCTTCAGCGCCCGCCTGACAATGGCGCCCCGTGTCAGGCCTCGGTGCTTGGCTCGGTCAACGTACGGCATGGGTCTTGACAAGTATGCGGCGCATACCTATGATCGCCTCCATGTATACACTGTATGCTTGCACCGCTAACATGGGGGTAAACGTGACATGTGGTGACGGAGCGGCGCGGATCGGCCCCTACGGCCTGGTGGCCAACCCGGGCGCCGCGCGTCAGCTCTGCAGTTATTACCTGGAATAGGGAGACATGAAGAATGGAAGAGAAGGAGGTGGCCATCCAGGTCCATGGATTGCAGAAGTCCTATAAGAAATTGCAGGTGCTTAAGTGTGTGGACTTCGACGTGGCGCGCGGAAGCATCTTCGCGCTGCTCGGCTCCAACGGCGCCGGCAAGACCACGATCGTGAAAATCCTCACCACCCTGCTCAAGCC
The DNA here is from genome assembly GCA_030946685.1 of Candidatus Dormiibacterota bacterium. Classification (GTDB taxonomy): domain Bacteria; phylum Chloroflexota; class Dormibacteria; order Dormibacterales; family Dormibacteraceae; genus Palsa-872. The sequence goes on along the minus strand of JALYYG010000213.1, from coordinate 1,231 downwards.
GGATGACGGCACGACCCGCGTCAACGGATTCGACGTGCTATCGCAGCCGGCGCGGGTGCGGGAGTCGATCAGCCTGACAGGTCAATTCGCAGCGGTGGACGAGATCCTCACCGGCCGGGAGAACCTGATCATGATCGCCGAACTGCGGCACGTGAAGGGCGCGGGCACGGTGGCAGACGATCTGCTCGAACGATTCGGCCTCGCCGACGCGGCCGGGCGCCGGGTGTCTACCTACTCAGGCGGCATGCGCCGTCGCCTCGACATCGCCATGAGCCTCATCGGCAACCCGCGGATCATCTTCCTCGACGAGCCGACCAGCGGCCTCGACCCCGAGGGCCGCATTGAGGTCTGGCAGGTGATCCAGAACCTCGCTGACAGCGGCACGACCGTGTTCCTGACGACCCAGCACCTAGACGAGGCCGAGAAGCTCGCCGATCGGATCGCTATCCTGCACGAGGGCACGATCATCGTGTCCGGCACTCTGGAAGAGCTGAGGAAGCTGCTCCCGCCTGCGAAAGTCGAGTACGTGGAACGGCAGCCCACCCTGGAAGAGATTTTCCTGGCGATCGTCGGAAGCAACAAGAAGGAGCCGCGATGAACACACATGTCTTCAGCGACACGAGGGTGATGCTCGAGCGTTCCCTCCGACACGTCACGCGCAGCATCGACACCATCATCACGGTGACGATCATGCCGATCGCCTTCATGCTGCTGTTCGTCTACGTGTTCGGCGGCGCCATCCATGCAGGCACCGACAACTATGTGAACTACCTGTTGCCCGGCATCCTGCTCATCGCGATCGCCAGCGGCATCTCCTATACCGCCTATCGCCTGTTCATCGACCTGCAGAGCGGCATCTTCGAGAGGTTCCACTCGATGCCGATCGCCCGCTCGTCCGTGCTGTGGGGGCATGTTCTGACCTCACTCGTGTCCAACGCGATCTCCGTGGTGGTCATCGTTCTGGTGGCGCTCGTGATGGGCTTCCGCTCGTCGGCGGGGGTGCTGGCGTGGCTCGCCGTGGCAGGCATCCTCGTACTGTTCACGCTCGCGCTGACCTGGATCGCGGTGATCGCCGGACTATCGGCGAACTCCACGGACGGAGCGGGCGCCTTCTCGTACCCGATCATCTTCCTGCCGTTCGTCAGCTCGGCATTCGTGCCCACTGCCTCGATGCCGGGTCCCGTGCGTGCCTTCGCGGAAAACCAGCCGGTCACCTCGATCGTCAACACGA
>JALYYG010000206.1 GCA_030946685.1 Candidatus Dormiibacterota bacterium | reverse complement strand
GGGAGTTACTTCCAGCAGACCGTCTCATGATTCAACCTAATCGCGGCCAGGGCGCTATACCACCGGCCACTTCGGAATTAAGCAAGGACTTTGTCCCAGATATGCACGCCATGACCCATCGTCCGGCTGCCCAGTTCTCTGCAATATGATCTTTGCCGCAACTATGTACCTGTTCACGACTCATCTCAAACTGGTCTCATTCACGCACTGGATTCACACTCACGACACGATCATCGCGATCGTTGCCATTGTCGCCGTCGCGGTTGTCGTGGCGGTCATCTGGTTCGTTCGGCGGCGGCAGACCCGCGCCTGAGCGCCTAGACGCCCCCGAGCGCGCTCGTCAGAAGGCGCCGGTCCTCGTCCGCCATATCGATGAATTCGAGACCGATATCAAACTTGGCGCCGTCCGACGGCTCCAGCTTCTCGATCCAGGCTACCCGCGCCCAGCAGCGGGCTGCCGTGGCCTCGCTGAGAAGCAGCTCGAGCTCAACCCGCTCGCCGACGGTCATCTCCTCGTCGCTGTAGACACGCATCCCGCCAAGGCCGACGTTGATTGTGGATCGGCGGTGGTGGAGGAAGGCCGGTCCGGCCGGGCGGTAGTAGACCGGAGCCGCCATCCTCGGGTAGCGTCGACGGTCGGCGTTGGCAGCCATCACTTGATACGCTATGCCCCCGGCTGAGGGCCGGCAACGGTTTTGTTCACTTTGGGAGGGAGGAGTCTTACTTTGTCGCGATTGCTCGAGGCAACTGGCGCGTCCGATTCGGCCGACTCGCATCGACCCGCACACGGTGGCGAGCTGGTAGACCTTCTTGTTTCGACTGAGCGCGCCGCCGAGCTGAAGGCAGCCAGCGCGGCATATCCGTCCTGGGATCTGACCGACCGCCAGGTCTGCGACCTCGAGCTCCTGATGAACGGCGCGTTCTCACCGCTCCGAGGTTTCTTGGGCCGCGAGGCCTATGACACGGTCTGCTCTGAGATGAGGCTCCCGGACGGCACGATCTGGCCGATGCCGATCGTCCTCGACCTGACAGAGGACGCCGCCGCGAAACTCCATCCAGGCGACAAGCTCGCCCTCCGTGACTCCGAGGGTGTGATGCTGGCGGTCCTCAACGTCGAGGAGCTCTACCAGCCCGACCGTGAGTCTGAGGCCCAGCAGGTTTTTGGAACGACAGACCCCGACCACCCGGGCGTTGCCATGCTGCTCAAGCGGACCAACCCGGTCTGCGTCGGCGGCAGCGTCGAGGGCATTCAGCTGCCTACTCATTACGACTTCGCGCCTGTGCGCTTGACCCCGCGCCAGGTTCGCTCGGAAATCGCCCGCCAGGGCTGGACCAGGGTCGTCGCGTTCCAGACCCGAAACCCCATGCACCGCGCCCATCAGGAGCTGACTCTGCGCGCGGCGGCTTCGGTCGACGCTAAGTTGTTGATCCACCCCGTCGTCGGCATGACAAAGCCAGGCGACGTCGACCATTACACGAGGGTTCGCTGCTACGAAGCGATGCTGGGCCGATACCCGGAAGGCACGGCGATGCTGTCGCTGCTGCCGCTTGCGATGAGGATGGGCGGCCCGCGCGAGGCCGTGTGGCACGCGATCATCCGCAAGAACTACGGATCCACGCACCTCATCGTCGGCCGCGACCACGCCGGCCCGGGCAAGCGTAAAGACGGAACTCCGTTTTACGGGCCCTATGAAGCACAGGAAGTGCTCGGCCGGTACGCCGACGAGATCGGGATTGGGATGGTCGCCTTCCAGATGCTGGTGTACGTGGCCGAGCGCGACGAATATTTCCCCGAGGACGAGGTGCCACAGGGACTCAAACCATTGAACATCTCCGGAACAGAGTTGCGCGAGCGCCTCGCCACCGGCGCCAAGCTGCCGAGTTGGTTCACGTATCCCGAGGTCGCAAGAGAGCTTCGTCGCACGCACCGGCCGCGACTGCAGCAGGGCTTCACTGTGTTCTTCACCGGGCTCTCCGGGTCAGGCAAATCGACCGTAGCGAATGTGCTGCAGGTCAAGCTTCTCGAGCGCGGTGGGCGCAGCCTGAGTGTCCTCGACGGCGACCTCGTGCGCCGAAATCTCTCGTCGGAGCTGGGCTTCTCACGCGAGCACCGAGACATCAACATTCGCCGAATCGGCTATGTCGCCGCCGAGATCACCAAAGCCGGCGGCATCGCCATCTGCGCTCCCATCGCGCCTTATGACGCAACTCGAAAGCAGGTTCGTGCGATGGTCGAGCCGAACGGCGGCTTCGTCCTTGTGCACCTCGCGACCTCCATCGACGTCTGCGAAGCAAGGGACCGCAAGGGTTTGTATGCCAAGGCGCGCGCCGGGATCGTCAAGGAGTTCACCGGTGTCTCCGATCCGTACGAGGAGCCGCATGACGCGGAGCTGGTGGTTGACACTGCGAAGCTCGGTCCGAGCGAAGCGGCCGACCAGATCCTTTCATACCTTGAACGGGAAGGCTTTCTCGACTCCACAACCGCGACCCAGTAGGTCCCGGGACATTCGAGCGCTCGGGCAGACGTAGGTTATTTCGGTGGCTTGGCAGGCTTGGTACACGCTCGCAGTAGTGATCGCCCTGGTCGGTGTGCTGGCGACCGCTCGGATGTCGGCGCCTGTCGCGGTTGTGTGCGCTGTCGCCGCTTTGGTCGCTCCGGGCGTCATCACCACGACCGCGGCCCTCGCGGGTTTCTCGAACGAAGCACCAGTCACGATCGCGGCGCTGTATGTGGTTGCCGGCGCTGTGCTCGCCACCGGCGCGCTCGATGGAGTCATTGCTCGACTCCTCAGCATCCAGCCTCCCGCGGCCCAGCGACCCGGACGGCTTGAGCTTGCGCGTCTGCTGGTGCCAGTCGCGGCGATGTCCGCTTTCATTTACAACACACCATTAACCGCAATGAGCGCGCCTTCTGTCGCCGCCTGGGCGACAAGGACCGGACGGCGGCCGTCCTGGTATCTGCTGCCGCTCAACCTCGCCATCCTGGCCGGAGGCCTGATCACGGCCATCGGAACGACCACCAACGTGGTCATCTCCGGCCTGCTGACCGCCTCCCACCACCAGCCGCTGTCCCTTTTGGAGCCGGCCCCGGTCGGGTTGGCAATTGCCGCAGGCGTGCTGGTGGTTCTTATCCTGGCCGCTCCCAGCCTGGTGAAGGATCGCGCCGCACCCGGCGAAGACCTTGCGGACCCGCGTGCGTTCACCGTCGAGATGCTGGTGCTGCCCGGGGCCGCGCTGGCCGGCCGCACCGTTGCTCAGGCGGGACTTCGCAACCTGGACGGCGTTTTCCTGGTCGAGATCAGCCACGACGGAGTCGTGATGGCGGCGGTCGGCCCGGACCACCGGCTCGCCGAGGGAGACCGCCTGGTCTTCACAGGCAACATCAACAAGGTCGTAGATCTGCATCGTGTGGCGGGCCTGGCGCCGGTGGGCGATCCGAGCTTTGGGATCGGGTCCGGACCGCACCGACGCTTCTTCGAGGCTGTGGTGGGCAGCAACTCTGACCTCGTCGGAAGGACCCTGAAGGGCATCGATTTCCGCTCTCGCTTTTCCGGGGCGGTGGTGGCAATCCACCGCTCGGGAGACACCGTCCCCGGCAAGCTTGGCGAGATCTCTCTTCACGCCGGTGACGTTTTGCTCGTGCTCGCGGCAGGGGATTTTCGACGGCGGGCGAGCGAGAGCCGTGATTTTGCCCTGGTCGCCAGCCCCGACGGTGCGCCTGGGCCTCTTCGTCGAAACAAGGCACTTGTGGTCGACCTGGTCCTGGTCGGGTTCCTAATCGCGGTCGCTTCCGGGATCACCAGCGTTCTGGTTGCCTCAGTAATCGCGGCGGGCCTGGTGATCGTTCTGGGAGTTGTCAAACCGTGGGAGGCCCGTGCCTCGATCGACCTTACGGTGCTTGTCGTTCTGTGCGGCAGCTTCGCGATCGGTGTGGCCGTTGGACAGAGCGGGCTGGCGAAGGAGTGCGCAGCGCTGCTGGTCACGGGGCTTCATCAATTCGGACCGATCGGAATTCTGGCCGGCGTGTTGCTCGCGACAGTCGTTATCACGCAGGTGGTCACCAACAACGCTGCCGCCATTCTGATGTTCCCGATCGCGCTGGCCAC
>JALYYG010000183.1 GCA_030946685.1 Candidatus Dormiibacterota bacterium | reverse complement strand
GACAGGATCCAGACGATGATCGCGGTCAGCGCGCCGGCAAGACCTCCGGCTGAGACCTTGCGGACTGGCAGCGCAGACGGGGAATGGGCGGTCGCAGTGCTGTTGACACTCATCGAGTACCTCCTTTTATCAGGGCCGGATCGGGGGCGATCGCCTCCGTGACGGGCGGGGGTGTTGGAGCCAGGACTTTGGTCGATGGTTGGGGCTTGGCCGCCGCGATCTTTTCGTACTGACGATGAAAGGCCTGGCGGGCCATCGTGTGGTTGTCGGGCAGCACCATTGGGTCGCCGCGCAGGCTGGCCTGGACATGCTGATGGTTCAGTTCGGTTCCGGGCGTGGAGTACTGGACCTGGACGCGGCCGTCACCGGAACCCGGCTGGCTCATCGGCGTCACCGCCGCGGGCTGCCCCTGGGGGTCGAGCACCCAGAGCTTGAAGTCGTCATGCTTGAAGAGCGCGATCTCGACGATCGGCGCCGGATAGTGATGGACGCCGCCACCTTGCGGCAGGATCCCCGTGTGTAGACCGGCCGGCAGCGGGACGCTGGCGTTGCAAATCGAGTCCACCCATTGCTCGACATCGGCGGGCGTCTTGATCTCGTGATCGAGAAGATCCTGGATGCCGAGCTCCTGGGCGGCCTCTGGAAACCTTGCATAGACGCGCCTGGCGTTCAGCCGCAATTTGTCCACCTTGGCGGGATCGGCGCAGAACTGCGAGCTCCATTCCATGCCGACCAGGTTTCGGACGAGGAACCAACCCTGGTCGTCCTTGACCAGGAGGGCGCCCCCGTGGTGGTCCTGCCATGGACCGGCGCCGTAAAACAGTCCGGTCTGCTCGGCGGCGATCGTCGCGGCAATCTGGTTCATCGTGGCCCGGGACTTGACGTATTCCGGCGAGTCAGTGCGCCCGACATGGTCCGGAATCGCGATCGTCCAGGGGTGATCTTCCCTTTCGATGTGCTGGCCCGCGGCCACCGCACCTGCCGCCTGTTGACCGTTAGCGGTTGGCCGACTGGTTTTCGAGCGGCCCGACACCACCGGTCGCCTGCGAGTTCGCGTCGTCGTTGCCATATTCCCCTCCTAACTGATGTTTTTGGACGTCTGCACGGGCGTTTGCGAAAGCTGACCAGGGTGAAAGGCGACTCGAGACCAGGTGACGCAGGAGATACGGTCTTCGCTCCACCAACTGCTTGGCCGGCCGAAGCGTGGCGACATCGGCGAGCAGGTCACGCTCGTAGGTGAGCCGGACGCGGGCGAGCAGTTGCTGCTCGGTGTTTTTGGCCCGCGCATGCAGGCTCGCCCCGGTGACGCCAAAAAATCCGAGTACCCCCAACACGGCGCCCAGCCCGTGCGACATGGCGTCCTTCGGGTCGGCGAGGATCCAGGCAGCCCCGCTCAAGAAGAGGATCCCGATCGCCGCGATCAGCACCTGCGGCCAGAAGATTCGAAACACGCGCCACCCACTCCGGGCTTTCCCCAGGTTCCAGTTGGTCGCGATCAAGCTCTCCGGGTCCCGCTGGCCGAGGAGCAGGTCCCTCCAGACGAGCGCCTGGACATTGAGCTCCTCAGCGGTTCGCGGCTGGGCGCGCCAATCCGGGTCATCGGCGACCTCGCCCCAGGCGCTCAGTGAGCACCGGATCGCGGGCGCGGTCAGAGGGTGGAAGTAACCGGCGAGCCGATCGAGGTAGGTGAGTAGCTTGCGGCGGCGCGGCTCGCCGAGGAAGCCGGACCAATCCCTCGGCGCCGCCGGCGCGTCGCCGGATCCCGCGAGGACGGGACCCCAGCAGATCTCCGCCAGACCACGGCCCAGCAGGTAGCCGGACGACTCCGTGAAGGAGCCGGCGGCGAGGCGGTCCTGGATGCGCGCGTCCCAGGCGTAGAGGAACTCGCTGAACCGGAGCCAGGCAGCCTCAGCCGATTGCTCGAGTCCACGGGTGAGCCGGGCCAGGTAATCGGATGCAGTACCGGCGGCGTCCCCGACCCAGGAGAGTTCTGTGCAGTCAACATCGAGCCTGAGCGTGCGGGCTAGGCCGGCGACCATCGCGCTGGCCTGGATCGCTAGCTCGTGGCCGCTCCGCTCGCCGCCCAGCGGCAGAAAGTTCCGCAGGGATTGCGCGGCACCGGTCGGCGGCGCGGGCCGCGCGGCCACGTGAGCCGCGGGAGCGCCATAGGCCATCCAGTAGCGCGCGCGGACTTCAGCCATCGCCCAACCGAGGCGAATGGCGGTAAGCACGTCAGCGGTGTCGCCGATCGGGTTGGTCGCCATGCCCCCTCTTTGCGGCGCGACTCGTCACGCGCGCTGAATTGCCAGCGTGTGGCGATCCTAGCGACCATTCGACGTGCCTTCAATCCGCGAAACTACGCAAGCCAAATTACGGGGAGCGGCGCATCGACTTCAACGCGTCAGCAAGTCCACTGAAGTCGCGCGCATACGCCATCCGCATGAAAACGAGCGCGGCCCCGGCCTGACCGCGGTCGCGCAGCACGTCGCTGTATCGAGCGCAGGTCTCGGCCATCTCCGCAAACGCATTCCGCGCTCGCAAGATCTCAAAAGCGCGACGGAAGGCGCGGTCGGCTGCCCCCGGACGCCCCTGCCGTTCCGAGGCCGCCCCCTGCACCGCGACGGCACGAGCCTGGAACAGGTGGTTGCCGCAGCGTTCGGCGGCCTTTTCGGCCTCGGCCCCCATCTCTGCCGCCGTCGTCGGGTCGCCGGTCGCGAGCGCGTAGCGCGCCAGCTCGGCCGCGGCTGCCGCCACCGCGACATAGTCCCTGGTCTGCCTTCCGCGTTCCAGGCACTGCTGCTGCAGGCGCTGGGCTTCCGCGACGTTGCCCTGCGCATAGTGCACGTCGGCCAGGTTGTTCAAGATCTGGTTGGCGGTCTGCTCGCGGCCTAGCCGCCGGTGCAGCGCCAGCGCCCGGTCGCAATGTCGCATCGCATCCCGAAGCTGCCCGGTTGCCCGCGCCGTGATGCCGAGCGCCATGTGGGCGTTCGCGATCCGGAGCAGGTTCTCCCCGTCGGTCGCCGCGGTAAGCGCCTGCTCGAAGTAGGTGATCGCGTCGGCGGTACGGCCGAGGCGGTACCAGTCGTTGGCCAGATTGGTCAGCACGCGGGCCCGGGTGTCGAGATCGGGCTCGCGACAGCGGTCCAGCCAGTAGAGGGCACGCATGTTGGCTTCCACCGAGGCATTGAAGAGCTCCTGGTTGCCGAGGGCCGCGCCGATCTCGACATAGATCGCGGCGTTGAGGGCCGGGTCATCCGCGGGGGCCAGGGCCGCCGCCTCCTGCAGCGTTCGCAGGCCGAGCGATCCCTTGCGTGTCGCGATCAGCGCCATGCCCCGCAGCCGTCGCGCATCGGCCCGCTCGTCGGCAGCGAGCTCATCCTCAACCACTTCGTCGAGGAGGACCAGGGCGCGCCGGGCCTCATGCGCCTTAATGGCGAGTTCGGCGGCCTTGAGCAGGTAGGGGGCGTCAGTGGGCGGAGCGCCCTCGAGGAAATAGGAGAGCGGCTGGCCCAGGCGGTCGGCGAGCAGCCGGAGCCGGGGGAGGGATGGGTTGGTCAGGTTGCGCTCCACCTGGCTGATGAATCCCTTCGTCGCGATGCCCGCCGCCAGTCGTTCCTGCGTCAGTCCCCGGGCCGTCCGAGCCGTCTTGAGGCGTTCTCCGATCGAGTTCATAATCCCTCCCACGTTTAGCTTGCCTAAACACTAATTGATGACTATATTGACAGCCATAGACCCGGTGGGTGGTGGGGACCCCCTTGTGACCACCGGCGCAAGGGGTTACGAAGGAGAAGTCCATGGCACGCATCGTCACGACCCTCGTCGCGATCAGCGCCGTCGTATTGGCGGTTGCCGACATCATGCCGGTTCGCTAAGTCAGAACTACTTAAGTAGCGGGGGCGCGTCGTGGGAACTGGGCTGACCTGCCTGGTCACGATTCACGGCATCGGCTTTCAGCAGCCGCCAATGAAGGACGGCACGCCGGGATATGCGGACGGTCTGCACCTTCATCTGCGCAAGGGCCTGGGCGACCGGCTCAACGACGATCCCAATCGGAACCGGTCGCAGCCGGGCGAGGCCGGGCCGATCTACGTCTCGAGCAGCTGGCCGCCGGGAAGCGACAACCTGGAGGCTGGGCTGAAGCGGCTGGGAACCTGGAAGCCTGGCATCGCAGGTCTCGACACCGTGAACGCGCCGCTGGGCGGCAAGCAGGGGATCTCCCACGTCGCGCTCGTCTATTCGCAACTCGAGGACGACGCCCCGCGGCCCGGTGCCGCCATCGAGGCGGCCGCCCGCACCGTCGTGTCGCTGCATCAGTACGCCACGATCCGCGCCGCCGTGCACATGCTGGTGAGCGACGTCACGGCCATGCTCACGCCGCCGCAGCACGACGTGGAGACCCCGAGCCTGCAGCCGCGCACCGACCTGCCGCCCGAAAAGCGCCATCTGACGGCCGCCATCTACAGCCAGACGGCGCCCATCTCGCCACCCGGGGGGGCGGCGCACGCCAGCATCATCGGGACCATCCGGCACCTGGAGGATGACGTGGCGGCCTATGTCGCCCGCAACGACCTCCGGGAACGGGTCCGGGCGTTCGTCCGCGAGGCGCTGCTTCGCCTGGTCCACCGCGACGACGTCAGCCGGGTGGTCGTCAACGCCCACAGCCACGGCACGGTGGTGGCCTTTGACGTCCTGCGCGAGATGTCGGGGTTCAGCATCCCGAAAGTCCAGTGGTTCATCACGGCCGGCAGCCCGCTTCGAAAGTACAGCGACTTCTTCTGCTGGGGCACCGAGGCAGGCAGCCTGAAACAGGTCGCGGGCTGGACCAATTTCTGGGACGAACGCGATCCGGTCGCCGATCCGCTCGCTCCGCCGCAGTCCTGGCGCCCCGGCACGGACCCCGCCGTCGCCAGGGGCGGTGCCGGCATGTACCAGGCGCTTGATGCAAACCAGGGCCAGCTCGTCGATCTCGAGATTGAGGATCAGAAGGTCGACAACCTCCAGCACAGCCAGGGCGGCGGCCTGCAGGCGCACAACTACTGGGACAACGAGGTCGAAGTCATCCCCGCGATGGCCAGTCTTTTGACGCGGCTCGACACGGGTAGTCCACAGCTGCGGGCGCGTGCGCTGACGAGTGCGCCGGCGCGATAGCCGGGGAACGGCGGGCCGAGGATGACCGAGGATCGCCCCGAGGCACGTGTGCCAACACAAAGCCTGCACGTCACGCCCCGCCAGGCGGAGATCCTGACGCTGGTCGCCTTCGGTCTGTCCGATAAGCAGATCGCCGTGAAACTCGGCGTTTCGCCGCGCACCATCCAGTCACACCTCGACCGGCTCTTTCTCCAGTACGGATTCCACAAGCGGGCGGCCGCCGTCGCCGCCTGGCTTCGTGAGCATCCGCTGCCCTGACGCGGACGCCTGTTTGCCCGTAGTTCCGCCGTAGGCAAAATCGCGGATTGCCACCCCGAAGATTGTGTGGGTAAATCGCGGGGCAGCGGGCGCGCGATCATATGTACGCCCCGCACGTCAAGAGGGAGGGCAATCGGTGGCGAACATCACCGTTTCCATCATCAACGCCAGCGGCGTGTTGAGCGACGACGAGGTCCGCGCCGCCGTGCCCGCCTTCCAGACCCAGGTGCAGCGGGACTTCGGGCCGGCCTGGGGCCTGGACGCGCAGGTCACTTTCGTCGCCACCGGTGAGGAGCCGGCACCCGGCTCCTGGTGGCTCGTCATCCTGGACAACTCGGACCAGGCGGGCGCGCTGGGGTATCACGACCTGACCAAGGAGGGTCTGCCACTCGGGAAGGTGTTCGCCGCCACCGATCTCGCTTACCGGCACAAGTGGACGCACACCCTGAGCCACGAGCTGCTCGAGATCCTGGCGGACCCCGATATCAATCTCACCGTTTTCGTCCAGGCCGATTCGAGCCACGGCGTCCTCTACTCGCGAGAAGTCTGCGACGCCTGCCAGGCCGAGGCATATGGCTACGAGATCGACGGCGTCTTCGTGTCGGACTTCGTCTATCCCGCCTGGTTCGAGTCCTTCTGGGGCGAGGACGGTACCCAGTTCGATTACGGCAAGCAGATCCGCCGGCCGTTCCAGTTGCTCGGCGGCGGCTATATCAGCATGTTCGACATGAGTTCAGGGACCGGCTGGCAACAGCTGAAGCCCGCCGACCGTCTGGACGCGACAGACCTGCACGCGGTTCGGGCCTGCATCATGGCGCCGACCGAGCACCGATTCGAAGAGCGACCACGAATTGGCAGCCGCCGGGAGCGACGGCGGCTGCCGCGCAACCAATGGATCAAGAGCACGGCGACGGCAGCGGTCAGGCAGCGCGAGCTGGCGAAGGCGTAGCGAGAACACAAGCAGGCAAGGAGGCAAAGTTCATGGCAGCATCGGCCCCGACAAGGAAACGCCGGACCGCGCAAAGCAAACCGGTTGAGGATCTCGCGGCTCGAACGCGGCGGACCTTCGCGAATCTCCCCCCGGACGTGCAGGACCTGGTTCGTCACGCCGCCGGGCCGTCCAAGCCGAATGGTGGCGCCGCGGCACCGCAGATCAGTGCGACCGCCCTGAAGAAGTTGGACCCGACCGTCCGCGAGACGCTGCGGAAGGCGACCGACGCCATCTTGACCGGCGGGCCAAGGTTCGCCGATACGGCGACCGCCCCCACGCTGACGACATCCGCGACCGTCAAAGACGAGCTCGAGCGTGGCGGCCCGGCCTTTGGCGCCTTTATCAAGAGTGTCGGCCTCGGCGCCGCCGCCGCGCAGAAGGAGCTCGACCAGGATCTCGTGGAGACGGCCAAGGCGATCTCGGCCACCAACATCGACGTGATCGCGGTCTTCGAGCAGGTGATCGATGACAACGGCAACCTCCTGGACGGGAAGCCACACCAGACGAAGTTGCCCCTGATCAACTACCTGATGCCGACCGCCTACCAGTGGTCGCGGATCTTCCTGACGGCGGACATGCAGGTGTCGCAGTTCAACAGCGAGAACGGCTTCAACATCCAGAGTCACTCGGACAACTTCAGCTCGGGAATCCGGGGCAATGCCAGCATGTTTGGCTTCGGGGTCAGCGGATTCGCGCAAGGTGGCTTCTCCAACCAGTCGAGATCCGGTGGCTTTTCGACAAGCCAGAGCACTGCGGCCGGCCAGATGCACCTGGAGGCGACCCTGGAACCACGGCCGGACGTCGGACTTCCGAAGCCGCTCATCATCCAGAAGGGCCCCCAGCTGCGGATGACGATCAACAACAAGAGCGACATGCTGGAGACCCCGCCTCCGGCGCCGCCGGCCGTGGCGAAGGTGGTCGGCCAGTCGATGATCATCCAGTGTCACCTGAACAAGACGGACGGGACGCCCAACACCGGCAAGCCGATCGACTTCCGCCTCAGTGAGCCCTTGATCACCTACTCGACCATTGCGGATCCCGCCGGCGGGACCGACAGTGGGATGACGACGAACACCAAGGGCGACGTCTGGATCCTGCTCAAGCGCGAGGGACCGGCCTACGACAAGAACAAAGTCCTATCCGCGATCGCGACGGTCTCCTTTGGCCTCGTCACCCAGACGCTCGGGGTGCAGCTCTGAGCCGTGGCCCTGACGGACTGGCACTCGCCCTTCCCGGATGGCGTCAACTGGCGCCTGACTCCCGCGGGCGTCGAGATCAAGGACAGCGGGGTGGAGCGCACGCGCGGCGAGCCAACCACGGCGATCCGGGTCTGGGAGGCGTTCGCCACCGAGATCAATAGCACGGCACGCGACCGCCGTGTGCCGTGCGCGCTCATCCTCGGCCTGATCTGCACCGAGTCAGGCGGCGAGGAAGGGGCGGTTCGCACCGACCGCGGCTATACCTCGGATGAGAAGACCCCCGACAAGGTGCACATCGGCGTGACCGGGCTCGACCTCGCTGCGGCGAGGGAGGTCATGCAGCTCAGCTTCGACCGCTGGTGGCTGATCCACGGCTGTAACGCGATCGTCGCCACCGCCGCCGTGCTGGCCGACCAATGGCGACAGACCAGCTTCGATCCACCGCTGGTCGCGGCGCAATGGAACGTGGGAACGATCGCCTATGAGAACGCCAGGCAGAACCGCTGGAAGCTCCGTGGCGAGCCACCCGGCACCGGGCGGTATGTGGACCGGTTCGTCCGGTTCTTCAACGATGCGGTCGCGGTCCTGAACGACCACCCGGTGCCGCCATCCGTGGGACTGGACCAGCTGCTCGGGGACAGCGCCCGGCAGCCGCCCAGCGCCGCGAGTCGCGTGCCGACGACGCGGTCGATCAAGATCGACTTCGGCCCCAACGCCAAGCTAGACGCCTTCTCCGACTACACCCGCGACGTGCTGACCGACCTGCTCAAGTCCTCCGGGTTGACCAGTACGACCGTCACGAGCACCTTTCGCACGCCGGAGCAGGACGCCTGGGCGATGTTCACTAACGTCGAGCACCTCGGCGTCGACCACGAGATGGCGCTCTACGCCGCCGCGGGCAAGGCCGTGATTCGCCGCTATGCGAAGTCGAAGAAGGAGCACGATGGGGAACCGAAGGACGAGCGAGCGCAGCACATCGTCGCGGATATGGTCGATGAGATCAACAAGCAGGGGCCGATCAACGTGTCCCACCACGAAGCCGATCCGAAGGTGCTGAACACCTTCGACCTGTCCCCACGCTCGATTGCCAACCGCTGCCGATTCGAAGAGGCGCTGCGGGCCGAGCGCCGGCTGTCGAAGTACTTCGTGCCGCCCAAGGACGCCAGTTACCACCTGGAGGTGCCGCAGCCCAAATGACCACGGTCGGCCAGCCGGAGCCGGTGGCCATGCAGGAATTCTTTGCCAGCACGACCAGGGGACTGGTCGAGGCCCAGCAGATGCTGGACGACGACGCGCGCGCCCGGATGACGGATTGGGACGAGGATGGGATCCCGCCACACGCCTGGTCGGTGGCGTGGTGCCGGCTGGCGTTCCCGATTCCCCTCGCGTGTACGCCGAAGTCCGGGGTGGCCCAGACCACCAGCCTCTGGCTGACGCCCAGCCGTGGAGCGCAGGCACAGCTGGCGGTCAGCATCCGGTACCGGTTGAGTCCCCTTGGGGAGGACTAGCGAGTGCCGACCCCGGTCGAGCCCGTCCCGGTCCCACCGCGGCCGGCTCCGGTCCCAGCTCCCGCACCGGCGGCGTCACCACCAGCCTCATCGGAAGTGGTACTGCACGAGCTGGGGGAGAGCATCGCCTCCGCGGTGGGCAAGATCCAGGGCGAGCTGGCCCGCTACACGAGTGCGCTGGGATCGTACGTGATCGATGAGATGGAGGTCAGTATCCCGGTGAAGATGCGGGTCGATGACCTCGGCCAGGCGATGGTCACCGTGGACCAGGACGGCCATAACGGCTCGTCGCTGCGGATCAAGCTGAGGCCGGTGCCCCCGGTCGTCCAGGCCCAGCCGGCCAGCACGACCCAACCCCTGGAGAGCCTCGGCTTCACGCCGGCCGAGGTCGCCAAGCTGAAGGAGCGTCGGGTCTTTTCCGTCGATGACCTGCAGCGGGTGGCGCGGAACGTCGCCGGGCAGGAGGCGCTCCAGAAGGTGACGCCGAGCGCCACCCTGGCACAAAGCCTGAAC
>JALYYG010000120.1 GCA_030946685.1 Candidatus Dormiibacterota bacterium | reverse complement strand
GACGCCGCGTCCGACGGTGAAACCGCCTCCCGGTCCTCGACGAAGTCCCCGAGGTGGGAGTCCTCCTCCTCGCCGATCGGCGTCTCCAGCGAGACGGGGTCCTGCGACACCTTCACGATCTCGCGGACCTTCTCCGGCGTGATCCCCATCTCTTCGCCGATCTCCTCGTCGCTCGGCTCTCGCCCAAGCTCCTGGAGCAGGCGCCGCGAGACGCGGACCAGCTTGTTGATCGTCTCCACCATGTGGACGGGGATGCGGATCGTGCGTGCCTGGTCGGCGATGGCGCGCGTGATGGCCTGCCGGATCCACCACGTAGCGTAGGTCGAGAACTTGTAGCCCTTGTGGTAGTCGAACTTCTCGACCGCGCGGATCAGGCCCATGTTGCCTTCCTGGATGAGGTCGAGGAACGACATCCCGCGGCCTATGTACTTCTTGGCGATCGACACCACCAGACGCAGGTTGGCCTCCGTCAGCCGCTGCTTCGCCTCATAGGCGCGCTCGTACCTCTCGGTCAGCCGGTACCGCGCGATCCTGTACGACTCCATCGCCTCTGCTCGGACGCGAGGCCGGGCGGTCCCGTTGGCCTGGCGCTTGCGCTCGGCGGCAGCCGCGTCGAGGAGGTTCTGCAGCTTGGCCATGTCGGCCAGCCCCAGGAGCTCCTGCGCGATGTGCGCCTGCTGGCCCTTGCGCTTGACAGTCGCCAGGCGCTCGATGACGTCCGGCAGCATCTCCTCGACTGAGCGCTGGCGGCTGTCGATCTCCTCGACCACGTTCAGCGCCTTGAGGGCGTCGTGCAGCGGCTTGGCCTCGATCGCCTGCGCCAGCTCGACCTCGTCGTTCGCCGTGAGCAGGCTCACGCGCCCGATCTCCTTGAGGTACATGCGCACCGGGTCGTCGAGCGAGACCGAGTCCATCATCTCGATATCGAGGAGCATCTCGTCGTCGATCTGCTCCACCTCTTCGAAGTCCTTCTCGCCATCGGTGACCTCGATGCCGATCTCTTTGAAGGCCGCGAAAATGCGGAAGATCTGGTCCGGTTCGGCGTCGATCTCTGGGAAGCCCTGGAGGATGTCGTCCGGCGTCAGGTAGCCCTGCTCCTTGCCCTTGACGATGAGCTGCTCGGCCACGGCCATCAGCTCGTCTTCGAACTTGTGCTCTGGCTTCTCAACCGCCTTGCCCGCCCTGGTCCCCTTTGTCGGCGGCTTAGCTACTCGCGCGATGATGCCATTCTCCTTTCCAGATCACTGATGGCGTGGCCGAGCTCTCTGGCCTCTGCTTCAAGCCGCGCCACACTCTCCGATTCCCGCCCCCGTTCCGCCTCTGAAAGCTCGCGGATTATTGCACTGTGACGGCTCTTCATGCGTTCGAGCCGGATCCTTTCCGCCAGCTCCACCGCGACATCGTCGTCCACACTCGGCGGCGGAGCCGCCCACGCTCTCCTGATCAGATCCTGTTCCTCCGCGGGATAGTCCGCCAGCTCGCTCTCGAGCCCGGACACACCGCCGCGCTCATAAGTCTCCAACATTCGCAGGTACACACCTCGGTCCTCTTCGTCCAACTCGTCAGCCGTGATCTTTGTTCGCACGCGCTCGAAGGCCACTGGCCGGACCGCAAGCAGCTGCACCAGATATCTGGCTACGGTGACTTTCTTCCCCGCCGAGCGTGCCGCCAAACCGTTTTTGCCAGCTTTCGCCCCTGCGCGCAGGCTCGAGGAGGATGAGCCGTACTGATCGCTCACCGAAGGGGAGAGGGAACTCAATAGATGGGGTTGGACGCCTATCCAACCAGCCGCCCGCTCGCGGTAGCTCTCCCGGACGGCCGGGTCGGGGATCCGTTCGAGCACCTCGCGGGCACGCGAAGCCGCCTGCTCGAGGTGATTCGGGTTGCCCGTGTTCAAGCCCGTCAGCGCGTCCTTAATCCAGAACTCCCAGCCCGACGGCGCGCCGACGGCGAGCTCCTCCCAGCTCTTCGCCGCCTCCGGTCCGGCCGCCCTCAGGAACTCGTCAGGGTCCTTGGCGCCGGTGATGGTGGCGACTCGCGTGCGCATCTGGTGGGCGGCCGCCAGCTCCACCGCCTTGAAGGCGGCGCTGCGCCCGGCCCGATCCGAGTCGAACACCAGCAGCACCTCGTCGGTGAATCGCTTGAGCAGGCGCACCTGGTCGTCGGTGAGCGCCGTGCCGGAGCTCGCGACGGCGTTCTGAACGCCGAACTGGTGCGCTGTGATGACGTCGAACTGGCCTTCCATCAAGACGGCGTGACCGCGGCGGGCGATCTCGTCCTTCGCGAGGTCGAGGCCGAAGATCACTCGTCCCTTTATGTAGGCGGGGGTCTCGGGCGAGTTGATGTACTTGCGCGGCTCGTCCACCCTGACTGTCCGCGCCGTGAAGGCCAGCGGCTGGCCGCGCTCGTCGCGGATGGGTATGACCAGGCGCTGTGCGAAGAAGTCGCTCCCATCACGTCGCGTCAGGCCCGCGTCCTGCGCGTCGGCGAGCGAGCGCTTCTTTGCCCGGAGGTATTCGGCGAAGCCGCGGCCGGCGGGAGCATACCCGAGCTGGAACCGCCGCGCCGTCTCCTCACCCACGTCGCGATCGGCAAGGAGGCGCCGGCCGACCTCACCCGCCGGCGTCGACCAGAGCACGTACTCGTAGTACTGGGCGGCAAGCTTGAGCATCGCGAGGAGCCGGCGACGCGAGTCTGAACGCTCCTTCTGCTCGGGGCTCAGCTTCCTGAGCTCCACCCCCGCCCGTTCGGCCAGCATCTGCAGGGCGCCGCGCTTGTCTGTCTTCTCGATGAGCTCCACGAAGGTGAAGACATCGCCGGAGCGCTCGCACCCGAAGCAATACCAGGACTGAAGCTGGGGGTTGACCTTGAAGCTCGGGCTGTCCTCCTGGTGGAAGGGGCACAGGCCCCACAGGTCCTTGTTGCGCTTGGTCAGACGGACATGCTCCTGGACGACCTTGACCAGGTCGACCTTGGCTTTGATCTCGGCAAAGGCGTCATCCGTCGACGGCTGGGGCATACCTCTATTGTCGGGCGGTCAGAGCTTCGTCACGGCAGCGGCTACGAAAGACTCGTAGCGTCGGGCGCTGCCGGGAGGCGTAGCCGGGTCGTGGTTGCCAATGGCTTCGTCGAGGTCCCAGTAGGGGTCGTAGGACGGGGCGCTGGGCGCCGCCCGATGGTAGGCAGCGACCAACCCATCGGCGGCGGCCGGCCCCTGGTTGAGCCAGAGGTTCAACCGGCAGTGGGCGAGGTCTTGGCCTGGTGGGCCCCAGCAGCCATGGAGCCAGTCGACGATTCCCTGGACCTTGCGATTGCTCCACAGGACGTTGCCTGCGTGGTAGTCCCTGTGTATGAACGCCGGTTTGTGGTCGGGCGCCGGCCCTCGATACGCCTCGATCGCCTTCTCCCACAGCGCAGGCTTTCTGGACCAGGCGGGCGGTGCCAGGGGCTTGTGCCACTCGTAGCGGCGGTACAGCGGTAGCGCCCCAGGCTCGACTGGGGTCGCGTGGATGCGGGCGGCGCACGTCGCAAGGTCGACAATCCATGATCTGACGTCGCGCGGCCAGACCCTTGGTTTGCCCGGAAGCCTCGTCATCAGCAACGCCGGCATCTCGCACTCCACGCCCTCCGGGTCGATGGCGATGACCTGGGGCGCTGTCAGGCCTGACCCGCGCAGCAGGTCGAGGATGTGCGCCTCACGCTTTGGCGAGTCAGGCTCTTCGGGATCCAGCTTGTACAGTTTCAGGACGAGGCGGTGCATCCGGCCGTCGCCGTCCGCCACTTCGAGGCCGATCACCGCTCCCGTCATCCCTCCGGCGATGGGCGCTGACCTGACGACTCGCGCCCCAGGCCCGACGGCTGCCGCCGTCCAGGCCATAGCACGCGTGGACGCGCTCATGCGCCGATTCTCATCGTAGCCTCACCGTTTCCTCAAGTTTTCTTGAGGTTCGGTCAGCCCCTACGGCCGGATGTTCTGGTTCAGGCGGAAAAAGTTGTCCGGGTCGTACTTTCGCTTCAGTCCCACCAGCCGGTCGTATTTCGCCTGGCCATAGATCTGCGCGCCGTCGGTGCCCGCCTCCACCACGTCATTGACGTAGCGGCCCGTCGTCATGAACGGCTTGATTGCGGCCATCGCACCCCGACCCCACGCCATCCGCTCTTCGTCCTGCGCTCGGTCGGTCCAGAAAAGTTCGGCCGAGATGTTGAACGGGGCATCTCGACCGGTGAAGGCCATTGCGTCGTTCGAAACTCGACCCACCGCACCTCCTTGTGCCCACAGCGAGATCTCGGCGCCCGGCGGGACGCTTTCGACTTCGGCCGCGCAAACGTCAACCACGCCTTCACTGAAGTCCGCCAGAAAGCCCGACTTTGTGTAGAACCGATTGCCCCACGCCATCGCCTCGTCGGCCATCGCCTGCACCGCCAGATATGGCTTAGGCCCAAATGTGTCCACCAGCGAACCCAGGTCTCGGAAGACACGCAGATCGCCTTCCGCCTCCTCGACGCTGCCGGTGTGCGTGATGCCGACCATGATCACCGGGCGACCGGCCACTTCCGGTGGGAAGGGGGACTCGGCGCCGGCCCGCGTGAAGGCGATCGCGACGTGGACTTCGTCGTGTGTCGCAACGAACTCGCGCACGAGCGCCACCAGCTCCTGGCTTCGCTCGATCGGGTACGCGCAAAAACCCTGAAAGATCGTCGCGTCCATGGGGTGCAGCCGGAATTCGAAGGATGTGGCGACGCCGAAGTTGGCGCCGGCGCCGCGGAGGCCCCAGAACAGGTCCCCGTTTTCCTCTTCGCTCGCGCGAATCCGTTCTCCTTCAGCGGTGACGAGGTCGACTCGTATCAAGTTGTCTATCGTCAGGCCGAACTTGCGCTGCAACCGGCCCATCCCGCCGCCAAGGGTGAGGCCCGCGACGCCCGTGTGGCCGACCACGCCCACTGGGCAGACCAGTCCATGCACTTGAGCCGTCTGGTCGAGCTGCGAGAGATGCGCTCCACCTTCAGCACGGGCCCGCCGTCGCGCCGGATCCACCGCAACTTCGCGCATGCGTGACAGATCGATCACCATTCCGTCATCGCACGTCGCGAATCCGGCAACGCTGTGTCCACCTCCCCGCACCGCGACCGGTAGGTCCTGCTCGCGCGCGTACCTGATCGCGCTGACCACGTCGTCGACCGATGAGCAGCGAGCAATCAGCGCCGGCCTACGGTCGGCGATCGCGTTCCACACCAGCCGAGCCTTGTCGTAGGAAGCGTCGCCCGGAAGCACTACCTCGCCGGAAAACAGCTCCTTGAATCGTGCCAGCCCTGGTGGATTGAGCGTGCTGGCCATTCAGGCGCCTAATTGGTGCCAGTGCCTTCGCCGATCGCCGCTTGCGCCGCCGCCAGGCGGGCGACTGGGACTCGGAATGGGCTGCACGAGACGTAGTCAAGGCCCAGCTTGTGGCACAGGTGGATCGACTCGGGGTCGCCGCCATGCTCGCCGCAGATGCCGACCTCCAGCTTCGGCCGCGTCTTGCGACCCTCGGCCACCGCGATCGCCATGAGCCGGCCCACACCGGCCTCGTCGATCGTCTCGAATGGGTTCCGCGGAAGGATCTTGCGCTCGAGGTATTTGACGATGAAGTGGCGCTCGGCGTCATCCCGTGAGTAACCGAACGTCATCTGCGTGAGGTCGTTCGTCCCGAACGAGAAAAACTCCGCCTCGGTTGCGATCTCCCCGGCGTTCAGCGCCGCCCGCGGGATCTCGATCATCGTGCCGAACTTGTGCGGCACGCGCACGTCTTTTTCCTTCTGCACCTGCTGGACCACGGCCATGAGCTCGGTGTGCACCACGTGCAGCTCGGCAAGCGTTCCCACCAGCGGGATCATGATCTCGGGCCTTGCGTCCACCTTCTTCTTGCGAAGGTCGCACGCGGCCTCCATGATCGCCCGCACCTGCATGCGGGTGATCTCCGGGAAGAGGATCGACAGCCGGACGCCGCGCAGCCCGAGCATCGGGTTCGCCTCGTGCAGCTCCTCGACCCTGGCCAGGACCTTCTCGAGCCTCTTGAGCCGGCTCGGCGTCTTGCCGGTCGCCCTGAGCGTCGCCGTCTCGCGGATGAGGTCCTCCATGTTCGGCAGGAACTCGTGCAGCGGCGGGTCGATGAGCCTGATCACGACAGGCAGCCCGGCCATCTCGCTCAGGATGCCTTTGAAGTCGCCGCGCTGGATCGGCAGCAGCTTGGCAAGGTGCTCCTCCCGGTCCTCGGTCGTGGTCGCCATGATCATCGCCTGCACGATCGGGAGCCTGTCCTGCTCCATGAACATGTGCTCAGTGCGGCACAGCCCCACCCCTTGCGCGCCGTTCTCGCGCGCCTTGTTGGCGTCGCGGGGGTAGTCGGCGTTGGCCCAGACCTCGAGGCGGCGGAACCCGTCGGCCCAGCCGAGGATGGCGTTGGCCGAGCGGTGCTTGCTCAGCGGCTTGGCTTCGATCGTGGGCACGCTGCCCAGGTAGACGTCGCCCGTGATGCCGTCGATGGTGATCTCGTCACCTTCCTTGACCGTGGTGCCGTCGACGGTGAACGTGCGAGCCCTCAGGTTCACGTTGACCTGGCTGGCGCCGACGATGCAGGGGCGGCCCATCCCGCGCGCGACCAGCGCGGCGTGGCTGGCGGTGCCGCCTGTCTGGGTGAGGATGCCCTTGGCCTCGACCATGCCGTGCACGTCGTTCGGGTTGGTCTCGACGCGAACCAGGATCACTGCCTTGCCCTTCTTGCCCCATTCCGCCGCGGTGTCGGCGTCGAAGACGGCCTGGCCCGTGGCTGCGCCTGGCGACGCCGGCACCCCGCGGGTCAGCGGCTGCGCCTTGCCCGACGGATCGACACGCGGGAACAGCAGCTGCTCGAGCTGGCGCGGCTCGACGCGAGCGACGGCTTCCTTCCTGTTGATGAGCTTCTCGCCGACCATGTCGACAGCGATGTTCACCGCCGCCTCGCCGGTGCGTTTGGCGGAGCGCGTCTGGAGCATGTACAGCTTGCCGCGCTCGACTGTGAACTCGAGGTCCTGCACGTCGCGATAGTGCTTCTCCAGCTTGGCGGCGTAGCCGACGAACTGGGCGTAGACCTTCGGCAGACGGCGCTTCAGCGCCTTGATCGGCTCCGTGTCTCGAACGCCCGCCACCACGTCCTCGCCTTGCGCGTTGACTAGATAGTCGCCGTAGAGCTCCTTCTTTCCGGTGATGGGGTTCCTCGTGAAGGCGACGCCCGTGCCCGAGGTCCGGCCCATGTTGCCGAAGACCATCATCTGCACGTTGACCGCGGTCCCGAGGTCGTCCGGGATTCGCTCCATTCGCCGGTAAGTCTTTGCGCGTTCGGTGTTCCACGAACGGAAGACCGCCTCGATCGCCTCGCGCAGCTGCTCCACCGGGTCGGATGGAAACTGGTGATGGGTCGCGTCCTTATATATGGCGAGGAAGCGCTCCACGACAGTGCGCAGCTGCGCGGCGGTGAGCTCGGGGTCGGTTTTGACCCCGCCGCGCTTCTTGGCCTCCTGCAGCGCGTGCTCGAAGCGGTCGCCGTCGATCCCCTTGACAGTCTTGCCGAACATCTGGATGAACCGGCGCCGCGCGTCGAGGGCGAAGCGTTCGTTTTTCGTGAGCCTCGCCAGGCCGCGCACGGTCGCCTCGTTGAGGCCGAGGTTCAGGACCGTGTCCATCATGCCGGGCATCGAGAACTTGGCTCCCGATCGGACGCTGACGAGAAGAGGGTTGCGAGCGTCGCCGAAGCGCTTGCCGGCCCGCTTCTCGAGCACGACCAATGACTTCGTCACCTGGTCCCAGAGCCCGTCCGGGAACTTGCGGCCACGGGCGTAGTACTCGCGGCAGGCCTCGGTGGTGATCGTGAAGCCGGGCGGAACCGGCATGCCCGCGCGCGTCATCTCGGCGGCGCCAGCGCCCTTGCCGCCGAGGAGGTCGCGCATTTTGGCGGACCCTTCGGTGAAGTGGTAGACCCACTTGTGCGCTGCGCTCATCGAGGCATAAGTTTGGGGCAAGCAAGGCCCGAGAAGCCGACCAGGCCACACTGCCCTACTCTGTTGCGGCATTCGATGGATGACTTGGGGCCCGCCTCCGACGACCAGGTGATCCTCGCTTGGCTGCAGGCCGAGATCGCGTCCCCGCCCTTTCAGAGCTACCTCATCGGCGATCCGCCGCAGCCCTCACACCTCGCGCGTGGCCTCACGCTGGCGCGCAACCCGGACCTGGACAACGCCGAGCACAATGCCGAGCGGCGCCTGATCATCGCCTCCGCGCACGGTTTTGGGCGGGGGGCGTTGATCTTCGCCGGCCTCGATGACGACATCAAGTGGCGGCGGGTCCGAGCGGCGATCGCGGACGTGGCAGCGATGCTCTACTCCAACCGGAATGCGACGTGGACGACGCTGGCGCCCGCGACTCGCAAAGTGGCGGAGGGCGCCGCGAACGCGGCGCGCGTGTTCTCCGGGGACGACACGAACATGCACATCCTCTCCCTCGCCAGCACCATCTGCCACGCCGAGCCCGCGCCGTTTCTGTCGGAGCTGATCTGCCTCCGGCTGCCAGACGGCGGGGTCAGCCTGCTCGAAGGTCACACGAGGGCGACAGCGATCGTGTTGGAAGGGCACAGGCTGCCGAACGGCGTCGAGGCCTACATAGGCGACTCACCCAGCGTCAAGGACTGGGCCTACTTGTGAAACGCAATGACTGAGCCCAGGCAGATTGCGAGGTACGGATGGATCCCGGACCTTCCCGACGACCGCGACCATCTGTATGCCGCTCCGCCCGGGTTTCTGAGCGACCTGCCGCCGTATACGGATCTTCGAGCGCACTGTCCCGGCGTCTACAACCAGGGCGAGCTTGGAAGCTGTACAGCCAACGCGATCGCCGGGGCCATCGAGTTCGACCGGATGAAGCAGAAACTTCCGGACTTCGTGCCTTCCCGGCTCTTCATCTACTACAACGAACGAGTCATCGAAGGGACTGTCAGCTTCGACAGCGGCGCGATGCTGCGCGACGGCATCAAGTCGGTGGCGAGCCTGGGAGTCTGCCCGGAAGCCGAGTGGCCGTACGTCATCTCGAAGTTCGCCGAGAAGCCGCCCGCCAAGGCGTACGAGGATGCGGAGACGGATCGTGCGGTTTCTTATCAGAGCCTTATCCAGGACCTGAACCAGATGAAGGGCTGCCTTGCCTCCGGCTATCCGTTCATCTTCGGGTTCACCGTTTATGAGAGCTTCGAATCGCATGCGGTCGCGCAGACGGGACACGCTCCGATGCCGGGGCCGATGGAGCGTGCGCTGGGTGGCCACGCCGTGATGGCGGTGGGCTACGACGAGGCGAGCCAGACGTTCCTGGTGCGCAACTCGTGGGGGACCGCGTGGGGCATCGGCGGGTACTTCACCCTGCCGTACACGTACCTCATCCAGCCCGGGCTTGCGAAGGACCTGTGGACGATCCGCCTGGTGGGCGGATAAGGATGCTCACGCGGACTTGCGGATCATCCGGTACCAGGTTTGCTTTCCGAACGATGCGCCAGCCTTGACCTCGGCGACGTCGAAATCGGCGCCGAAGCGCCGGCGGATCTCGGCCTCAGGCGCCTGGATCCCACCCGGCCCCCTCTCGCCGAACGCGAAGAGCAGAAAGGTCGCGCCTGGCGCGGCGACCTTGGCGGTTTCGCGGACGTAAGCGTCGCGGCGTTGGT
Source organism: Candidatus Dormiibacterota bacterium (assembly GCA_030946685.1). Lineage (GTDB taxonomy): Bacteria > Chloroflexota > Dormibacteria > Dormibacterales > Dormibacteraceae > Palsa-872. The sequence continues at coordinate 6,891 of JALYYG010000120.1, read as the reverse complement.
CGGGGATCGAATGGAAGCAGCCGAGATCCAGCATCAGGTCGAATGGGCCTGACACGCCGAGGTCGGTCAGCCTGGTGACGTCGCCGATCACCAGGGTCGCGCCGGGCGCCGTACGTTTTGCGGCCTTCAGGGCGCGCGGAACGAAGTCGACGCCCGTGACCTGCCACTTGTGGTCCAGCAGGTACTGGCAGTTCGTCCCGGTGCCGCACCCGATGTCGAGGGCACTGCCCGGAGGCAGGGCCTTGGGTCCCTCGACCCAATCGACCAGCTGGGGTGGGGTCACGCCCGTGTCCCAGGGCTTCAACCCAAGCAGGTAGGCCAGCCGGAAAATCATGCGCGGCGTGTTCATCGTCGCCAGCTTAGGGCGCAGTAGTGAATTTCTGTGGGTAACCCCGCTCGGTATCGGGAGGCGTAGGCGGACTCCGCGTCTGGGGCTCGCGTGGCTGCAGCGTTCAGGAGGCATTGGTCATGGCACATTTCGGGAAACTGACGGTGGCTGCGTTGGGCGTGCTGGGCTTGATCGCCGCGGGTAGCACCACCGCCCTGGCCAGCGAGAGAAATGGCGTTTTGCAGTTCGGCTCGATGGTCGGGGTCCATGGCGCTGCGGTCGGGACGGTCAACAATCGCGGTATCACCGGCGGCGGCCTTCCGTGGGTGATCGCGTCCGGCCGCGGCGAGGTGGACCGGACCGGTGAGGTCACGGTACGGGTCAAAGGCCTGGTCATTCCGGTGGCGCCGTTCAACGGCACCAATCCGGCTCCGACGTTCGGCGCCGTCGTGAGCTGCGTGACTACTGGCCACGTCATCGTCAACGTCAGCACGGCGCAATTCCTGGCGAATATGGCGGGGGATTCGACCATCGATGGCATGGTCGCCCTGCCGCACCCGTGCAACAACCCGATCGTATTCGTGATCGGTCCGAACGGGGCGTGGTTCGCGAGGTCGAGCGCAGAAGACGAAGGGAGCGACGGCTAGTCGCCACCCGCGTCGAAGCGGCGAGGGCTCCCCACCAGGGCCCTCGTCTTTTTTGTGGGACTTCCTCCACTCAGGCCTAGAATCGCGCGACATGGCTTTGTCGGACGACCTTGAGGAGCTCGTTTGCCGGCTGGTGGCGATCGAGTCGGTCAACCCGGACCTGGTCGCGACCGGGCGGGGCGAAGCGAACATTGCCGACTTTGTTGCTTCGTGGCTCGCCGGCCACGGCCTTTCGGTTCGCATCGTCGAGCCGGTGCCGGGCCGGAAGAGCGTGGTCGGCGTGGTGGCGGGCTCCGGTGGTGGACGCAGCCTGATGTTGAACGCCCACATGGATACCGTCGGCGCGGGCGGCATGGCCGATGCATTTGTGCCGGTCGTGAAGGACGGTCGGGTCTACGGGCGCGGGGCGTATGACATGAAAGGCAGCCTGGCCGCGATCATGATCGTGGCTCGGGAAGCGAGGAAGCTCGATCTCCGGGGGGACCTCATCATCACAGCGGTCGCCGATGAGGAGGTGGCAAGCGTCGGCACCGCCGCGGTCCTGCAGATGCGTGAGGCGGATGCTGCGATCGTGACCGAGCCGACCGAGCTGCGACTTTGCCTGGCGCACAAGGGCTTCGTCTGGCTGGAGGTGGAGACGCTGGGCGTGGCCGCCCACGGCTCGCGTCCGGACGTCGGGGTGGATGCGGTGGCGCGGATGGGGCGGGTCCTCACGGGAGTTGCGGACCTGGACCGGCGACTGCGCGGCGGGCGCGGCCATCCGCTGCTGGGCACGGGATCGATCCATGCCTCGACGATCGCGGGCGGACAGGAGTGGAGCACGTATCCCGCGCGATGCGTGGCGAAGTTGGAGCGGCGGACCGTGCCAGGTGAGGATGGCCTCAGCTCTCTCGGTGAGATCGAGGACTTGATCGCCACGGCTCGACGGGACGATCCGCAGCTTGTTGCGTCGGCGAGCTTGGTGCTGGAGCGGTCGCCGTCGCAGCTGGGAGCGGACAGCTTCGTGACGGAGGCTGTGGAGCGCGCTGCGACCGAGAGCCTCGGTAGGCAGCCCGAGGTCGTCGGGGTCGCGTACTGGATGGATATGGCGCTGCTCAATGCGGCGCGAGTGCCGACTGTCGCGTTCGGCCCAATGGGAGAGGGAGCGCATGCGGACGTGGAGTGGATCGACCTCGTTTCACTCGAAACGTGCGTGAGCGTCTATCTGCGCGCCGCTGAACTAATCTGTGGCCAGAGGCTGGGGCGGTCGACATAGGAGCGGGCCTATACTCGCCGTCTGCACAAGCAGTGCTAAGGAGGGTTGCATGGCGATTTTGATCCGGCTTCCAAAGGTCACGAAAGAGCAGCACGCCAAGCTCAGCGCTGCGTTGGGTCCAACAGCGCCGCCGGCGCTGTTGATCCACGTGAGCTATGGAGACGGCGACGGAGTCGAGAGCTTCCAGGTGTGGGAGTCAGAGGAGGCTTGGGCGAGCGACATGCCGCGGGTCCTCCCCGTTCTCCAGGCAAACGGGTTGGCCGTTGACCGACCGCCTACACCGATTCCAGTGGTAATCATCCAGGGAAGCAAAGTAAAGGCCTAGGTTTTTCGGAGGCAGCGGCGGACTCGAGTAGGCCCGAGCCGTGCACCGTCAGCGTGGCCGGCCTTTTGTCACCTACCGAGTGGTGCGAGACTAGGCATCGTGCGCGCGATCTCCGGGTTCGCGGACCAGGAGCTGGTGTGGGTTCAGCCAGCTCGAATGAAGCAGGCTTTCGAGCTTCGCGCGTCGGACGATGTGGTGGCGACGCTCCAGTTCGAGCGGTCGTCGCTGGCGAACGGCGAGGCCGGCGAGCAGCGGTGGACGTTCAAGCGCGAGGGGTTCTGGCACCCGCACGTCACGGTTCGGGTGGCTGATTCAGACGACAATGTGGCGCTCTTCAAGCCCGCCTGGTCGGGCGGCGGCAGCCTGGAGCTTTCACAAGGTCGGCTCTTGCGCTTCGGCGCGGCCAACTTCTGGCACTCGCAATGGGACTGGTCGGACGTGGCGTCGCAGTCGCCGCTCGTGCACTTCAAGAGTCACGCAGGCCTCCTGAAGACAGAAGGGCAGGTAGACATCGAAGCCGCCGCTGTTCCTTACCCGGAGCTGTCGCTGCTCGTGGTGCTGGGGTGGTATCTGCTGATCCTGTTCGGCCGCGACTCCGCCGCGGCCGCCGGAGCTTCGGCAGCGGTGGTGGCGGCGCACTAAGGAGCTAAACGCCGCTGCCGGTCAGGTCAGGGTTCGAGGTTGCTCGGGAAGATCGCGGCCACGATTCCATGCGCATCGACCGCCGTCACAGCGTTTGAGCTCAGGTCGACCACGCTCGGTGAGCCATCCCCGCTCTGATAGAAACCGGTGACCAGGTGGCTGTCGTCAAGCCACCCCACCCAGTCGATCGACGTGACGTTGACGGGGAGAGCGCGGGTCTGATCGCCCGGCGACCAGATGACGAGCTGTCCGCTCGCCCCCGGCTGCGGGCAGCAAGCGGCGATCATGTGCCCATTGGGTGACAGGGAACCCGCCGCGCTGAAGGACCCGTAGTCATGCGGGGAGTTCCAGTTGATCCAATTGCCGTTCCAGTCGTCCGCATCGCCCTGCACGACCGCCGTACCGGCTTTGCTGAGCAGTCCGCTCGCGCCGCCTCCGCTGATGATGGCCTCGCGCACGGCCGTGACCGGGTTGATCACATGGAAGTTGATCCCTCCGTAGGGGCTCGGCCCGTACGGGTAACTCGTCAGATCACGGTTCGAGTAGAGGATGGTCTTGCTCTTGAACGGGACTGCGTTGGGGCCGAGATAGGCCACCACCAACTGACCCGAGTGCCAGGCGACCGGCCAGATGTAATGGTTGTTCGACGTGTAGATCACAGAATGGTGAGCGCCGCCTAAGTCCTCGACGTACAACGTGAGCGCAACCGGATTGACCGAGTAGTCGAGCAGCGCCACGGCGATCCGGGAGTCGTCCGGGGTGACTGCGAAGGCGGCGTGGACCTGGGCGCTGCCCGGCAGCGACGCCGCCTGGCCCGTGGTGCCGTCCGCCTTGAGGTAGCGAACGTTCCGATCGCCGTCGAGATAGTAGACACGCGAGCTCGATGCGTTCACGTAAGGAAGCTCAATGGCGTCGGCGATGTACGACCGCTTGGCCCCCGGCGTCCTGGCGACGACTCTGCCGTCAGCGCCCACCAGGGCGATGTTGTACGAGTTGCCGCCGGCAAACAGGTCGACCAGGACCGCGAAGGTCGGTTGGGGCGACTGGCTGGCCGACGGGCTCGGGCTCGGACCGGTGGACGGGGAGGGGCCAGGAGATGCCGACGGCGTCCCGGAGGTGTCGCCAGCCTGGGCGCTGGGGGTGGATGAGGCCGACGGGAGCATGCTGGCGGAGGGGGAATGCAGCTGGCTCACGCTCGAGGGCCTGGGGCCTGAGCCCGTGGTCCCTGCCGAGCACGCCATCGCTCCCAAGAGGAAAAACGCCGCCAGCCATCTCACACCGTGTCCAACGCCCCCGGACGGGGCGCGGTTACGTTCAGGCGGTGAGAGGGGCGGCAACGCAGGCGCCACTCGTCGAAGCGTTGCGGTGCTGCTCACGCGCGATGTCAGCCGACGGCGATCAACTGCCGGCGCAACGGTTAGCGTTCCTGATGCGATGACCGAATTACGACTGCGAACTGTCGACGCATTCACCGACCGGCCGTTCACCGGCAACCCGGCGGCAGTGGTCGTGCTGGACCAGGCACCGCGGGACGACTGGATGGTCGCGCTCGCGCGGGAAATGAACCTATCGGAGACCGCCTTCGTCATCCGGGAGGCGCTCCCTGACGCCGACTTCAGGCTGCGCTGGTTCACGCCAACGATGGAGGTCGATCTCTGCGGACATGCCACTCTTGCCTCAGCGCACTGTCTGCTGGAGGATGGCGTGAGCAGCCCGATCAGGTTCGCCACGCGCAGCGGCGTGCTGACCGTCAGCCGTCAGCCGGACGGTTCGCTCTCGATGGACTTCCCGGCCGCGCCCGCCGTGCAGGTCGATGCAGTGGGGGGCATGGCCGAAGCTTTGGGGGCGCCGGTGGAGTGGACTGGGCGCAGCCGCGGCGGCATCGACTTTCTGGTGGGCCTCCTCGCCGACGAACTCACGGTCCGGGAGCTGAGCCCGGACCTGGCCGCAGTGGCGAGCCTGGACGCCTCTGGCGTCATCGTCACCGCCGCCGCGGACCCCGGGCACGCGTACGCCTTCGTCTCACGCGTCTTTGCGCCGAAGGCCGGCATCCCGGAGGACCCGGTAACCGGCAGCTCACACGCCGTCCTGGCACGGTTTTGGGCCGAGCGGCTGGGCCGCACCTCGCTGGTGGGTATGCAAGTGTCGGCCAGGTCAGGGCTGGTGGGAGTCGAGTTGCGTGGCGAACGGGTAGCCGTCAGCGGGCGCGCGGTGACCGTCCTGGACGGAGTCGTGAGGACGAAGGCAAACCCGAGCTACTAGAGCGTGGCGCGTCGGAGTGCCTCGGCTCGTTCCAGCAATCGCAAACCGACCCAGAAGATCGCTAAGGCGTTGACGACGTGGAGACCCGATACCGCGCGCAGTAACCCCGTTGCTCCCGAGCGGTAGGGGATGAGGAGCACTGACTGTAGGACCACCAGTCCGAATACCGCTGCTGTCAGCAACAACGTGTTCCGCGGCACTCGGCCGTACCAGCCGACCGCCAGCAGCAACAGTGGCAGCAAGCCGACCACCGCCCCGTTCACGTTGACGTGCCACCAGAAGAACCCCCAGCTGGCGAGTACCCCGAGTCCCGCGAGAAAGAACTGGATGATGATCGACGCGAGCAATAGCCAGATCCCGGTCGTGTATACGCGGCGGGCGATTACCCTCGGCCCGGATTCGACGTTTGGTACATCAAGTTGTTGCACCGCCTGATCATCGCTCAAGATGCCGGGCAGCGGTGATCTCGGCTACTCCTTGGTTCAGGAGACCAGGGGTGGCGCTACTCCGCACGGGCCGATCGAGTCGGGTCCCATCCACCACGGTTTGATGGCCATGATCGCGACCGCGTCACCCCACCTCAGCTGCCAGCCCAGCTCGTGGACGAAACGGTGGTGGCGAGGCCGACGGCGGCGAAACGAGCCTGGCCAACACCTGGGGTGTCGGTGAGCGGCTCGATGTTCTCGTTTTCGAGGTCCGCGATGAGGGCTTGAATCGTACTCGAACGCATGTTCGTAGCGTACCGAGTTCAAATCCAGTGACGATGTTCTTAACAGGGCATCGTCGAGGCTGCTAACTTTGGGCCGTGGCCAAAACCAAGGCGTCACGTTCTGGACGCCTGGCTGACCAGTTCGAGGCGGCGAATGAAAGCTTCATCCAGGCGGTAGAGTCGCTAACAGCCGATCAGTGGCGCATGAGAGGCAGGAACACGCCAGGGATGCGGATCAATGACGAGGACGAGGCCAGGCCGCTGGGCGTCATCGCGCACCATGTGGCGGTGAATCAAGACGTGATCATGGGCCGGATCCAGGCTGTCCTACAGGACAAGCCGACGCCGCCTGTCGATTTCAAGGCGATCAACGCCAGGCACGCCAACGAGTACGCCGACACGACGAAGGCGCAGGTGTTGAGCTTGATGCGGAGAAGTGGCGATCAGATCGTCAAGGACCTGCGAGCCATCCCCGACGAGAAGCTCGACATGGCGCGCGAGCTGCCTTCAGGAACGATGACCGTGGAGCAGCGCATCGAGCGCGTGCTCATTGGCCACATTCAAGGCCATCAGAGGTCGATCGAAGCCACAATCGTTTAGCCGGCGATAAGCTCGGCACCGTGACCGGGCCTTGGACGCGCGACGAGGCGAGCGCGTCCGGGCAGGTGTTCGAGTTCCGGCTGTGGGCGCAGCTGGTCGAGCAATCGCGGGGTGAGCTGCACG
>JALYYG010000095.1 GCA_030946685.1 Candidatus Dormiibacterota bacterium | reverse complement strand
TTTTCCACCGCTGTGAGTGCGGCGCGGAGTGGACCGAGCACCAGATCGACATCGACCCGACGGACCCTGTCAGCTCTGACGAGGTGATCGAGGTCCACATGCGCCTGGCCAGGTTCGAAGGCTCTATCTCCGACCTACTCCAGCCGCACTAGAGGAAAGAGCCCAGGCTGCAGGAGATGTACACCCCGACCACCCAGACAAGAGGGAATCCGAGCTACGCCTACGGCCCTGGCCCGTGTCACGCTACCTGCTCATTCAGTAGCTCGGGTTCGTAATGATTCGGCGTCTGTAGCGTTCCGCCAACATGCGTCGCCTTTACTCCCGTGCACCTGTCGCCACTTTGGCCCCGGCGCCCCTATGTGCGTGCGGCGCCACGACTCCGATTGCCGCGCAACCACCAGCGACGGTGACGCCTCTCAGCGGTGCTCCGTCTTCACAGCCCTCACCGCTGTTCACTTCGTCCCCGCTCCCATCGCCAGTGCCGTACCCGGGGCCCCCGTCCACGACTCAAACGATTGTTTCGGCGGTCGCTGCCGGTGACACCTTGACCCTGACGTTCGACCGCGGCACATCGGGGTTCACGGAGAGGGGCGGTCGTTCGACGCCCCTCTTCGAGCCCGAATCAGCTAGGAGCCGGAGTGGAAGCGGTAGTGAATCGTGTACTGTCCGCTCGCCAACCCCGTTGCGGCGACCACCCCTCTGAACTCGGCCGTGGCGTGGAGATTGCTCTCGTTTCCGGAGCCACGGATGACGGTCAAGGTGCCCGCAAAATTGGGAGCGACCCCAGAGCCCGCAAAACGATCGACGAAGGATCCCGAGTGGCCGGCGACGGAGCAGGCACACACGTCAAAGCCACTGAAGCTTTGAGTCCCATCAGCGAAGACCACACCGGAAATAGCCTCGGTGAATGTTCCTGAAATAGTCCCGCTGTAGGTCCCTGTGGTGCTCTGCGAGAAGATGGTTGTACCGTCCGCGGAAGTGGTTACGGAGGGGGTGCCAACGAAGCTCGTCTCCGCAAAGGTCCCACTTCCCGAGCCGCCTCTAACCACGGACGCCGCTGCCCACATTGGTTGCGCGAACAAAACGGCTGCACCTGCGACGGCCAACAACACGCCGACTCTTCGCCCGACTGGTGCCATCGTCCTACTCCCCAGCCGATTCGGTCCGCACGACAATGACGCGCAGGGCGCTAGGCGCGGTCTGTAGCGGCTGCCCAGGTCGCACACTCGACACCTTCCCCTGCAAGCGCTTCGTCCGGTCGGCCTGCGGGAAAGTCTATCCCCGGCCCGTCGGGCTGCCCAGGTTTGGAATCCCGACTGGCGTAACGAGGCCCAATCAAGATTCGATCCGGCCGTGGTTGGCGAGGTCAGTTGCCAATAAACAGGTGGGCGTCGGCTAAAGGAGTTCTCTCAAACACGCGGTGAGCGTCATGGCACTCGTGAGAGCAACACCTAGGTTTGTCCCTCAACCAAGCCAGCTACAGATCCCCCGGCACAGGAGGACGCGGGGCACAGCAGCGGAGCGGGAGGGATTTGAACCCTCGAGGCCCTTGCGGGCCTACGGCATTTCCAGTGCCGCGCCCTCGACCGAGCTAGGCGACCGCTCCGCGATCACTCTAGCAATCAAGCAATGGAGGCAAGAGTCACCGCCCTTCGCGCGTTGTCGAACGAGCGACCGCTTTCGCTGGCGGCCTACCCACCACCTCAGCGCCGTCCGGGCCTGCGACGATGCACGTGTCCGTCATTCCGATGAACAGGCCGTGCTCCACGACGCCTGTAGTGCTCTTGATCGAAGCCGCTAGAGCGGCGGCATCGGTGATGCCGCCCTCGATCGTCAGGTGCAGGATCAGGTTGCCGTTGTCGGTGATGTAGGGCGCCTCCTCCCCACCACGCAGGGTCAAGCTCGTCCCGAGAGACGCCAGGCGCTCCGCGGTCCTGCGCCACAGGAACGGGAGGACCTCGATCGGCAGCACACCCACTCCAAGCTTGTGAACGACCTTGGACGCGTCGACCACGACCACGAATCTTTTGGAGGCGGCGGCGACCACCTTCTCGCGAGCCAGCGCCCCGCCCCGCCCCTTGATCAGGTTCAAGGCTTGGTCGACCTCATCCGCACCGTCGACCGTCAGGTCGATGGCACCGACCAGCTCGGTGATGATTGGGATGCCGCTCGCGGCCGCAAGCTCAGCCGTGGCGCGCGACGTGGGCACGCCTCTGACCTTCATCCCGTCCGCGACCAGCCGGCCGACCCCTTCCGTGAAGTACCGCGCCGTCGAACCACTGCCGAGCCCGATCAGCATGCCGTCGCGGACGAGCTCCAGCGCCTTCTCGGCGGCCGCCCTCTTGAGCGCGTCCCGATCCTGCTCAGCCAATGGCTTTGCGGATGGCTCGGATTCCAGCGGCAATGCCAAGCTTGTGGCCGAAGACGGCGCTGCCGGCGACGAGCACGGTGGCGCCGGCCTTCACGACCAGCGGCGCCGTCTTGGCGTCGATACCGCCGTCAACCTCAATCTCCACCTTGGGAGACATTGCCCGAAGGCGGCGGATCTTCTCGGGGCTGTGCACGATGAACTTCTGACCTCCGAATCCGGGCTCGACGGTCATGACGTTGACCGTCGAGATGTACGGAAGGATCTCTCGCAGCGACTCGATGGAGGTGGCGGGGTTGATGGCCACACCCGCCTTGGCGCCAAGCTCTTTGATCCGCATGACAGTGCGGTACAGCGAGGTCGTGGCTTCGACCTGGACCTCGATCAGGCTCGCGCCCGCCCTGGCGAAAGCCTCGATGAAAAGTTCGGGCTTCTCGACCATCAGGTGTGCCTCGATTGGAAGGTCGGTCACCCCACGCACGGCCTCGACGACGAGCGGGCCGAATGTGAGATTCGGCACAAAGTGCCCGTCCATCACATCGACCTGGATGCGGTCGGCGCCCGCGCCTGCGGCCTCCTTCACCTGGTCGCCGAGGCGGCTGACGTCGGCGGACAGGATCGAGGGCACGATCTCGAACCGATTCATCTCGTTCGCTACGCCTCTCTCCCCAACCCTCCCCCCGATGCGGGGAGGGGGAGACCTGCGGCCGCGCGATCCAGGAGCCATCGTGCGCCCGCAATCATCCCCGATGGCACCTCCTGACGTTTCGCCATCGCGACCGCCTGCGCCTTGCCCGCTCCGGTGGCGAGGACGATCACCTGGCGTGCGCCGCGCAGCGCTGGAAGCGTCAGCGTCACCCGCTCGGGCGGCGGTTTGGGAGAGCTGCGGACTCCGACCGCCCAGCCCTTCGCGTTCAGGGCTGCAGCCCCAGGAAAAAGGGACGCCGTGTGGCCATCCTCCCCAACTCCAAGAATCACCAGGTCCAGGGGCGCCAACTGTGCGACGACCCGCGCGTACTCGGCGGCCCCTTCGTCAGGTCCAAGTTCACCGGGGATGCGGTGCACAGTCGCCGGTGCGACCTGGTCCAACAGCGCTTCGCGAGCCATCCTGTAGTTGCTGTCGGGGTGGTCCGGAAGGACGCAGCGCTCGTCGCCGAACAGGACTGTGACGCGGCCCCACTCGACATCGAGCCGCGCCAGCAGCTCGTAGCACCGTCGAGGCGACGTTCCCCCGGCCAGCACCAGCGTTCGCGAGCCTTTTCGAATCGCGGCGGCGATGTCTGCAGCGGCGGCCGCAGCGACGTCCTCCGGCGTCTCGAGGACCGTGAACTCACTCACGCTCAGAGTGCGCGCATCAATTCCGCTGCCGTCGCCAGCGAACGCGCATACACGATGTCATGGGCTCCCGTAGACAACAGCTCGAGCAGGAGCGTGGCCTCGTCTTCCGCCTCGACGCGCTGAACATGGCGGAGGGTTTCCGCTCCGCCGATGTCGATCATGGTGAGCAGCACCAGGGAGTTGTCGGCCCGGCGGCGTTCGCGTGGAAGCACGCTCGGGGTGTGCGCGCTCTCGCCTGGAAGGTCGCCTGTAGCGGTGTGGTGCAGGGTCTCGATGTTCCGCAAGAGCATCGCGCGATGCCGAGCGGCCTCTCGTTGTGCAACCTCGAGGCCTGCGTCGTCCTCTCCTCCAGGATGATGGCGCTCACGGAACTCAGTCGGGCCAACTTCCGATGTGAGTCGGTGCTGCCGATCGGGATCGCGTTGGATTGAGAGCTGGAACGTGCTGCCGGCCGACGCACCGGCGATTCGGACAGCGCTGATCTCCCCCTGGGCGAGGTGTGCCTTGGCCACGGGCCTGACCGCAACCTCCAGCTGCCTACCGCTGTCCAACGCAAAGTGCCCGACGACGACTCCGCCCGCGCCTCCGACGGCCCGTTGCACTTTCCAGCCCAGGGCCGAAGCGAACCACCCGATAAGAAGCGCGGCCGCGATCCGGTTGCCGCGGCCGTCGCCTACGTAGTCGATCCCGAGCTCGGCTATGCCTACCATGTACGCGCGCCGGTCCTTCGGCTCGAAGAACTGGGCGATCGTCTCGCGCCATGGCGCAAGGCGAGCCCACTGGAAGTCAGCGACCCCGAGGTGGCTGTGTGAGCTCAGAGCCAGCTCGGCCAGGCCGAGGAAGGATTGGTACGGGCGGTCGAAGCGAGCCGAGTCCACGACCAGGGCGTCGCAGATGCGCAGTGCGTCGAGAATCTCCTTTGTGCTGAAGGGCGGTGTGTCGAGCCACCAGAGATACGTGGGTACACCGCTGAGGAGAAGCGGGTCGACCAGAGCTGCTAGATGCTCGCCGGCGGCGCCCCGGACGTGCAGCGTGACGAGCTCGCACTGCGCCGGGCTAGTCGACGAAAGATTGAGAGTGTGTGTGGCGATGGAAGCGTCGATGCGCCCGCTTCGGACGTTGGGCTCTTCGCAAACGACGATCGCCAGGGATGGGTGGTGGGCGGCGATCGCCATGCTGATGCGCTGTGCTCGGCGTTCGTCAGCCGCGCTGGTGGCGACAGCGACCAGGGTCATGACGCGGTTTCGCGGGTGAGGGTGCTTCTCGTCGCCGGCTTCCGCCAGCCCGAATTTCCGGCGTATACCGCTAAGGGCGCTGAGAACGTCACCGATGGTCACTGCCTCGCCGCGCCACACTACTTCTGGCAGGACCGTCTCACTCACGGCCGGTGCCACTCCCTGCCATCTGCCTGGATCAGACTGTCGGCCTCGGCCGGACCCCAGGTGCCGGCAGCGTACATGGCGAGGGGGGGCCGGTCGTCGCGCCACGCCGCCTCGATGGGATCGACGAACGCCCACGCCGCCTCCACCTCATCGGCACGGGTGAAAAGCGTCGGGTCGCCGATCATGCAGTCGAGGAGCAAGCGCTCGTATGCCTCCGGCGTCTCGACGAGAAAGGAAGACATGTAGGTGAAATCCATGGCCACGTTTCGCAGGCGCACCCCCGCGCTCGGAACCTTGGCTCCGAACCGCAGCGAGATTCCCTCCTCAGGCTGGATGCGCAGCGTGATGGCGTTGGGATCCAGCTCGTTGGCCGCTTCAAAGGTCATGTGTGGCGGGCGCTTGAACTGGACTCGGATCTCCGTCGCGCGTTTGGGCATTCGCTTGCCGACCCGAATGTAAAACGGAACATTGGCCCAACGCCAGTTGTCGACGAAGAGCCGAAGCGCGGCGAAGGTTTCCGTGAGGGAACCGGGCGCGACCGCGTGCTCCTCCCGATACCCCACGACCTCTTCGCCGAGGACCCACCCCTTCGTGTACTGGCCACGGACAGTGGACTTCGCGACGTCGGGGTCGAGGATCGGACGGATGGCGCGCAGCACCTTCACCTTCTCGTCGCGCACGGACGTCGCGTCGAAAGCTAAAGGTGGCTCCATCGCCACCAGAGCCACCAGCTGCAGCGCGTGGTTCTGCACGATGTCTCGCAGTGCGCCTGCCCTCTCGTAGTAGGCGCCACGCATCTCGACCCCGATCTCCTCCGCGGCAGTGATCTGAATCGAGTCGATGAGGTTCGAGTTCCACACCGGTTCGAACAGGGAGTTGGCAAACCGGAAAGCAAGGATGTTCTGGACCGTCTCCTTGCCAAGGTAGTGGTCGATGCGAAATACCGAGTCCTCGTGGAATACGCGCTGGAGGATCTTGCTCAATTCGCGCGCCGACTTGAGATCCGAGCCGAACGGCTTCTCGACCACGATTCGATGGAACCCGGCACTCTTTGTCAGGCCGGCCGCCTGCAGCTGCTCCGTGATGGTCTCGTAAGTCGGGGGCGGCGTGGCGCAGTAATAGACGCGGTTGCCGCCGACGTGCCGGGAGTGGTCGAGCTCGTCCACCTTCCTCTGCAGCGTCTTGAAGTCGTCGAGCTTGCTGAAGTCGACCTTCACGTAGAAGACGCCATCGAGGAATGAATGCAGGACCTGGGCGTCGACGGGCTGGGTACGAGAGAACTTGGTGATGACGTCGGCTGCGTGCTTCCGGAAGGCGTCGTCGTTCAAGTCGTCGATGGCGGCGCCGACGACGGCGAACCCCGCGGGCAGGAGGCGCTGCTTGGCAAGGTTGTATATGGCGGGCAGCAGCTTGCGCGCACTGAGGTCCCCCGTGGCGCCGAAGATCACCATCAACGACGGGTCGGCAACCCGGTAATCGTGAAGCCCCTCGGCGAGCGGGTTCCTGTCGATAGCCCTTGTGGGCAGCGCCGTCACCTCCTTCCCGCTTGCCGGGGAGGTCGGCCAGACCTTCGGGGCGCCGGCGTCGTGGACGTGGGGCAGGTCGGGCGCGTGGGGGCTGGCGGACACGCAGCCCCGATGGTCACTTCTTTTCGGTGACTACAGCATGCCCGCCGAACTGGTTTCTCATCATCGCCAGCATCTTGTCGGCGAACGTGTCCTCCATCCGGCTGCGGAAACGCGCGAAGAGCGAGTGCGTGATGATCGGCGCCGGCACCGACTCCTCGATGGCAGCTTCAACCGTCCAGCGGCCCTCCCCAGTGTCCTCGACGTAACCCCTTATACCGGCGAGCTGCGGGTCCCTGGACAGCCCGTCCGCAATGAGGTCGAGCAACCACGAGCGCACAACGCTGCCGGTGCGCCAGGCCTCGGCTATGGCCTGCATGTCCATGCCGGGGAATGCCTTGGATAACTTCATGATCTCGAAGCCTTCCGCATAGGCCTGCATCAACCCGTACTCCACGCCGTTGTGGACCATCTTCACGAAATGCCCGGATCCCTCCGGCCCCGTCCGCACCAGTCCGCCATCGTCGGGGGCCAGGTCCTTGAGAAGCGGCAAACAGTGCTCGTAAACCGATTCCTCGCTGCCGACCATCAGGCAGTAGCCGTTGGCCAGCCCCCACACCCCGCCCGATGTGCCGGCATCCATGTAGTGCATGCCCTTGGTCTTGACGCGCGCGGCGTCCTCCAGCGCCAGCTTCCAGTTCGTGTTACCGCCGTCGATGATGATGTCGCCCGGTTCGCCCAGCTGGACCAGCTCGTTGATGGTCTGCGTGGTCGGGTCGCCCGCCGGCACCATCACCCACATGACACGCGGCTTGCCTTCGAACTTCTTGACGAACTCCTGGAGCGAGCGGGCGCCCACGGCGCCCTGCGCCTCGTGAGCTTTGATCGCGTCGGCCGACCTGTCAAAGGCGATCATCCGGTGACCGCGCTTGAGCAGGCGCAGCACCATGTTGCCGCCCATGCGGCCCAGGCCAACCATCCCCATCTCCATGTCGTTCTCCTTTGGCTGGGCCGGGCTTGCGCCCCTCTCCCCGACCCTCCCCCCGGAGGGGAGAGGGCAACTTATTTAACTGCGGACTTGACCGCCGCCGCCAGCGCTTTCCAACCAGCTGCCGGTTCGCGGCCGATGGTCACGCGCAGCACCGGCAGACGGCGCGAGGTGAGCGACTCGAGGTCGCCCAACGACTGGGACTGCTTGAGAACTGAGAAGGTGAACGGCTGGCCAGGGATCGGCACGTCGCGCGTGTCGTCCTGGACCACCTGCAGGAAAAGGCCGGTCTTCGGGCCGCCCTTGTGGAGCTGGCCGGTGGAGTGGAGGAATCGCGGGCCGTACCCGGCGGTGGTCGCGAGTTGGGTGCCATCTCTCACCGTCGCTCGAATCGACGCAATCGTGGCCTCGGACGCCGGTGTGCGTGTGGCGTACGCCATGATCGCGAAATACGCGCTTGGCTTCGCTTGCCCGAGCAGCAATTTGAGACCTGTTCGTGCCTTGGCCGCCGGCACGGAGTCGGCGGGTGGCAGCTTCCCGCTGGCTTGAAACTTCGCAAGTACCTTTTTGGTGTTGTCCTTCGACTCCTGCACGTTCGGTTGGTCGAAGGCGTCGATGCCGAGGATCGAGCCTGCGATCGCAGTGGCGATCTCCCAGCGAAGGAACTCGCCACCGAGGTCGAGCTTGTCCCTGAGCGTCAAAGTGACCACCGGTTGCCCTGCCTTCTCCAGCGCCTGTACCGCACGATTGACGGGATCGGAGTCCATGCGGATGTAGACGAAGAGCCTGTCGTCGCCGTAGACGGCCGGCTTGCCGAGCGGCTCGCCTTCTACGGGGACGAGCCCCTTGCCTTGCTTCCCGGTGCTCTCAGCGATCAGCTGCTCGACCCAATATCCCAAAGTGGCGACCTTCGGCGAGGCGATCAGCGTCAACTTGTTGCGGCCTCCGACGGCCAGCTGGCCAAGCACCGCTCCGAGCCAGACACCCGGGTTGCTCTCGGCCGGCACCGAATCGGCGCACGAGGCGGCCATCTCGACCGCGCGCTCCAACAGCTCGCTCACGTTGACGCCCATCAACGCCGCGGGCACCAGGCCGAAGTAGCTCAGAGCCGAATAACGGCCGCCGATATCCGGTGGGTTGGCGAATATCCACCGGAAGCTATGCTCAGCGGCAAGCTTCTCGAGCGAGGTACCCGGGTCGGTAATCGCGGCGAAGTGCCTCCCCGCACCCGCCGCCCCGGACCGGCGGTGAGCGCGGACCTGGTCCCAGAAGTAGGCGAAATGCGAGAGGGTTTCCGTCGTCTCGCCGGACTTCGACGCGACGATGAACAGCGAGTCCTGGATCCGTATCTTTGCGCGGACGGCCAGGATGGTCGCGGGGTCTGTGGTGTCCAGTACGTGCAGCCGGGGATGGCCCCGGACGGTGCCGAAGGTGTTTCTGAGTACGTCCGGGCACAGGCTCGAGCCACCCATGCCGAGCAGGACCACATCCGAGTAGGTGCGGCCATGCGCCGCGAGCTCACGGAACTCAGGGGCGTGCTCCAGCATTTTCTCGGCCACGTTCAACCAGCCAAGTCGATCGCGAATCTCCTCCCGCTTGCTCGCATTGGCGCTCCACAAAGTGGAGTCCTTCGCCCATAGGCGGCGCGGCGCGTCCGCCTTGTTAAGCCGCGCGAGCTGCGCGTCAACCGCCGGCTGAAGCTTGCCCAGGCTGTACCACTGACGAGGACCCTTGCCCGCGTTGATGTCGCGCGAGGACTTGGCGATCGTGGCCAGCAACGTCTCGAAGGACTTGGTGAACGATTCGACACCTTCAACCTCGAGCTCGCGCGTGACCTGGTCGAGGTCGACACCGACCTCGGCCAGCTGCTTCAGCTGCCGTTTCGCCAGGTCGACGTTCTCGTCGAGGCTCCGGCGCACCTCACCGTGCTCGCGGAAGGCGGCCAGCGTAGCCGGTGGGATGGTGTCTACCGTGTGCGGGCCGATCAGCTCCTCCACGTAGTAGGTGTCCTGATAGCGCGGGTCCTTCGTCGAGGTGCTCGCCCACAGGCAGCGCTGGGTCTGGGCTCCCGCCTTCCGCAGCCTCTCCCACCGCGGTCCGCTGAAGAGCTTCTTGTAGCGCTCGTACGCCATCTTGGAGTTGGCGATTGCCGCCTTGCCGTAAAGCCGCTCGAGTGCGCGCCGCTGCGCCGGGTCGGTCGTGTTCTGGATCTTCTCGGCGAGGATCTTGTCGACCTTGGTGTCCACGCGACTGACGAAAAAGCTCGCGACACTCGCGACCTTGCGCAGGTCCCCTCCCCTGCGAAGCAGGCCCTCGAGCCCGGACAGGTAGGCCTCCACGACCTCGGCGTATCGGTCGACCGAGAAGATCAGGGTCACGTTGATGTTGTGGCCCCTGGATATCTGCTCGCGTATCGCCGGCACGCCTTCCTTGGTCGCGGGGATCTTGACCATCACGTTGGGTCGATGGCAGCGCGTGCGCAGCTCCTCCGCAAAAGCGATGGTGCGCTTCGTACTCCTGGCGACCGTCGGCGATACCTCGATGCTCACGAAACCGTCCTCGCCTTTGGTCTTGTCGTGTACGGGCCGGAAAACATCGGCTGCAGCCTGGATGTCCTCGACCATCAATTCCCACAGGATCTCCGCCGGCTTTCGCCTCGTGGCGACGAGCCGGACCATAGCCTCGTCGTAGTCGGTCGAGCCGCTGACCGCCTTCTCGAAGATGGTCGGGTTCGAAGTGACGCCTGTGATGCCCTCGTCACGCAAGCGGGCGAGCTCGCCCGAGGTGATGAGCTGGCGGCGGATGTTGTCCAGCCACAGCGACTGGCCGAGCCGCTTGAGCTCTTTGAGCGCCGGCGATCTGCGCGCGGTGCTGGTGGCCACTATTTACTTTGCCTTGCGCGCAAGCGCGGGCCGGATGGGCCTTACTGATTGCAGCAGCTTGGCGGCGGCGGCGGCGACATGCCGGGCCGAGATGCCGGCGGCATTCATCAGCTCCTCGGGCTTGCCCGATCCCGGCAGACCTCTTACGGCCAGGTGCGCGATCCGCGGTGGGTCCTCCGCCAGCGCCTCCATCACGGCCGCTCCGAGCCCGCCCTCCGGGTAGTGGTCCTCGACGATCACGAGGCGACCCTTCGTCACCCGCGCGGCCTCGCGCAACGTCTTCACGTCAACCGGCTTGACCGAGTACAGGTCGATCACGCGCGCCGAGATCTTCTTTTGGGCGAGCATGTCCGCGGCCGCAAGGCAAGCGTGGAGCGTCACCCCGGCGCCGATCAGCGCGACCTTGTCCTTCGTGCTCTGGCGAAGGACCTTCGCGCCGCCCACTTTGAAGATCTCATTGGGGCCGTACAGCGTCGGATAGGCGCCGCGCGTTGTTCGCATGTAGACGATGCCAGGGGTTTCGGCCATGAGCATGGTCAGCTTGGCCGCCTGGTTGGGATCGCTCGGGTAGAGGACTGTCGAGCCGTGGATCGCACGCATGGCGGCCAGGTCTTCCAGAGCCATCTGCGATGGACCGTCCTGGCCGATCTCGACGCCTGCGTGCGAACCGACGAGCCGGATGTTGGCTTGAGAGATTCCGGCCATGCGTATGAAGTCGTACGCACGCGAGAAGAACGCGGCAAACGTCGAGGCGAACGGACGGTAACCGCGGACGCTCATACCCACCGCTGTCGCCACCAGCTGCTGCTCGGCGATCCACATCTCGAAAAACCGTTCGGGGTGGGCTTTGGCGAATTCGTCCGCGTGAGTCGAGTTGGAGACCTCGCCATCCATTGCGACGACGTCGGGCAGGGCTGCGAGCGCGAGCAGCGCATCGCCGTAGGCCTTGCGGGTGGCGACCTTGTCCTCCGCCGCGTACGACGGCAGCGTCACCGACACGTCCGGTCGCTTGACCGCCCGCGGGCTGGATTCGGGCTTGGCCGTCTTCACCTTCAGGCCTCGCACGCCGCCCAGCTCCTTGATCGCACGCTCTGCCATGTCGGGCGGCAGGGCCTTGCCGTGCCATCCATCCTTGTTCTCGATCTCCGAGAAGCCCTTGCCCTTGATGGTCTTGGCGATGATGACCGTGGGCTTCCCCGTCGAGGACAGCGCGGTGCCGAACGCCCTGTCGATGGCCGCAACGTCGTGGCCGTCGATAACGATCGGGAAGCAGCCGAACGCCTCCACGCGCCTGCGATAGATGTCGAGCTGCCAGCCGAACTCGGTCTCGCCACGCTGCCCCAGCCGGTTGATGTCCAGGATCGCGGTGAGGTTGGAAAGTTGGTAGTGGCCCGCCTTGTCGAAGGCTTCCCAGATGGATCCCTCGGCCAGCTCCGAGTCGCCGCATAGCGCCCACACGTGGAAAGGCAGCTTGTCGAGATTCTTGCCGGCGAGGGCGACGCCGACCGAGACCGGCAGGCCCTGGCCCAGGGAGCCAGTGGCCACGTCCACCCAGGGGATCTCCGGGGTCGGGTGGCCCTGCATCCGGGACCCGAACTTGCGGAAGGTCATCATCTCCGTGTCGGTGATCGCGCCCACCGCCTTGAACATCGCGTAGCAGAGTGGCGAGGCGTGGCCCTTCGAGAAGATCAGGTGGTCGTTGTTCGGGTCCTTTGGCCTGTTCCAGTCGTACTGGAGGTACCTGGCGATAAGGACGGCTATGAGGTCCGCCGCTGACATGGACGAGGTCGGATGACCTGAACCTGCTGCAGTGCTGCAGCGGATGGAATCAACCCTCAACTGCTGCCCCAGCTGCCGCGCGAACTCGAGATCCGTGGTCGCAAGCGTTTCGGTGACCGTCATCTCACTCCCTACCACAAGCAAGTTGTGGGGACCCCCGGAGGCAACGTTGACTAGTCTATCGATCCACCGTGATCAGACCGCCGGGTGCGTTCAGCCTCTGGCAGAAAACGGTGCACCCGCGAGGCGCTCTACCTCGGGGGTGCACCCGCGAGGCGCTCTACCTCGGTGACCATCCCTTCCAGGATCCTGAGGCCCGCATCCCAGAAACCGGGGTCGGTGATGTCCATGCCCAGGCGCCGGACGAGCTCGTCTGGACGGGTCGACCCGCCCGCGGCCAGGAAGTCCAGGTAATCGTCGACGAACGATGGGCCTTTCTCCAGGAAGCGTTGATAGACCGACAGTGCGAGAAGGTTGCCGAACGCATACGCGTATACGTATCCCGGCGTATGCAGAAAGTGCTCGACATAGCTCCACCAGACCTTGTGCTCGTCGGTGAGGATCAGGGCGTCGCCGAACATCGGCTGCAGCTTCTTTTGGTAGAGCTCCCCGAGCTGCTCGACGGCGAGCTCGCCCTCCACCCGTCGTGCGGTGTGGCAGGCGTCCTCGTAGCGGTTGAATGCGACCTGTCGGAATACGGTTGCGAACGCATCCTCACACTGGGTGCAGAGCATGGCGAGGCGGACCTTGGGGTCTTTCTCCTCCGTCATGATCCTGTCGAACGTCAGCGCCTCGCCGAAGACCGACGCCGTCTCGGCCAGGGTTAGTGGCGTGTTGTAGTCGAAGATGTGCTGCTTCGACGCCAGGCGGTCGTGGAGGCCGTGGCCCAGCTCGTGGGCGAGGGTTGTCACGTCGCGCAGCTTGCCGGTGAAGTTCAGCATCACGTAGGGATGGTGGCGCGGCGTCACCGGCATGCAGTAGGCGCCGCCTGACTTACCCGGCAGAACAGGAGCGTCGATCCAGCCGCGGGCGAAGAAGTCCTCGACGAGCGCGCCGGCCTTCTTGGAGAAGCGGTGGTACGAGCCCAGCACCAGCTCCTTCGCGTCCTCCCAAGACACGTTCCGCGCCACCTCTTCGATCGGCGCGTACCGATCCCACTCGTGCAGGTCGCCCACGCCGAGCAGCTGCTTCTTGACGCGGTAATAACGCACGCAGATGTCGTAGCGGCCGGTGACCGCCTCAACCAGCGCCTGCACCGCCTCGTCGGAAGTTTCGTTGGCCAGGTTGCGCGATGAGATCCAGGAGGGGAACTTCCGAAGCCGGTCGTCGATCGCCTTCTCCTGCAGGATTACGTTGAAGATGTACGCGCGGGTGCGGATGTCGCTTCCGAGCGCAGCCGTGATGGCGCCGCTGGCCCGGCGGCGGACTTCTCGGTCGGGCTCGTGCAGGAGGGTAAGCGCCTCCGCGAGCGCCAGCTCCCGCCCGTCAACACCGACACGAATGCCGGCGCAGAGCTCCTCGAAGAGGCGCGTCCACGCCGAGTTGACGACCGGGCTGTAGTCGGTGAGGATGCGCTCCTCAGGCTCGGACAGCTGGTGGGGCCGGAACTTGCGCGCCTCCTCGACGCTGTGCCGATACCTGACCGATTCCGGGTCGGCGTATAGGCGCGCCGCCTGCTCGTCGGTGGTCTGGGCCAGCTCGAGGGTGAAAAAGACGCCGTGAGCTCCGCGCTCCGCGCTCGCCTCGCGGACCCGTGCAAGCAGGCGTCCCGCCGCTGGTTCGTGGGTGTTCTGGCTGTGGAGAAGGTAGGCGTACACCTCGGGCTTGGCCGCGGCGTCTTCGTCCTCCTCCAGCTCGCGCATCATCGCGGCGAACTCGGTCGGCTCCAGGTGGGTGACCCTGCCTTTGTACTTGGCCTCGAATGCGATCGCGCGCTCCAGCGCATGCGACAGAGTGGCCTCGATCTTGGGGTCGGTAGGCGACGCGTAAAGATCGCTGAGGTCCCATCGAACCTTCTCTGCGCCTGTTGCCTTGAGTGCTTCAGCCACGGCCCGTCAGGATAAATGCTTGGACAGGGCACGCACGCGTTTTGGCTCAGGCCATCTACCCGCGTATACGCCCTCGTTAACGGCCTGGGTCAGCTCGTCGAGCACCGGTTCGATCGGCCCAGCGCGCGCCGCGTGGCGGTACTCGAGCGGAGTTTCGGGGGGGGCCCGCCGCCGTCCGAGACGCCGCTGCACGCGATCGTACAGGCGAAGCAACTCTGATTCTCCTGGCGCAGCGCGCGCCGTCGTGCCCCACCGGCGAGTGCGGACCCATGCCCACAGCACGACTCCGACCAGCGCGACCGCCACCGCCGACGGGAGCACCGCGAGCACGCCGAGCGATCCCAGCGCGGCCAGCGGGGCTCCGATCGACAGGTGAGGGATCAGGCGTGCGATGCCGGCGGCTGCCCAGCGATTGGGGAACTGCGCCCCGGGCAGCGCCACGAACCCCGGAGAGGGGTCGACCGGCACCCAGCCGTAGCCGGGGAACCACACCTCGACCCAGGCATGGGCGTCGTGCTCGCGGACTATCGACTGGTTGAGTACTGGGTCGTAGTCGCCGGTCGAGTAGCCGGTGGCAAGCCGGGCTTCGACGCCGAGGCTGCGAAGCATGAGGGTCATCGCGGTCGCGAACTGCTCGCAATAGCCGATCCTGGCGTCGAAGAGGAACCAGTCCACCGGGTCTCGGCCTGATGGGACGTGCCCGAGCTGGAGCGAGTACCTGTAGTTCTGCTGGAGGTAGTTCGCCAGGGCCATCACAAGCTCGAGCCGGGTGCCGCGGCGGCCCGCGACTGCCTCGAGAGCGAGCTGTTTTGCCGGCTTCGACAGAGACGCGACATCCAGGTACTCGGGGTTCTGGCCGGAGAGCTGCGGAGACGCCAGTGGATCCCGCCCCAACACCTTGGGGGAGAGGTCCGGGAGGTAGGAAACCACCGAGTAGGTCTGCCCCGGCCGCAGCACGTCCGGCGTCGTGAACGTCCCGTAAACGTCCTTACGCAGCGCGGACACCGGCGCGTACAGGCTCTGGATCGGATACGCGGCGCTGATGACGCCGGGCAGGGTGCGGACGACTCGAAAGACCTGGACGAACGTGCCCAGACTGTCCCTTGGGGCGGGCGGCAGGAAGCGCGGCTGGACGTAGGGCTGGAAGGTGACGAAGCTGCGGTCGGAGGCCGTCCACGCCCCGTCCCGGTAGGTGTCGAAGACCAGGCCTCGCCAGTACGCCGGCGCGCCTGTGCGCACGTACATGACCGGCGCGTCTCCAAGCCTCCCTCGGAAGTGAAGGTCGATGCTGTTCGTCGCGCCGGATGGATCCCCGCTGATCTGCACTAGCGGCAGGGCGGGGTTCTCGAGCTCGCCCCTGAAGCTTGTGAAGTTCGGCAGCGAGACCACCAGCGGGGTCGGCGCCAGGGCTGTCGGCTGAGGGATGAGGATGAATCCCGCGAGGCCGAGCGTGAGCGCCCCGACGAGAGTCAGCGCGAGTGGGCGGATCGGTGCGGCCGCCTTCGCTTCCATGCGACGTAGGTGTGACGTCATCCAGAAGCCGGCCAGGCAGATCGTCCATAGCGCGGCCAGGATGCCGAAGGCGTAGTCCCATGCAAAGACCGCGGCGAGGTAGACGATGGCGAGACTGATCCACAGGCTCGAGTAGCAGTTGCGGCGCGTCTTCAGGTCGAAGCTGGTCACCGCCACCAGCAGGATCGCAAAGTTCGCCTGTGGCAGCACGCCGCCGAAGATGGCGAGCACCGAGTCGCTGAGGAAGTAGGCGAGCGCCGCCACCACAAGGCTGGCGATGAGGACCTGGCCGCCCAGCGTGCGTTTGCGCGCTCGCCCTCGATAGCTCACGACGTGACCGATCGCCGCCACGGCCACTCCGACCCCGGAGACTACGTAGTCCTGGCCGTACAGCACGACCGCCAACGTCGCGACAGCGAACGCGAGAAACACGAAAACGCGGGCCTCCAGTGAGCTCTCGATGGGCGAGGCGGGAAGACTGAGGAATCGGGGCAGCCTCACAGCGGCCACGCCGTCCCCACACGCTGGAGCGGGGCATCCAGGTCCATCTCGGCGTCGCCCACGACCCAGGCACGAATCCGGCCGCCCCGCTGCCGAACTATTTCGAGCGCCTCGATCAACGGCGCGCTCGCCCCGGCTGTGACACCGACCGCGTCGCTGACTGACGGCAGCTCCTCCCTTGGGGGGGAGGTGGCGCGCAGCGCCGGAGGGGGGGCCGAGCTGGCAGCGCTCGCGGGCTGCGGGTATCGCGCGAGCCATTCCAGAAGTGCCCACAGCGAGCGTGCCTCGTTCGGCAGGCTGGGTTCGTGGCCGGGCGCCCACAGCACGACACGGCCGCCTCCCCGAATGCACTCCCAAACCTCCGACGCCGCCAAACGCGCGACCTGGTCGGCGATCTCACGTGACGGGGGATTCGGGTCACAGAAGATCCCGACAGTCTGCACACCCGGCGGCTCGTACTCTCGCACGACCAGCTCCCCGAGTCGCGCGCTCGACCGCCAGTGGATGCGCCGCAGCGGATCGCCGGGCCTGTACTCCCGCACGCCGAACAGCTCCACCCCCGAGCCGGCGCGAGGTGCAGCCACGCTCGCCTCCAGCTCCCTCGCCTCGGGACGCGCGCTCAGCGACATGAAGCGCGGCAGGACGATACCGATCTCGCCGTCGGCGCCCTTGCGCCGGAAACGAAAGAAACCGAGAGGGTCGCTCGCTTCGAGAAGCGAGTTCTCGGCCAGGATCGTGCCGCGCGCCATGGGGCCGACCGTCCTGCGCTCGATCCAACCGGCTTTCGGGACCACCCCCGTAGCGGCCCGCAGCTCGACGCCGCCGATGAGGCCCGAAAGGCGGGCGGGACCGCGCGCGCCCCCGTTCGTGCACAGCCTGAGCTGGATGTCGGCCCGGTCGCCTTCGAAGATCGGCGCAGGGATCGGACCGGTGCGCAACAGCTGCTCCGGAAGTGTTTCGATGGGCGAATCCGGTGCGGATATGGTGCCGGCCACTCCCAGGCCGCCTGACAGACCGCTCCAGTTCCAGCCTGCATAGATGGAAGCAGCGACCATCAGCGCCGCGATCCAGTACGCGAGCAGGAAGAGCCAGGCGACCTCAGAGGTGGCCCCGTAGTAGAAGAGGACTGCTGCCACCGCAAGCGCTCCACCGAAGCGCCAGGTCAAGGACATTCGGCTGTATGTCCTCTCAGTGCTGCCTCAGGGGAGGCAGTGGGACGGAAGCGACGACATCGTCGAGGACGTCGCCGGCCTTGACCCGTCCACGCATACCCAGCCGGTGAGAGAGCACCGGCAGCGCGAGCAGCTTGATGTCGTCGGGCAACACGAAATCGCGACCCTCGAAGAGCGCCCATGCCTGGGCCGTGCGCTGCAGGTAAACGCCAGACCGCATGCTCGCGGGGAGCAGCACCTCCGGCCGGGACCGGATGGCGTGCAGCAAGGAGACGATGTACGCACGGATCGCGGGAGCCACCACCACCCTCAGGCACGCGTCCTGCAGCTCGATCACCTCCCGCAGGCTCACCGCCGCTCGCAGGTCGGTGATCGGGTCCCCGTGCTCGCGGCGGGCGAGCACCTCCATCGCCTCGTCGTCGGTGGGCGGTCCCATCTCGGCCGCCAGGATGAAGCGGTCGAGCTGGGATTCAGGCAACGGGTAGGTGCCGTGGAACTCGGTCGGGTTCTGGGTGGCGACGACGAAGAAGGGTCGTTCGAGCATCCGTGTCACCCCCTCGACGGTGACCTGCCCCTCCCCCATCGCCTCCAGCAGCGCTGATTGCGTGCGGGGGGTCGCACGGTTGACCTCGTCCGCCAGAACGATGTTGGCGAAGACGGGACCGGCGATGAACTCGAAGCTAAGGTCCTTCTGGTTGAAGATGCTCGAACCGGTGATGTCCGAGGGGAGGAGGTCCGGCGTGCACTGGATGCGGCGGAAGGTGCCCCCCACCGACGTGGCGAGCGCGCGCGCAAGCAGCGTCTTGCCCGTGCCGGGGAGATCCTGGAGCAGGACGTGGCCGCCCGCGACCAGCCCGGCCGCTGCGAGCCGCACCACCCTCTGCTTGCCGACGATGACGCGGTGGACGTTCTCTTCGATCCGCCCCAAGAGCTCAGCCGCCCGGCGCGGTACGAGGGCGGGTTCGCGGGAAGCCGACGACATTTCGGACCAGTCTAGTTCGCGGTCCAGCTACCCCTTGCCGTATGAGATCAAGGCTGGCCGATCATTCGGGCGATGACCTCAGCGAGGTTCGGTCCACCCTTGCCGAAAGGAACCGAATGGACGCGATGGGCGAACACCATCTCAGCGACCTCGCCAACCTGGCTCGAGCCGACCTCGGCGGCGGTGTCGTACGCGGCCTTCGCCTGAGCGGCCCGGGCGCATACGAGGTCCGAGCGGTGGCCGTCGACCTCGAGTGCGATCGAGAGCTGCGCGATCAACCGCAGGATCTCTCGAGGCAGCTCAACCTCCGGGAAAGTGACTATCGCCTCCGCGATGTGGGAGCGAACGTCCTGCTCCGACTCGGCGTGCTGCTGGTAGAACTTCAAGGGATCGTCTTCCCAGACCGCCCGCTTTTCCACGATTGAGACGCGCTGGTCCAGGTCGCGAATTCCCTCCACGTCGACGCACAGTCCGAAGCGATCGAGCAGCTGCGGGCGCAGCTCACCCTCCTCGGGATTCATGGTTCCGATCAGGATGAACCGCGAGGGATGAGAGACGGACACCCCTTCGCGCTCCACCGTGTTGATGCCCATGGCTGCGGCGTCGAGCAGAACATCCACGATGTGATCGTCGAGGAGGTTCACTTCGTCCACGTAAAGGATGTTGCGGTTGGCCTCGGCGAGGACGCCGGGCTCGAAGCGGCGTGAGCCCTCCTTGAGGGCGGCTTCGAGGTCGATCGTCCCGACCACGCGATCTTCCGAAGCGTTTATAGGCAGCTCCACGACCCGCATTCGCCGCGTGGTCACCGGCAGCTCGCCGGCGCTTGCCCGCTCTCTGCAGTCGAGGCAGAAATCCTCCGGATCTTCTGGGTGGCAGCCGAAGTGGCAGCCCTCGACAACCTGCTGCTCCGGCAGGAGCTTTGCCAGCGCTCGCACTGCAGTGGACTTGCCGGTGCCCTTCTCTCCGCGAATCAGCACGCCGCCGATGGACGGGTTGATGGCATTGAGAACCAGGGCCAGCTTCATCTGCTCCTGCCCCACGATCGCAGTGAATGGGTAGGAGTATCGATCTATCGACATCGGACCTGCAATGTTACCGGGGGTCCGTGGGCACCGACCTCAGCATGGCGGTGGACGTGCGTCATGACCTGTCACCGCGACTGCGCAACTCCCTTTCCACAGCCGATGCGATCTCGTCGCGGGACAGGTCGTACAGGCCGTAGTAGCGCGCGCCCATCCTTTCGGCAAGGTCGGCGCACGCGTTGATCGCGTACGTCTGATACATGGGCGCGACCCGGGCCAGGTGTTGGACCGATGGCAGGTGGCTGTAGTCACGGGCAGAGTCGATGACCAGTGCGTCGATGTTCTCCGCGTCGATCATCGCCGCCACCTTCTGCGCCTCCACCAGCGGCTCCTCTTTGAACATGGAGATGTTCCCGCGTCCATCGCTGATGAGGACCAACAGGGGCCTGATGGTCGGATCCCTCAGCAGCTCCGTCTTGACCACCTTGTAGCCCGCCATGAGGCCATGCGTGAGCGGCGTTGTCCCCCCCACCGACAGCTTCTCGAGCCGGCGCCTCGCGAGCGAGACGCTCGATGTAGGACGCAGCACCACCTCGGCAGTGCGGTTCTTGAAGATCACGACCGCGACCCGGTCGCGCCGCACGTACGCGTCCTGCAGCAGCGAAAGGATCGCTCCTTTTGTCGCGGCCATCCTCTGCTCGGCGTCCATCGAGGCCGATGCATCGACGACGAACACGATAAGGTTGCCTACCTTGCGTTCGCGAACCTTCTGGCGAAGGTCGTCACGCTCGAGCTTAAGGCGTTCGCCGGGGAGCCGGCCGCGGTCCTTTTGCATCGGGGCGGCCGCGCGTACGGTGGCATCGATCGCCAGATCGGTGACCTTGGCCTTGGGCTGCGCTCGCACGTAACGGCCGCGCCGGTCGGGAGTCTGGCTGGCCGAGCGTTTGCCGCCCTGCTTGCGAATCCGCCGCTGCCGGGGCAGGTCGATGCGCCGCAGGTTGAAGGTCTCTGTCGCGTCGGGCGTCGACTCGTGTCCGCTTGAGCCGCCGGTGGTCATTCCCTGGTCGCTGCCCGCCGATTGCTGGCCGGAGTCGGCGGCGCTCGCGCTCTGCTCAGCCGACGCCTCCGCGCTCGACTCGCTCTCCGAGGCCTGCGGCTCACCTGCTTGGGACTCGGTTTCCCTGGAGCCCTCCTGCTCGTCGCCCTGCTCGGGGGAGGTGATCTCGTCCTGGTCCCTGCGGATCGGCTGGCGGGCGCGATGCGCGAGGGCCAGCGTGGCGGCGTCGTAGATATCGTCGCGACTGGGCGAAGCATGGCGGCGGTAGGCGGCCAGGGCCCGGGCCGCGTGATCGATGACGACGTCGGCCCGGTGCCCGAGCACCTCGGCTTCCACACAGATCGAGGAGATCAGGCGCACCTTGGCCGCGGTGATGCGAACACCCTTGACCACGGAGATCGCTTCGGCGAGGGCTCGCGACAGATTGTGGTCCGCGGCCGCGAACTCGTTCGCGAACTCGTGGTCGCCCCGCTTGAAAGCGGCGTCGCGCTCGGCGATCAGCACCCGCTGGTCCGGGTCGCGGATGCCCTCGACGTCGACGCAAAGCCCGAAACGGTCGAGCAGCTGCGGGCGCAGCTCGCCCTCCTCGGGGTTCATCGTCCCGACGAGGATGAAGCGCGACGGATGGGCGAACGAGACGCCCTCTCGCTCGACCACGTTCACGCCCATGGCGGCGGCGTCGAGCAGGACGTCCACCAGGTGGTCGTCAAGGAGGTTCACCTCATCGACGTACAGAATGTTGCGGTTCGCCTCGGCGAGGACGCCCGGCTCGAAGCGCCTGGCGCCGGCGCGCAGCGCGGCTTCGATGTCGATGGTCCCAACCACCCTGTCCTCTGAAGAGTTGATCGGCAGCTCGACCACCCGCATCCGGCGCGTGTGCGAAGGCAGCATGCCAGCAGCGGCAAGACGCTCTCGGCACTCATGACAGAGCGCTTCGAGATCCTCTGGGTCGCAGCCGAAATGGCAGCCCTCAACAACCGCGTGCTCCGGCAGGAGCCTGGCCAGGGCTCGGACTGCGGTGGACTTACCGGTGCCTTTCTCGCCCCGTATCAGCACGCCGCCGATGGTGGGCACGATGGCGTTCAGGATCAGGGCAAGCTTCATAGACTCCTGCCCGACGATCGCGGTGAAGGGGAAGACGTGACGGTCGAGCGCGATGCTCACAGGTTCAGGATAGGCAGGTCCCGAGATAGCGGACCTAGCCTGGCACGAGCTCCTTTACGAGGGCCCTCTCCTGGATCAGCTCTTCGGTCGTGGTCTTGATCCGATTCTTGGCGTCGTCATCGTGCTCGAGCCCCTCGACCACCTTCCACGCCATGCCGTCCGTGGCGACCGGGAACCCAAACTGGAGGCCCGCGGGCGTCCCGTACTCTCCCTTGCTGATCACCGCCAGCGAGGTCCAGTCGCCCCACGCGGTCGGCGTCCGGATGCTGTTCACAGAATCGATGACGGCGTTCGCGGCCGATGCCGCGGACGACAAGCCCCTGGCCTCGATGATTGCAGCGCCTCTTTTCTGGACGGTGCTGATGAAGTCGCCCTTGAGCCATCTGTGGTCAGTGATGACATCGAAAGCCGGCAGCCCCACGATCCTGGCGTTGCGCGCGTCGGGATACTGAGTCGCCGAATGATTGCCCCAGATTGCCATGTTCGTGACCGTCGAAACGGGCACGCCTGCCTTCCTAGCGAGCTGTGTCTTGGCCCTGTTCTCGTCGAGGCGCATCATCGCAAACCACCGCTCGGCCGGGATGTCGGGCCCGTTCGAGCGCGCGATCAGACAGTTGGTGTTGCAGGGGTTGCCGACGACGAGGATCCGTACGTCTGCGGCCGCCTTCTTTTGAATGGCCTTGCCCTGCGGCGCGAAGATGCCACCGTTGATCGACAGGAGGTCTCCGCGTTCCATCCCCGCCTTCCTCGGCACAGACCCGACCAGCAGCGCCCACGAAGCGTCCTCGAAGGCCTTCTCAGTGTTGCTCGTGAGGATGATGTCGCTGAGCAGGGGGTAGGCGCAGTCGTCCAGCTCCATGGCGACGCCTTCGAGGGCCTTCATCGCCGGCTCGATCTCGAGCAGGCGCAGGATGATCGGCTGATCGGGACCCAGCAGCTGGCCCGACCCAATTCGGAACACCAGCGAGTAGCCGATCTGGCCGGCGGCGCCAGTCACAGTGACATGGACGGGTTTGCGCAGGCCGTCGACCCTCACAGCCATTACGCCCAAATGCTAGTAGGTCCGGCGAACAGCCGGACCGTTTTCCTCCCCGCTCCGCGGGGGAGGAATGGC
>JALYYG010000091.1 GCA_030946685.1 Candidatus Dormiibacterota bacterium | reverse complement strand
GCTGCGCGACGGCCTGGCCACCGCTGACTGTTGCCACCGGGACGACGCCGACAGGCGGTTCTGGTGTGACCGGGCCGTTGGGGACCATCACTCGTAGCGACGGCTCCCTCCAGGTGACCTACAAGGGACTGCCGCTCTACTTCTTCCGCAGCGATAGCGCCGCGGGTGAGACGAAGGGCAACTACACCGGCTGGAGCCTGGTCAAGCCTTAGCAGCTTCGGTCTTCAGACGCTGCGAGCTCGTCGGGCAGCACACTGCGGTGGAACCTTTGCCCCGTTTTGGCGTCACATATGTGGCTCCATGAGCGCTGTTTGGATTCGCGGTCTGTGTCTGGCTACCCTATCCGGTCTGCTCGTAGGTTGCGGATCATCCCCGGGACCTTTGAACGGTGGACCGACCATCAGCGGGCTCTCTGCCCAGTTCTTGTCGCAGGCAGGAGGTGTCGTCGGCGGGCTCGGCGGCAAGCTTGAGAACTCAGTTTCAATAGTCTCAGCCACGTCGTTAGGCGATCTCCAGGCCATTCTTGGCGGCATCGGCGATCTCACGCTCCCCTCGGTTGATGAGTGCAACACGGCAGGAGGCTCGCCCGGCAGGTGCTGGTCGAAGATTTCAGCGCCGGGTCAGTCGATCTTTGTTGCCTTGGACCTATCGCCGATTTGCGCTGCGCCGGCGGTGTCGGCAAGCTCGTCGGACGCTACCGTCACCTTGCGAGTTCGGTACACAGGCAGCTGTCCGACCACCGCGCCTGGAGCGGGCACATTGCCTCAACGAATACTAGACCTGCTTTACGTACCGCTCGCTAGCGTGCCTCCTGGGGTCGTCACGATCAAGCTCGAAAAGGATGGGATAGCCGGCCAGACGACCATCGACTTGCGACAACCGCTCGACCTTCCGCCCCAGCCAGAACTTCGTCAAGCTGAGGTGCGCAGAGCCATATCCGACGCAAAAGCAGACCTTCGCGCGCGAAAGCATTTCGATGGCCAGTTGGCGGAGTTCGGGACACAACGCTGGGCTTCTTCGAGTCCAGCGTGCGGACCGAGCACAGGAACTGCGCCGCCAACGACCTCGGGATACGTTCTGGTCCTGGCCAATTCCGGTGGTTCCGAGCGTAACGCGTACCGCTGGGCTTCGGGTACGCTGGCCTATTGCGGTGCCCTCTCGCCGTAAGACCTGGCCTTAGCCACCGCTGGAGCCTGGCCAAATCGTAACCGGGGTGGTCGAAACGACGTTGCGACATCATGGCTCGAATCGCCTGGATCGAGGACGACGACGCATCGGGTGAGATCGCAGATCTCTACCGTGAGCTGAAGCGAACAACGGCGAGGGGAAACGTTCCCGACATCCTGCGGACGATGAGCCTACGACCCGACTTCTTGCGCGCCCTCGATCAGGCGAGCCGATTGCACTTCACCGACGGCGCGCTCAGCCGAGCTGAGCACGAAATGATCGCGTCCTACGTCTCGGCGCTTAACCGCTGCCACTATTGACTCAGCAGCCATGCCTGGTTCCTGCAGTTGCAGGGAGAGCAGTATTCGAAAGCTGCGGCGGCTCTGCGCGATGGCGACCTCGACGCCGCCGAGCTGACGCCGAAACACCGACTGCTTCTGGAATTCGTCGAGACACTGACCCGGCATGCCTATCGCATCACCGACGAGCAGGTCCAGCGGCTTCGAGAGGTCGGGTGGACCGACGCACAGATCGCCGAGGCCGTCTACGACGGCGCGCTCTTCAACCTCTTCGTCCGCCTTGCCGATGCCTTCGACATCCATCCCGACCCCTTGTACGACGCGGACGGCGTTCCCTCGGTCCTGGACCAACCCGACCGGCCTGACTCCTAGCCGCCGCCGGGGTTGTCGGCCTTCGCGCTGACTGAAGCCGCGCTCGGAAGCTGCGCGGCAGCGGTATCGATCGTGCATGTCACGGTGGTCGTTGCGTTATAGGCAACGTCCGGCACCACCTGAGCCTGACAGCTCCCAACCGTTTGCCGAGAGGCGGTGTCGGTCATGGTGAAGGTGATGACGGAAGGCGCCCGCGCCCCAATCATTCCCCCAAGATTCTTGAGCAGCGCCGAGACCGTGCACGGCGATGCGCATGCAGAGGTGTCAACCGACACCACGGTGTAGATGGGCGGCAGCGTGGTGAGGTTCGAGAAATCGATCACGCTACGGGGCGCCGAGATCGCGAAGTCGCGGTTGTAGTTGGTGAACCGAAGGTCAGCGTCACGGATTCCATCGATGACGACGCCGGGTTTCAACCGTACCCGTAACACCCGGTAGGGGACCTCAGTGCCGA
>JALYYG010000077.1 GCA_030946685.1 Candidatus Dormiibacterota bacterium | reverse complement strand
GCGACTTTGCCCGCGCACTCGGCGTCGACGCCGAGCCGCTCACGGTTTTGGGGGCGGTTCATGGCGCCGCCGTCGCGAGAGTCGATGACCCGCAGGACGTGGTCCAGGGGGTCGATGCGCTGGTCACCGACCGGCGCGGGGTGAGCATGTTCGCCACGTTTGCCGACTGCTATCCCATCGTGCTGTGGGAGCCAGAGCGCCGCTGCGCCGCCCTGGTCCACGCGGGTTGGCGGGGCACCGTCGCACGCGTTGGACCCGCGGCCGTGCAGGCCCTCGTCGACGAGTACGGAGTCGAGCCGGCACGGATCCACGCGGGCATCGG
Source organism: Candidatus Dormiibacterota bacterium (assembly GCA_030946685.1). Taxonomy (GTDB): domain Bacteria; phylum Chloroflexota; class Dormibacteria; order Dormibacterales; family Dormibacteraceae; genus Palsa-872. Next base: position 77,713 of record JALYYG010000077.1, on the reverse strand, counting down.
TCCGGGGATCTGCGGCCGCTGCTACGAGGTGGGGGAAGAGGTCGCCTCGCGCTTCGACCCGCGGTTCGTCTCCGAAGGCAAGGGCGACCACTTCTTGCTGGATCTTGCGGCCGCCAATCGAGCCCAGCTTGAAGAGGCCGGCGTGCCTGAAGTCCACTCGCTCGACCTCTGCACGAAGGAAACCTCTTTCTTGCCGTCGCACCGGCGGAGCCCCGACGGTACCCGGTTCGGCGCGATCGTCGCGTTGAGATGAATTCAGTAGGATCTTCCGGCTTGCGCCTGGCGCGCAGCCAGGAGATCGCAGAACGCCTGGCATCAGTTCGCGAGCGGATCGCACGCACAGGCCGGAACCCTGACGAGATCGTCATCGTAGCCGTCACCAAGGGCTTCGGCGCGGAAACGTGCATGTCTGCGCTCGGGGCCGGGCTCAAGACCCTTGGTGAGAACCGCGTGCACGAGGCGAAGCTTAAGATGGACGCGGTTCCAAACGCGGAATGGCATCTGATAGGCCACCTCCAGACGAACAAGGTCCGCCAGGCCGCTGGGCATTTCTCTCTCATTCATTCGGTGGAGTCTGTCCGGCTCGCCGCCGAGCTGGCACGGGCCGAGCCAGCGCAGGCGGTCTTGGTTGAGGTGAATGTCGCTCGCGAGGCGCAGAAGCACGGCGCAGACCCCGACACAGCTCTTGAGTCCATCACTGCAGTGTCGAGCCTGCTCGAGCTGCGAGGACTGATGGCGATGGGACCGTCGGAGGGCGATCCAGCACCCGCGTTCAGGGAGCTGAGACGGCTCCGCGATCAGGCCGAGCAGCGACTGGGAAGGAGCCTGCCGGTACTATCGATGGGCATGAGCGGAGATTTCGAGGCGGCCCTGGAGGCCGGAAGCACGATGCTGCGACTGGGCCAGGCGCTCTTCGGGCCCCGTCCGAGCTGACGTCATGAGCGTCATAGCCGGCCTTCTGACCATCGCCTTATGGGTTCTCGTCATCGCGATCCTGATTCGGGTCGTCTACTCATGGATGAACCCCGAGGCCTCCAATCCTGTGACTCGCTTCGCGTTCCAGGTCACCGAGCCGGTGCTCGGCCCTGTGCGCCGCCTCCTGCCACCAGTCTCGGGCCTGGATCTATCTCCCCTGGTGGTCACCGTGGTCTGCTACTTCCTGATCAACGTCCTCGGCTCCATCCGCTAAATGTTTGCGCCCGTAATCCAGAAGGTCAGCTTCCCGGAGCTGGAGAAGCAGCTCATGGCGACGTGGAAGGACGAGGGTACCTTCCAGAAATCGCTCGATCTGCGGGCGGGTCGTCCGCGTTTCGTCTTCTACGAAGGCCCGCCCACGGCCAACGGCAAGCCGGCGACACACCACATCCTGGCGCGTGCTTTCAAGGACCTCTTCGGCCGCTACAAGACGATGAAGGGGTTCTACGTGGAGCGCAAGGCCGGCTGGGACACGCATGGGCTTCCCGTTGAGATCGAGGTTGAGAAGACGCTCGGCATCCAGGGCAAGTTCGCGATCGAGAACGAGATCGGCGTCGAACGCTTCAACAAGCTCTGCCGGGACAGCGTGCACGAGTACGTCTCCGACTGGGTGGCGTTCAGCGAGCGCATGGCGTTCTGGCAGGACTACGACGCGGCCTACTGGACGCTGACCTCCGATTACATCCAATCGGTCTGGTGGTCGCTCAGCGAGATGTGGAATCAGGGCCTGGTTTACAAGGGCTTCCGGGTGGCTCCGTACTGCTCGCGCTGCGCCACGCCGCTTTCGAGTCACGAGCTGGCCCAGGGCTACCGCGACAACGTCCCGGACCCGAGCGTGTTCGTCCGATTCACGTTGAAAAAGGATTCAAAGACGTCGATCCTCGCCTGGACGACCACGCCGTGGACCCTGCCCGGCAACGTTGCCCTCGCGGTCGGGAGCGATATCGACTACATCAAAGTCAAGGATGGCGACGGTTTCCTCATCCTGGCGGAGGCCCGCCTCGAGGTGCTCACCGAAGCGCCGCACGTGGTCGAACGCATGAAAGGCCGCGACCTGGTGGGCCTGGACTACGAGCCGCTGTTCCCCTACTCGGTCCCGAGCGAAGGCCGCGCGCACTACGTCGTCGATGCGGACTTCGTCTCCACCGACGAAGGCACCGGGGTCGTGCACACGTCTGCGCTGTATGGCGTAGACGACCTCAGGCTGTGCCAGGAGAAGGGCATTCCGTTTCGCCACACGGTAGGCCTCGACGGCAAGTTCCTGCCATATGTCGAGAAGTTCGCCGGCCTCCATGTCAAGGAAGCGGACCCAGTCATCATCGACGACCTGAAAGCGCACGGCCTCTTATACAGGTCCGAGTCCATCCTGCACACGTACCCCGAGTGCTGGCGCTGCAAGACACCGCTGATCTACTACGCGCTCGACTCCTGGTACATCCGCACGACCGAGCGCAAGGCGGAGCTCATCGCCAACAACGCCGCCACCAATTGGGTGCCGGCGCACGTGAAGACGGGGCGCATGGGCGACTGGCTCGAGAACAACGTGGATTGGGCGATCTCGCGCTCCCGCTACTGGGGCACGCCGCTGCCATTCTGGGTGTGCGAGAAGTGCGGCGACCGGCGCTGCATCAGCTCCGCGTCGGAGCTCGGCCTCGCCGACGATGCCGACCTCCACCGGCCCTACATCGACGAGGTAACCCTCCCCTGCACGAAATGCGATGGGGTCATGCGGCGCATCCCCGAGGTGCTCGACTGCTGGTACGACTCGGGGGCCATGCCGTTTGCCCAGCGCGCCTACCCGCGGGCTGGGCAGGAGGAATTCAAGGAGACCTTTCCCGCGGACTTCATCTCGGAGGCCCTCGACCAGACACGTGGTTGGTTCTACTCGCTGTTAGCGATCTCGACGCTGCTGTTCAAGCAGAACTCATATCGCAATGTCATCTGCCTCGGCCTTGTTGTCGATCCGAAAGGACGGAAGGCCTCCAAATCGCGCGGCAACGTGCTCGATCCCAACTACCTCTTCGACAACTTCGGCTCGGATGCCGTGCGTTGGTACTTCTTCACGTCGACGCAGGTGGGCGAGAACTACCGCACCAGCACCGACACGCTCAGGGAAACCGTCCAGCAGTTCTTCATCCCGCTTTGGAACTGCTACTCGTTCTTCGTGACGTACGCCCGGCTCGACACGTTCAATCCGGCGCAGCCCCAGGTAGCCGTCGTCGAGAGGCACGTGCTCGACCGCTGGCTGCTGTCGAGGCTGAGTGGGCTCATCTCATCCGTGTCAGACGGACTGGACCGCTACGACGCCATCGAACCGGCTCGGCGAATCCAGAGATTCGTTGACGATCTGTCGAACTGGTACATCCGCCGCTCCAGGCGCCGATTCTGGAAGTCGCAGGCCGACCGGGACAAGCTGGCCGCGTATCAAACCCTCTTCGAGGTGCTGAGTTCCTTGTGCCGCCTCATGGCGCCGTTCGCTCCCTTCATGGCGGACGCGATGTACAGAAACCTTTCCAATGGCGCCTCGGTGCACCTCGCCGACTTTCCCGAGCCGTCTCCGGCGCATGACCCCGCTGTCGAGACGAGCATGGCGTTGGCTCGACAGGCGGTCGAGCTCGGGCTGGCCGCGCGGGACGCTGCCCGCATCAAGGTCAGGCAGCCTCTCGCCTCATGCGCCTTGCCCGGGGACCCTCTCCCGGAGGAGATAGCGGCGATCGTTCGGGAGGAGCTGAACGTCAAGCGCTTGATCTTCGGGGCGCCGGAAGTGAGGCTCGACACCGAGATCACCGAGGAACTCCGTCTCGAGGGCCTGGCGCGCGAGGTGGTTCGACTGGTTCAGGACCGGCGCAAGAAGCTCGGGCTGAACGTCGAAGACCGCATCCACACGCGCTACGACGCTGACGGCATGCTCGTTCGCGCGATGGAGAACCACGCCGATTACATCAAAGCCGAAACGCTGTCGGTCACGCTGGAACCAGGTCGTCCCGACGACTTCGCGGGCGAGCAGCAGATGCTGGAAGGAGAGCAGATTTGGATAGGCCTCAAGCGAAGCTGACCGCCGGCCAGGTGCTCTTCGTACTCATCGCTCTCACGGTGTTTGCCCTGGACCGCCTTGCCAAGAGCCTGGTGGTGGCCAACGTCCCCTATGGCACCGAGGTCGCGGTGATCGGTCACCTGGTCGGAATCACCAATGTGCACAACTCAGGCGCCGCCTTCGGGTTCGCTCCCGCCGGCACAGGCTTGTTCCTGATCGCGTCGGCAGTGGTCGCCGTCGGGCTCGCCGTCTATGTGATACGTCATCCAGGCGATATGCAAACCGACGTAGTGCTCGGGCTGATCATGGGGGGGACACTCGGAAACGGTTACGACAGGATCACGTTCGGCACCGTGACCGACTTCATCAACGTCCACTTCTGGCCGGTGTTCAACGTCGCGGACTCGGCCGTCAGCCTCGGGGTGGTGGCTCTGCTCGCCGGGTACCTCCTACGCAAGCCCGCCGCAGCCTGATCGCGCCGGCTGCGGCGCCCCGGCTCGATCGGTTTCTCGCCGAGCAAGCGGCGGACCTCAGCCGCTCTGCTGCTGCACGACTGATCAAGAGCCACCTCGTCCGGGTGAACGGCCGGCCGGCCGATCCCGCCGACCGGGTTGAGGCCGGCGACGTTGTGGATTTCGAGATCCCGGAGGCTTACGTCGCAGACGCCGCCGCAGAAGCGATATCGCTCGAGGTCGTTTACGAGGACGAAGACATTGCAGTCATCAATAAGCCGGCAGGGATGGTCGTCCACCCGGCGCCAGGCCATCACACAGGAACCCTCGTCAATGCGCTCCTCGGCCGCGGCGGCGGCTGGTCCGCCGTCGGCGGTTCGACCCGCCCCGGCATCGTCCACCGGCTCGATAAGGGCACATCGGGCCTGATCGTCGTCGCTCGCAACGACCTGAGTCACCGAGCGCTTTCGTCACAGCTCAGAGACCGCTCGCTCAGCCGCACGTACATGGCCATCGTTCGAGGACGAGTGAAGGACGACGCGGGGGAGCTGGAGGGGCCCATCGGTAGAGACCCAAAGGAGCGGAAGCGGATGGCCGTCGTCAGGGGCGGGCGGTTCGCCCGCACGCGGTACGAGGTGGTCGAGAGACGGCACGGGCATACACTCCTGCGCTGTGACCTGGACACCGGGCGTACCCATCAGATCCGCGTTCATCTGGCGGCGTTGGGACATCCGATCGCGGGTGATGCAGAGTACGGAGGCCGCAAGCCGGGCGAACCGCAGCGCCCCATGCTCCACGCCTGGCGGCTGCGCCTTCGCCATCCGCGCACAAGGGCCGCCATGAGCTTTGAGGTCCTGCCGCCCGCCGACTTCGAAGCGTTCTGGGCCTCGCTCGAGTGAATGTGAGACGAGGCCTGCTCGTAGTCATCTCCGGACCTTCTGGCGTCGGCAAGGACACGATAATCCAGCGCCTGCTGGAGCTCGACCCCAACTTGAAGTACTCGGTCTCCTGCACGACCCGGGCGCCACGTCCGGGCGAGGTGGATGGCGTCAACTACTCCTTCGTGAGTCGCGAGCGGTTCGAGGAGCTGCTCGCGCAAGGTCACTTTCTCGAGCACGCGTCGTACGACGGAAATCTCTACGGCACTCCTGCCGCTCCGGTCGAGGCTGCTCGTGCTGCCGGCCAGGACATCGTTCTGAAGATCGAGGTCCAGGGGGCGCTACAGGTGCGGAAGCGCGCCCCCGACGCCATTTTCATCTTCATCGCACCCCCGACCAACGAGGAGCTGGCGCGTCGCCAGGAGCTGCGAAGCAGCGAGACCCGCCAGGACATGACCGAGCGACGGCGGATCGCCGAGAAGGAGATGACGTACGCGCGCGACTACGATCACGTCGTCGTCAACGACGACCTGGACCGTGCGGTGGCGGACGTGCTGGCGATCATCCACCGCGCGCGCGAGCGCCAAACTTAGTAAATGCCCCTCGATCCAACGCCAGTCCCAGACGAGCTGCGCGGGATGCGCGTCGCCTTGCTGGTATCCGGCGGGATCGCCGCCTACAAGCTCGTCGACCTTGCGTCCGCGCTCACTCAAGCAGGCGGGCAGGTGCAGGTCGCGATGACCGCGTCGGCCGCACGGTTCGTCGGTGCTCCCTCTTTCCAGGGCGTTACTGGAAAGGCGGTCCTGACCGGGCTGTGGGCGGCAGACGGTGCGCCAGAGCCGCACGTGTTCCTGGGCGACTGGGCTCAGGTGGTGCTGCTCGCGCCGGCGACAGCCAACGTGATCGCTCGCATCGCCCACGGCCAGTCGGACGACATCGTGACGGCGACGGTGATGGCCTCCCGCTGCCCTGTCGTGGTGGCGCCGGCCATGAACGATGCGATGTGGTCGAAGCGGGCGGTCCAGGACAACATAGCGATGCTGCGGCAGCGCGGCATGACAGTGGTGGAGCCCGAAGCGGGTCATCTCGCCAGCGGGCATGTCGGCACCGGCCGGCTGGCCGGCCCAGGCTCACTGCTGAAGACGATGGCCGACGCGGTGCGCGCGCGCTACGACCTGGCCGGTCGGCGCGTCATGGTGACGGCGGGCGGCACTCGCGAGCCGATCGACCCCGTGCGCTTCATCAGTAACTACTCGAGCGGCAAGATGGGCTTTGCATTGGCTTCGGGTGCGGCGGAGCGCGGGGCCCAGGTCATCCTCGTCACGACGGCCTCGCATCCGACCCACCACGGCATCCAGGTGCGGCCGGTCGAAACGGCGGATGAGATGCTGGCGGAGCTCAGGGCCGCGCTTGCCGGCACCGATCTGCTGGTCATGGCCGCGGCCGTCGCCGACTTTCGACCGGCGAAGATCGCGAGCCACAAGATCCGGCGCGAGGAGACAAAGCGACTGACCCTGGACCTGGAGCCGATCCCGGACCTGGTGGCGACGCTCGGGCGGGAACAGGAATCGGCTGGCGTGTTTCGCGTCGGCTTCGCGGCTGAAGGGTCTGACCTCGGTGCCAAGGCCCTCGACAAGATGAAGAGGAAGGGTCTGCAGGCGATCGTGGCCAACGACATCTCGCGAAAGGACGTCGGTTTCGGCAGCGACTACAACGCCGGTGTGATCTACTTCGACGACGGCACGCAGCAGGACATCGAGCGGATGACCAAGCGCGAGATGGCGGATCGCATATTGGACCTGGTCGGTCCGCGTCTCGTCAAGCGTTAGGAAGTTGCTCTACGCGGAGGTCGCGGTAGAGGCCGGGCGCTCGCTCGATCGGGAGACCTACACCTACCAGGTGCCCGACGGCATGGACGTCGTGCCGGGGCACCGGGTCACGATTCCATTCGGGCGCCGCTCCAGCTACGGCTTCGTGGTTTCGCTCGGGACCGAGGACCCGGGAGTCGAGACGAAGCCGATCGCCACGGCCGGGAGCGACCCCCTTCTCCTTCCTCATCAGGTCGCGTTGGCGCGCCTGGTCGCCGACCACTACTGGGTGCCGCTGATCGAGTGCCTTCGCGCGATGCTGCCACCACGAGTTCGCAAGACCGGCTCCAGCGGCTCGGGTCCATCCGGCCGGCAGCGCCGCCACAGCCGTCTTCTCGACCTTGCCAACCTGGCCGGGGGCGAGGTTGCCTCGGCCAACCTCACCGCCGAGCAGACCGCGGCCTTGGAGGTCATAGCGACGAATCAGCTCACGCTTCTGCACGGGGTCATCGCAAGCGGCAAGACCGAGGTGTACCTTGCGGCGGCCGAGCAGGCCTTGGCCGGCGGCCTCCGGGTGCTGCTGCTGGTGCCCGACATCTCCCTGACGCCGCAGCTCGTCGAGCGCGTACGGGCGCGCCTGAAGGCTCCGATCGCGGTCCTGCACAGCCAGCTAACCGAGCTCGAGCGCGCACAGCAGTGGTGGCGCACCCGCCGCGGCGAGGCCGAGGTCATCCTCGGCAGCAGGTCCGCTGTGTTCGCTCCTGTCCCCCGACTGGGCCTGATCTGCCTCGACGAGGAGGGATCGGTCTCCTACAAGCAGGATCGCACGCCTCGATACGAGACGGGTTGGGTGGCGCGCCGCCTTGCCGCGGTGACCGGAGCGCGCCTGGTCGCAGGGTCGGCGACACCAAGCATCGTCACCTACCACGACGCACGGCGCGGCGACCTGGCGCTGGCGAAGTTGACGCGGCGCGTTCGCGGGCACGACGCCGAAGTCGAGCTGGTCGACATGCGCGACGAGGCTGCAGCCGGCAACCGGCAGCCGCTGTCGCGGCGCCTGCTGGAGGTGGTCAGCCGCACGCTCGAAAACGAGGAGCAGGTGATCCTTTACCTGAACCGCCGCGGCATGGCCACCTTCGTGTTGTGCCGCGACTGCGGCCGATCAGTGCAATGCCTGGGATGCTCGGTGGCCCTTGTTCAACACGCCGAGATCGACGGGTTGGTCTGCCACTACTGCGGTTATTCGCGAGCGATGCCCACGGTGTGCGATCACTGCGGCAGCCGGAACATCCGCGGCATGGGGATGGGAACGCAGCGGCTCGAGACCATGGTCAAGAAGCTCTGGCCGCAAGCGCGCGTCCTGCGGCTCGACAGCGATGCAGCCCGCGGGCCAGATTCCTACTTCGACATCTGGGAAGCATTCAGCGAACATCGCGCCGATATCCTCGTCGGGACACAGCTCGTCACCCGCGGTCTCGATCTGCCTGCGGTCACCTGCGTCGGCGTCGTCGATGCTGACCTTCCACTCCATTTTCCGGACTATCGGTCGGCGGAGAACACATTCGCGCTGGTCGTCCAGGTCGCGGGGCGAGCCGGACGCGGCGGGCGAGAGCGATCAATAGGGCCCATCCTGGACGCCGCGCCGGCGCGCTCAAGGGTGGTGGTGCAGACGAGCAATCCTGAGCACTACAGCCTGCGCTGCGCGGCGACTGGTGACTACGAAGGCTTCTACGCCGCGGAGCTGCCGTCTCGGAAAGCGTTCACGTTCCCGCCGTATGCGGAGCTGGCGGTGCTCACGCGCACTGACCGTGACGACGCTCGCGCGGCTGCTGTCGCGCGAGAAGCGGCCGAGGAGCTTGCCAGCGGACTGTTGCGCGACGGAGTCGAAGCGATTCGCGTGATGGGACCTGCGCCTGCGTTCATCCACCGCCTGCGGGGTGAGTACCGTTGGCAGGTGACGCTAAAAGGCGATGGCCTGGAGCGCGCCCGCCACCTTGCGCCACGCGGCCAGGGTTGGAGCTACGACATCGATCCTGTGACATAGCAGGGCGATCAGTAACCATCCTTAACGCCGCTGGCGCGCATGAGTTCGACGCCATCGTGGGTAAAATCGATCCCATGGCCGTGCGACCAATCCTCAGCTTTGAGCACCCCGTGCTTCGCCAGAAGGCGAAAAGAGTCGCGCGCGTGGACACGTCCATCCAGCGCCTCATAGACGACCTGGCAGAGACGATGTTCGCGGCTCCCGGTGCCGGCCTTGCCGCGCCACAGATCGGCGTGCCGCTACGGGTCTGCGTGGTCAAGGGCGACGACAACCAGATCTGGGGGCTGGTCAACCCGGAGATCGTCAAGCACGATGGGGTCCAGGTCGGCTATGAAGGCTGCTTGAGCTACCCGGGGTGGGTGGGCGAGGTCGCCCGTCACGAGACTGTGGTCGTGAAGGGTCGCAATCGCCGTGGCAAGGAGGTGCGCATCAAGTCCGCCGGTTTCACCGCCCGCGCCTTCCAGCACGAGCTCGACCACCTCGACGGCGTCCTTTTCATCGACAGATTGACCAATCTCGACACGCTGCGGCGCGTCGATGAGTTGGAGGCCGAGGAACAGGAGGCCGCCGTGGCGGCGGCTTCAGGGTAAGGCCTTCCTGAAGTTAGTCTTCGCCGGCACGGCAGCGTTCGCCGTGCCGTCACTGAAAGCCCTGCACGCCGCAGGCCACGACGTCCAGCTAGTGATAACTCAACCCGATCGGCCAGGCCATCGCCTCAAGGTCACGCCGTCGCCGGTCAAGATTGCGGCGCAGGAGTTGAGGTTGCCGGTGTTTCAACCGGTGCGGATCCGTGCGGAAGAGGTGGTGGAGAAACTGCGCGAGCTGGCCCTGGACCTGATGGTGGTGGTCGCGTACGGTCAGATCATCCCGGTCGATGTGCTGGCGATTCCGAAACGGGGGGTTGTTAACGTTCATGCATCAGTACTGCCGCGCCACCGCGGTGCGGCGCCTATTGCTCACGCGATCCTCTCGGGCGACAAGGAGACAGGCGTCACGATCATGCGCATGGACGAGCAGCTCGACCATGGCCCGGTGCTGGCCGTGCGGAAGACGTCGATCGGTGAACGAGAGGATGCACCGGACCTGACCGCGCGACTTGCCAAGATGGGGGCTGAGCTGGTGGTGGAGGCGTTGGGACGGCTTGACGAGATCAACGCCGTGGAGCAAGAGCATGCGGCGGCGACAATCGCGCCGCGGTTGAGAAGGGAAGACGGCGAGCTCGAGTGGACCATGGATGCGCATGAGATCGACCGGCGCGTTCGCGCCCTGCAGCCGTGGCCCGGGGCGACTCTGCCAACCAAGGGCGGGCGGCTGAAGGTGCTGAGCGGGCACATCGAAGGCGATCGGTATATCCCCGACGTGGTTCAGCTGCCTGGAAAGCGTCCTGCCCCGGCGAAACAGGTGTTGGGCGATGGGCCGGGGGCGCGCAGGCGCCATGACTGACAAGAAAGACGAGGGCGAGCGGGACGTGGCCGTGAACCGCCGCGCGTACCACGACTACTTCATCGACGAGAAGCTCGAAGCCGGGATCATGCTCACCGGCACCGAGGTCAAGTCGGTGCGCAACGGCCGGACCAACTTGCGCGACGGGTTCGTGCGGATCGACGGCAACGAGGCGTGGCTGGAGAACGTACACATCTCGCCTTATACGCAGGCCAACCTCATGAACCACGAGCCGATGCGGCCCCGCAAGCTTCTGCTGCACCGTAAGCAAATCTCGAGCCTTATCGGCAAGGTGAGGCAGAAGGGCTACACACTGATACCGCTGCGCGTTTACTTCACGCGCAACCACGCCAAGGTCGAGGTCGGCCTGGCACGAGGCAAGAAGCAGTACGACAAGCGCGAGGCGATCGCCGAGCGGGATGCCAAGCGAGAGATTGCGCGGGCGATGCGGACGCGGGGCTGAAGTAGGGTCGGGGCAGCTTCATGCAGGGCGACGACAGGGGTCTCGACCTCTTCGCGAGAGGTCTTACGCCGCCAGGTTGATCCCGATCGCTCTCAGTCGCTTGTTGAGCGAGTCCAGCGCGAACTTCAGGATCTCGCTCTCCGTGTGGCCGAACTCGGTGATGTAGGTCGGGTCGGGTGGCTCGAGCGTGCCCGCAACCAGCGGCAGGCATTCGACCAGAGTTCGCTGGATCAGAGGCGCGAATCGTTCAGGGTTCTCACGCACCGCCTCCTGGAGCACCTTGATCCCGAAGTTGACATGCCGCGACTCGTCGCGCGCGACCGCGGTGAAGCCGCGATAGAAGCCGCGGTCCGTGCTGCCGAGCTCACGCATCGACTCGAGCTCGAAGCGCTGCCCGGTGAGGGCGATCGTGGCCTCGACGATGATGTGGTAGATCGTGACGCCCTCAACGAAGGCATCGAAGTCCCGCGGATCGCTCGCCATCCGCTGGGCAGTCGACGGTAGTCGGTCGTAGAAGAGAGTGTTGTAGCCCTCGTTGGTGTCGGGACGGATCTCGGCGAGAAGTTCCCTCAAATCCTTTGAGTCGGTTCCGACCACCTCGCGCCACCAGCGATCGAAGAAGACAGTGTGACGCGCCTCATCGACCATCTGGGTTGACAGGAAGATCTCGATCTCGGGCGTCGGCGCCGCCCATACGAAGGGTGCCAGTGTCGCAGTGACGCGTTCTTCGCCGTTGAAGAAGAGCCGGTGCGACCACAGGGTTGACTTCTTCTCGAGGTCCGTCGCCTGCAGCCAGTCCTGCCGGTCGAGTGTGAAGTCGAGCTCTCCCACCGACCACTGCTGTGTCTCCCAGCGGCGGTACAGGTCCATGTAGCTCGGCATGTTCTCGATGCCGCGATCGATGAATGCGAGCACGTCATCGATTCGGATGTCGCCCAGCTCTTTGAGATTCGCTCGGGCGACCCTCTCCAGGTCAGGGTCGAGCTGCTCTCGCTTGGATATGACCGCCATCTGCGCCGCGTCCATTAGACCAGATGGCCTGCTCAGAAGGCGGCGATCCCCTGAGGGTGCCTCCCTAGGTCCTACACCCCTCCCGCACGCGCCAGGGGACCGTCAACGTTCATTTTGAGCCCAAAGGCACCACAGCAACCGCCCCGGCGCAAATCTGATAGCCAGGCTACCTGCCGCCCATGGCGGCTCCGGCTCTCGCAGCAGGAGTGCCGGAGGGCGCGGCTGGGTAGAATCAGAGTTGCAACGAGTTCAGCTTCGTGGGGGCGTCCGGTCTCGACGGGGCAGTTGAGCTTCGGGATTGCGAGCCGAGAGCCGCGAGCGTTACAGCGCAAGCGTTTACAAACGCCAACAAGACCAACGCTTTCGCCCTCGCTGCGTAAGCAGTAGAGACGTGAGTCCCGGGACTTAGATCTCGGGCGTTGCCCCCGGTCAGTCCGGCGGACTGGGGAGCGGCGTGAAATAGACCGGATTGCCGCATCGGGGGCGCCACGGCGCCGATGCGGGACACTCACCGCGGCTGGCAAAAGCGGATCCCGTCGGGAGGAGCCGCCAAGCGAGAACCAAAATCCTGGACACGCTCGTAGAGATCCCGGGGGAAGCTGCTTCGGACGCGGGTTCAACTCCCGCCGCCTCCACCAAGCTGCGCTCGTGAGTGCTGGCTTCTATGTCGCGCGGCGATGCAAGAAATCCGCTGTTGAGCGGTCAGGAAGCCGGGGCGTGGGCAAAGAGCAGGGCCATCACCCGGAACGCCACCAAGATGGCACAGGCCATTCGGATGAGCACCCCGAACCATCCCCAGCGGCCGGCGAATTTGTAGATGAGCACGAGCACGACAAAGAAGAGGACTACCCCGACGACGTAGCCCATGTTGTAGTACGGGTCGGCGGCGATGGGTTTCACGGCCTTGGCGCTCTCGTAGAGGGCAGCGACGTAGGCAGAAGCTGTGGTCATGTTCTCTCCTCTTCTGGTGTGACGTCCAGCGGAGTGGGAAATTGCGCGGGAGTTTCTCCCTCAGGGAGGGCGAGCGATGTTGGGAACTCCCTAGTGGGTTGCGGCGACGATCAGTACGGCGTCGAACACCAGGTTCGCGGCATTCAGAAGGAGGCCGATGGCCGCGGCATTCCTGCGAACACCCTTCCTGAGAGCCACGGTGCCGGCGATCAGCCCCAACACGAAAGCGATCACGCCAATCCAGAAAAATCGGGTGTTCAGCAGCGACACGGCTGCACCGGCGATAGAAAGGCCTATTGAGGCGGTAGCCGAGTCCAGAGTCCACTCGCCGCGTGGCAGTGAAACGAGTGGCGCCACGCCGCGAACTATAAGCGCGCCTGCGAGGCCTATCCTTGCCCGGATGCACTTCGTCCTCGTTCACGGCGCGTACCACGGCGCATGGTGCTGGGACGCGCTTCGACAGGAGCTGGACGGCGACGGGCACTCCTCCAGCGCCGTCGATCTGCCCTGCGAGGATCCGGACGCGGGCGCCGAGCGATACGCGGACGAGGTCCTCGCCTCAGTGCCGAAGACGGCAGACGGCGTGGTCCTTGTCGGCCATTCGCTGGCAGGACTCACGCTCCCGATCGTCGCAGGCCGAGCCAGGGCCGTGATGACGATTTATCTGTGCGCGCTGCTGCCTGTTCCGGGGTTGAGCTTCGATGCCCAGCACGCCGACCCGTATACCACCTTCAAACCGTCGGAACCACCCGTTGGGCACCCGGACGGCAGCAGCTCGTGGCCGGAGAGGGGAGCCGTGGAGATCTTCTATCACGACTGCGATCCCACCGTCGCGATGGCCTCCGCGCGCAAGCTGCGCCGCCAACACTGGCGGGTCACGCAGGAGGTGACTCCGTTGCGCTTGTGGCCTGCAGTCCCTGCCGCTTACATCCTGTGTGCCGGAGATAGGGCGATATCGCGGGCATATTCGTCGCGAACGGCACGCGAGCTGCTCGGGGTCGAGGCGATCGAGATGCCCGGCGGACATTCACCATTCCTGTCTCGACCGACGGAGCTGGCTACGCAACTGGGGATGCTGGCGAGCAAGGCGCCGTAGAGCCACTCGACGTGGAATGGCCGCGCGGTCATGATCGGTATCCGTTATCGATGGGCAGTAGATGGAATGATTTCAACCGCGCTCTGATCGAGGACATGCGCGCGCATGGCGGCAAGGCCACGGCCGGGCCTTTCATGGGTCGCGATGTATTGATTCTCACGACCAACGGAGCCAGGTCGGGCGAGGTGCGCGAGACCCCCCTCGTCTACACGCGCGATGGTGACCGCTACGTGATCGTCGCGTCCAGGGGCGGTGCCCCGACGAATCCGTCGTGGTACCACAACCTGGTCGCGTACCCGGACGTCACGGTCGAGGTCCTCGGCGAGAAATTCAAGGCCCGCGCCCATGTTCAGCAGGGAGACGAGTACGAGCGTCTCTATGCCCACCACGCGAGCATCAACCCGACCTTCAACGATTACCGCCGGAAGACCACCCGCAAGATTCCTGTTGTGGTACTCGAGCGGCTCGAATCTGGTACCGCGGCCGCTACGCCAAGGCCCCACGGGAGCGAGTCGGTAGCGACCTAGCGTCAAACCGGGTAACCTTCGGCCCGGTGCCGGATTTGAACCATTTGTGGCAGCGCTTCCTCTTGGCAACCTCACTCATCGTGGGGCTCGTCATCGGAGTCGCCGCGACTGTCTTCGGATACGACAATCGCAGCTCGGTCGATGTGCACTGGTCGGTCTTCCACATCAGTGGCGTTCCTCTCTGGACCGTGGCCGTGGTTCCCCTTTCCCTTTTCCTGATCGCCGGGACCGTCTATCACTGGATGGACGGCCTCCACCATTTCACCGAGCACATGCGGCATCGCCGCCGCGTCCACGAGCTGGAGGCGGAGGTCGCTTCCCTTCGAGCCCACCTCGACCAGGTCCTGGAGATGCCCGATCACTCGACCTCCCAGCTGCCCGCGAAAAGAACGACCGTCGCATCGCTCCCGGCGGCGCACGAAGGAATCACGGACCTCGGTCCCACTGAGGCCGAACCGATCACCGCCGAGCCCAAGCCGATCACCGCCGAGCCTGCACCCCCGGCGCAGACCCCACTAATGCCGGCGCCCAGCACAGTGGATGGGAGCGGGCATGTCGATCAGCCCAGCGTCAAGAAGTCTCGTTCGTCCAATCGCAAACGCGCGAAGCTGGCGGCCGCGGGCGCGCCCGGCACGCCGGAGTCCGGTTCCCATGCCGATGGGACGATCGATTACGGCAAGACGGTCGAGGCTGGAGACAAGCTCGAGCGGGAGGCCTAGGCCGGTGCCGAACCGCCGCCGCGCAGGACGCCTCGTTGTGCCATCGCAGCGCCCACCCGCT
Source organism: Candidatus Dormiibacterota bacterium (assembly GCA_030946685.1). Taxonomy (GTDB): domain Bacteria; phylum Chloroflexota; class Dormibacteria; order Dormibacterales; family Dormibacteraceae; genus Palsa-872. Next base: position 62,251 of record JALYYG010000077.1, on the reverse strand, counting down.
GACAAGATGCTGCTCGAGCGCAGCGCAATCGAGGAGCTGGCTCACCATGCCGATCCCTGGCGAGTGCTGCGGATACTGTCCGAGTTCGTCGAGGGATTCGACGCTCTCAACGAGGTGGGGCCGGCGGTGACCGTCTTCGGATCTGCGCGCGCGCCCAGCACCGATCCCTACTACGCCGCGGGCCGCGCACTCGGCGCCGCCCTCGCCAAGCGCGGTTTCGCTGTCATCACCGGCGGCGGCCCAGGGATCATGGAGGCCGTCAACCGCGGCTGCCAGGAGGCCGGAGGGCTGTCTGTGGGCTGCAACATCGAGCTGCCCGACGAGCAGGAGTTGAATGCCTACGTCGACCTGGGTGTCGAGTTCCGCTACTTCTTCGTCCGCAAGAACATGTTCGTCAAGTACGCTCGCGGCTTCGTGATTTTTCCGGGCGGATTGGGCACGCTCGACGAGCTCTTCGAGTCGCTGACCCTCGCACAGACTGGCAAGATCGAGCACTTTCCGATTGTTCTGTTCGGGACGGAATACTGGTCAGGTTTGCTGGACTGGATAAGGAAAGTCGTGCTCGGCCGCGGAGCCATCTCGCCCGAGGATATGGACCTCATGACCCTGACCGACGATCCAGAGGAGGCTGCCGCGATGGCCACCAAGCCGCTGCCATTCGGCACCGATGAGCCCCGCGAGGACCCGGGCGAGCCGGAGGAAAAGGCGAAATAGCCGCGGTTCCGCTCCTCGACTTCTACTTCCTGACCGACGGGGGCCAGAGCGCAGACACACTTGCGCTGCGTATCGCCGGATTCCTGGATGGCGCAGCGAAGACTCTCGACATCGCGATCTATGACCTCAGGCTTGACGCAGGTCCGTCGGCGGCGGTCTTCACCGCATTCGTCGCGGCGCAGAAGCGTGGGGTCACGGTCCGCTTGATGTTCAACCAAGACCACGCCGCAACGATCCCGGATCCACCTCCTCCGGAGATTGACTGGGCCTTCATAGATCAGTTGAGGTCGATTGGGGTTGCCATCAAGCCGATCAGCGGGGTCCCTGATCTGATGCACCACAAGTACGTCGTCCGCGACGTGGGCACCCCGCAGGCGGCTGTCATGACCGGATCCATGAACTGGACCAACGATTCCTTCACGCGCGAGGAGAACGTGGTCTTCACCATCGCCTCCGCCGAGATTGCGGCGGCTTACGAGCAGAACTTCGAGGAGCTCTGGCAGCGACCTGTGGTGGCGGCATCTGGACATTTCTCGGCTCCGTGGTCGACGCTCGCGGACGCGAGCCGGCTGCGACCCTATTTCTGCCCCGGGCGGGGTCTGAAGCTAGTGCACGAGATGGCCAGGTCGATTTCAGCTGCTAAACGAAGGCTCCGCATCTGCTCGCCGGTGATCACCTCTGGCCCAATCCTCGGTGCGCTCGGAGAGGCTTGCGAGCACAGCCAGGCGGACATCTCGGGTGTGTACGATGCGACGCAGATGGATGAGGTGCAGCGCCAGTGGGGTTCGCCTGCGACAGCATCCTGGAAGATCGCGGCATTCCAGTCCATCGTCACCGCTGTGCGGTTCGGCTCCAAGCGATCGACGCCCTATTCGAAAGGCTCGGTGCATGACTTCATGCACGCGAAAATTCTCGTTGCCGACGACTATGTCTACGCAGGCAGCTTCAACCTGTCCCACAGCGGTGAGCAGAACGCTGAGAACGTTGTGCAGTTCGAGAGTCCGCAGATCGCGAACCTGTGCGCCGCCTACATCGACACCGTGGCGGCCAGGTACGGCGGCAGGCCACTTAGTTAATTGACGGGAAGGTAGACCATCCCGAGGTCTGGGTTTCTCTGGGGAGGAGTGCTGGCGGCCGCGCTACTGCTTGTGGCCGTCCTGGTCGCGCTGCCGCGTTTGCAGCCTGCCACCGGCACCGTTCTGGTCGTCGGAGCTGGGCGCTCGGCCGGCTCAATTCCCTCCACGTCTGTTCAGCTTCACGGAAGCGCAGGCTGGACGGCGCTCGGCGAAGTCTCGGGCGTTGTGCCGGCCGCCCCGAGTCAGCGCGTGCTCTTGGCGCTGCCGATCGCGGTCGGGGCTTATGACGGCGTGAGGCTCGGGGACGACCAGGCCATCTTGCAGGTGGTGGTTGCCGCAGGCCAGGTCGAGCCCATCCTCCTCGGCCTCGAATCGGGCCGGCTTATCGCCGGTGCTGCATACGCCGGCAACGACCAGGTGAACCTGGGGCTGGGCGAGCTCTCGGGCCGGTTTGTGGCCATGCCAGCCTTCAACCTTCACGATCAGCTCGGCCACGCTTTCGACAGCCGCACAACCGCCGGCAAGGACCTCGTCATCGCGGCGTTTCATACGACCTGCCACCAGACGTGCCCCCTCTACACCGCGCTTTTCTTCCAGCTGCAAAGGCGCTTGCCTGCGGGGGTGGTGCTTGCGGAGGTCACCACTGACCCGACCACTGACACAGCTGCCGTGCTCAACGACTATGGCTCGCGAATCGGTGCCGGCTGGACCTTCGCGACAGGTTCGGCGGAGACCCTGGCAGCATTCTGGAAGCCGTTCGGCGTCGACCTGGCAAATGGCGACAGCCACGTCTCGACGCTTGCTCTCGTCGACCGGTATGGATATGTCCGACTGGTCTATCGGGGTGTGCCCGACATCGGAAACGACATCCCCCCCTCGCTCGTGACCACGCTCGGCGTGGAGGGACTGCGCGAGCTGGCCTCTCACGGGGACGGATGGGGCGCACCCAGCGTCCTGCAGTCGCTGCTCACGATCACCGGGCCGGAGCAGGTGGCGCCGAAAGGAGGCGGTCGTGCTCCAGGCTTCGCTCTCGAAGGCACCGACGGCCACCGGGTCGCTCTCGCCGACCTGGCAGGCAAGCCACTGGTCATCAATTTCTGGGCGAGCTACTGTCCTCCATGTCGCGCTGAGATGCCGCTGCTCCAGCGGCGTGTAGGCGCACTGGCGAATGTTCGCCTCGTGCTGATCGACGAGGGCGACAGCAGCCAGCGTGCACGCGACTTCCTCATCGCAACAGGAATCCAGCAGGCGTCGCTCCTCGATACGGACCTTGCGGTGGGGCGGGCGTATGGCGTGCTCCCGCTGCCGACCACGGTCTTCGTGCGTGCGGACGGATCCATCGCCGGACGCCAGGTCGGCCAGCTCGACGATCGCGTCCTGGCCGCGTGGCTTTCGAACCTGACCACTCAGTAGACTTCGCGGGTGTCCGAGGTGACCCTCTTTCGCCGCCTCGCGGTGATGACCGCCCTCTTCGCCTATCTCCAGATCGCGCTTGGCGGCTTGGTCCGCGTCTCGGGTTCTGGGCTCGGTTGCCCCGACTGGCCCCTCTGCAATGGGCGCCCGTACCCGCCCGCAAACGCGCACGCGATCATCGAGTACTCGCATCGCGCGGTCGGCAGCGTCACGGGAGTGCTGATCATCGCCACAGTGGTGATGGCCTGGATCGTTTTTCGAAAGCGTCGCCCGCGGGTTGCGTGGCTCGCGACGGCGTCACTGATCGGTGTCGTGGGTGAGGGCGTGCTTGGTGGAGTCGTGGTCGTGCACGATCTCGCGCCGTGGCTCGTCCTGGTGCACCTAGGCCTCGCGATGATGATTCTCGGGTTCCTGGTGGCGACCGCGGTGATGGCGATGCCCGGGTCCAACGGTGTACCCAACCCCACGTTCCGACGCCTTGCCCTCGTGGCGACGGCGGCCACGTACATTTTGCTGCTGACCGGCTCGACAGTTGTCGCGAGCGGCGCGGACACCGCCTGCAGGTCGTGGCCGCTGTGTGGCGCGGGCTACTCGCTCGATTTCACCGGAGCCAACGTTTTCACAATGCTGCACCGAGGCTCTGTACTGGTGATCGGCATCTTGCTTGCTTATGTTCTCGTGACCGCCGTGATCCGTTGGAGCGCCGTGCCGGGGTTGGCGCGCATTGCGTTCGCCACATGGGTGGTCTTCGCGGTGCAGGTTGTCGTGGGTGCGCAGTCCGCGCGTCTCGAGAGTGCGATCGCCAACGGAGCTCATGTCGCCCTCGCGACCCTCGTTTGGGCGGGCATGCTGACCACTGCGCTCCTCACAATTCCGCGTGCAGACCGCGAGGCCCAACTTTCGCGCCTGGCCGTTGAGAAAGGGTCCGCATGAGCGTCGCCACCGCAGCCGCTCCCCGCGGCCTCTTGAGCGTCACCCGCGATTACATAAGCCTTCTAAAGCTCCGCATCGTGGCGTTGCTGGACGCGACGGCGGTCGGTGTGATGATCCCAGCAACTCACGGACATCCACGCCTCGTACCGGTGCTTGCAGTGCTGGTTGGCGGGACGCTGGCCGCGGGCGGCGCGCATGCGATCAACTGCTGGTTTGACCGCGACATCGATGCCGAGATGAACCGTACGCGGCGCCGGCCTGTCCCGGACGGGCGCATCCCCGCGGGGCATGCCCTGGCAATCGGCATCCTCCTCAACCTGCTGGCCTTCGTGGTGCTGTGGTCTGGAGCCAACCTGCTCGCCGCCGCCCTAGCGATGCTGGGCACGCTTATCTACGTCTTTGTCTACACGATCTGGCTGAAGCGCTCGACGCCCCAGAACATCGTGATCGGCGGAGCAGCAGGGGCTGTGCCTCCGCTGGTCGGCTGGGCGGCCGCCACCGGCCGGCTCGATCTCACCGCCTTTGCACTCTTCGGCGTCGTGTTCTTCTGGACGCCCCCGCACTTCTGGGCCCTCGCTCAGGTGATCAAGGCCGACTACGCTCGCGCGCGCATCCCGATGCTCCCGGTGGTCTCCGGCGCGCGATCGGCCAAACGGCAGAGCGTCGTCTATGCGGTGCTGACCCTGTTTGTGAGCGTGATCCCCTACTTCACCGGATCGGCTGGCGCGGTGTACGCGGCCGGCGCGGTGGTTCTCGGTGTAGGGCTGGTTGGCCTGGCGGTGCTCGATCTCTCCGGACGGCGATGGACGCGACGCCTCTTCGCATACTCCATCGTTTATGTCGCGCTGCTGTTCGGGTTGTTCGCCGTCTCACCCTTCTTTTCGTAGCGCGTCATGGAGATCGTTCGCCTCCACCTCGCGCGTCTCGATGCGCTGCAGGGGATCCCTGTGCACGGTTTCGTCATCAAACACCCGCGTGTCGGAGCGATCCTTGTCGACACAGGTGTCGGCTGGCCCACCGAGCTGGTCAAGGAGTGGAGAGTCGTCAACCGCCATGCTGCCGACGCCCTGGCCGAGCACGACCTGAGCCCTGCTGATGTGCGCATCGTCGTCAACACCCATCTCCATTTCGATCACTGCGGCCAGAACGCGGTATTCAAGCACGCGCCGTTCTACGTCCAGCGCGCCGAGCTCGAGCGTGCGCGCCGCGACGACAAGCTCACGTCCGAATGGTTCGATTTCGCGGGCGCCAGCTTCGAGCTGGTCGACGGAGACACCGAGCTGGCCGCTGGCGTGCGCCTCGTGGCGACCCCGGGGCACACTGTCGGACACCAGAGTGTGGTGGTCGATACTGACGGCGGAGGCGAGCTGATGATCGGCGACGCCGCTTACACGGCAGACATCTTCCGCGATCGCGACGAGGCGGACCTCACCCAGTGGCGCGGCCAGTACTCCGATCGCAGAGCCTGGTCCGCGTCACTCGGCAGGCTCCATGACATGCACCCGCGCGCTGTCCATTTCTGTCACGACACGCGTGTGACCCGGCGATGACCTTCGGTCCAATCGTCAGCTCCGAATGGCTGCACGAGCACCTCGACGACCCGAACCTCCGGATTGTCGATATCCGGTGGTCCCTGTTGGGGGGCGCGGGCCGCGATGCGTACGAGCGCGGTCACATTCCCGGCGCGGTTTTCGTGGACCTCGAGGCGGTGACGGGTCGAGAAGGGGGCGGGAGGCATCCGCTCCCGACGGGCGCTCAGTTCGAAGAGGAGATGCAGCAGGCGGGTATCAGCGCGGCCACCAGGGTGGTGGCATACGACGATTCCGGTGGATCGATCGCCTCGCGCCTGTGGTTTCTGTTGCGCTGGTTCGGCCACGATGCGCAGGCGGTTCTCGACGGCGGGATCGGGGCGTGGGGCAAGCTCTTGACGGCCGAGATCCCAACTGTCGGTCGGGGCACCTTTCGGTCGAGCGAACCAGATCGGTCGAAGATCCTCGATTTCGACGACGTCCGCACGCTGGCCGGCGTGCCCGTGCTCGACGCGCGGGCCGGCGAGCGGTATCGCGGCGAGAAGGAACCAGTTGACCCCAAGGCCGGCCACATCCCCGGCGCGCTCAGCGCTCCGTGGTCAGAGAATCTCGGGCCCGACGGAAGGTTCAAGTCACCCGCGGAGCTGAGGAAGCGGTTCGCCGCGCTCGGCGCCGACGGCCCGAATGGCGCCGTCGTCTACTGCGGCTCGGGAGTCAACGCGACCCACGACCTGCTGGCGATGGAGCTGGCCGGCCTGACACGCGGGCGCCTGTACGCAGGCTCATGGAGTGATTGGTCTGCGCATGACGCTCCAATCGCCACAGGCCCCAACCCGTAGTCAATCATCGGTGGAGCGGTAGGCCGGATTCATTCCGGCCGTCATTATGCGTGCCCTTCCAAGCGCCTCCATGCACGGCGCTGCACGGAGGGGGCTCCACGGGGGAGGCCTGCCTCCTCCGTGCCCAGGCCTGCCTCCTAAGTGCCCTAGAATTCCGCCGTGATCCTGAAGGGGAAGCGGATCGTCATCGCCGGGATGAGCGACCGCCGGAGCATCGGATACGCGATCGCGGTGGAGGCGCAGAAGGAAGGAGCCGAGCTGCTCCTCACGAGCTTCGGCCGGATGATGACCATCACGCAGATGACGGCCAAGAAGCTGAACCCGGTCCCGGACATTCTCGAGATGGACGTCTCCAAGCCCACCGACATCGCAGCTGCGGTCGAGGAGACGGGCAAGCGCTGGGACAGGATAGACGGCCTCGTGCACTCGGTTGCCTACGCGCCTCCGGACGCGCTCGGCGGAAAGTTCCTGACCACGCCCTGGGAGAGCGTCGCGACGGCGCTGCAGGTCAGCGCCTTCTCGTTCAAAGAGCTGGCGGCCGGATACCTACCCCTGATGCGCGAGCATGGCGGGTCGCTGGTGACGCTCGACTTCGACAACTCGACGCAAGCATGGCCGAAATACGACTGGATGGGCGTGTCCAAGGCGGCGCTCGAATCGGTCACGCGCTACCTGGCTCGTGACCTGGGGCGCTACAAGATTCGGGTCAACGCCATCTGCGCCGGTCCTCTCGCCACCCTGGCCGCGAGCGGCATTCCGGGGTTCAAAGACTTCGAAGAGGTGTGGTCATTGCGTGCGCCCCTGGGGTGGGATTTGCAGGACAGGACGCCGGTTGGGCGCGCCGCCTGCGCGCTCCTGTCCGACTACATGAACATGACGACAGGCGAGTTGGTGCACGTGGACGGCGGATATCACGCGATGGGTGCAGATCTGCCTCCTGCCGACTGACACCATATCTTGTGTCGCCGTGGTTAAAAGCCCGCAACATCGTGTTAGGCTCTTTCGAAATCCTGATTCGGGAGGAATGCAGTTTGCGGGAGTGCCTGGTGATCTACGTGGACGCCGCTCTCGACAAGAACGGCCGGGCCGGATGTGGCCTGGCCGTTTTCGTTAGGGGTCGGGCGGTTTATACAGAGTCATTCGGCTTTTCTCATCTTGGCGGCTCTGCTCAGCTTGAGGCGCACGTGTGCGCGGGGGCCCTGGATCTGGCCGCGGCCCGCTGGCCCTACCACCGCGTGATCGTGCGCACGGACTGCGCGCCTGTTGTGCGAAGCCGGATGCCGTCCAGCGATAGTTTTCGAGTCGCGGTGCATGAGGTCCGCGCGCGGTGCCGGCGCGGTTGGCGCGTCGTGCGATACGTCAGTCGCAAGGCAAACCCGGCGCACGAATTGGCGCGCGAGGGCCTCAAGAGCCTTTCGCGGCAGCCGGTTCTGGCCGCGGCGTAGGCTCGGGGGCCATGTCACCGGACCAAGGAGCAAAAAGGGCTACGGCAGGTCGCCGCGTCCGCAGCAAGCGAGTTGGTGGCGGCGAGCTCATTCAGCAGTTGAACGAAATGGTCGCCGAGCTCATCAAAGAGAACCGCAAGCTGAAGCGACAGGTCGAAAGTCTCACCGCACGCGGATCCGCGGCTGCCAGCAGCGCGGTCGAGCGCAGCCTGCGCACGATTCAGCGCCGCGTTGAGAGGGCCCTGAACGGACCTGTCAAGAGGCGGCGCCGGACGACGGCAGGCGCAACGACAACTCGACGCAAGACAGTGACGCGGAAACGCCGCGACAGGACCGCTTAGCGGACTGGGCTGAAGCCCGCCTGGGCCTCCATTCGCCGGGCGGTCCTGTAGGCGTCGACGATGCTGAAGACCCATAGGGTCCCGCCACCGACCTCCATCGGCACTCCGATCACCGCGCCGATGAAGCTGAGGTCGAGGTCGAGGCCGAAGAACTCGAGGCCACCGACTCCGATGAGGTAGGCGATGCCCTTCATGTTCTCGCCGAGGTAGAAGTGGCCCAGGCCCGGGACCACCGCAAGCGCTGCGGCCAGGAAGGGGTTCTTCCGCGATCTCACCACAGGACCCTGGTATCTGCCCGAAGCCGGCGACCCACACCGGGGACACGGGGCGTTGGGATTTGTGAGCAGCGTGCCGCAGCGACCGCAAAGGACTTCTGAAGCCATCTCTTTATGAAGTTTGCCCGTTTTGATAGCCTCCGAATCACGCCAGATGAGCACAACCCCGTCAGTCATCGACAGGCTGCGCGCACGCATCGGCACGCCGGGTCCGCCGACCACCACGGTGGTCGAGGCCGGCCAGCTCAAGCGGTTCGCTGAGGCGATCGGCGATTCCTATCCGCGCTGGCTCACAGAAGCCCCGCCCACGTTCCTGGTCGCGCTTGCGCCCGTGACCGCGCATCTCCCGGAGGCCGAGGAATATGGCAAGGGCTGGCTAAATGGTGGCAACCGATTCGACTACATGGAGCCGGTCAAGGTCGGTGACGAGATCACCGCCATCGGCAAGGTGGTGGACGTATACGAGAAGACGGGCTCGACCGGCAGCCTGCTGTTCATCATCTTCGAGACCGAGTACTTCAACCGACACGGCCGGACGGTCGCCAGGCTGCGCGGGACGGCGATCCGGCGATGAATTTGCAGCCTGGCTTCGAGCTGCCGGAGTTGATCAAGCACCCGACTTCCCGCCAACTGGTCCAGTACGCCGGGGCCCAGGGCGATTTCTACGAAATTCACTACGACCAGGATTACGCGCGTGGTGTCGGACTGCCAGGCGTGATCCTGCATGGACTCCTGAAAGCTGCCTTCCTCGGTCAGCTGGTGACCGACTGGCTCGGCGAGCGCGGAACACTCAAGAGCTTCGAGGTCAGCTACCGAGGCGTCGATGTCCCGGGCCGGCCCTATCGGTGCCGCGGTCGCATCACCAGCGTCGCGGGTGGTCGCGCCGAGCTCGAGATCTGGGGCGAGGATCCTGAGGGCAACAGGACCACTGTGGGCACCGCTGTCATCGAGATGACCGCGTAGTGTCGCTCGTTATTGTCGTCAAGTACATCCACATCCTCGCCGCCATCGTGGCGGTGGGTTTCAACATCAGCTACGCGGTGTGGATCGTTCGCGCGAGGTCCAATCCAACCTACATGGCGTTCGCGCTCAAGGGCGTGAAGTTCCTGGACGACCGCATCGCGAACCCGGCCTATGGTGTTCTGCTGATCACCGGCCTGCTGATGGTTTATCTGGGCCCGTACCCGATCACTGCGCTGTGGATCGACATCGCCCTCGTGCTGTTTGCCGCGATCATCATCATCGCGGTCTTCTTCTATACACCAGCGCTGCGAGAGCAGGTCAATCTGGCCGAAGCTGGGGACACGAGCTCAGCCGAGTTCTCGCGACTGGCTGCGAAAAGCCAGATCCTGGGCCAGGTGCTGGGTGTGATCGTCCTGGTGATCCTGGCGATGATGGTGTTCAAGCCGACGCTGCATTAGATCAAGTCCGAACCTTGATCGCACCCTGAAGGGGGAGGGCTAGGGGAGCGGGGTCCGAACTGCGACAGCTGTATGGTCGACCTCCTGGCCCGGCCGCGGAGCCTGGAGCTGGGCCCGGATGGCAAGCACTGCCCGCATCGCAAGGAGGACAGAGGCGTCGATGACGCAGTAGCCCCCCGCGATGACGGATGGCGGGTTGCCGGAGGGGATGTGCGTCCACGGCGCGACAGGAAGCCAGGCCCAGTTGCCAAAAAACGTTCCGAAGATCTCGAGCTCGCCGGTCGCGATGAAGATCGCGGCGAACAGCGGCCAGCGCGGCGACTTGAGCACGAACCAGGCGAAGACCGGCAGGCACATCGCGCCCTGGAGATCGAAGCGGCCGGTGATCAGCGGGAGCACGGTCAGGCCGGCCAGGGCCCACGTCGAGGCGCCGGCCAGGATCACGTGAGCCACCCGGCGTCCGTGCTTAACCACCACCGGCAGTCCTGCCGCCATCAGTCCGAAGAGGTATACGGCGCCGTGGCCAGGCGGCACAAACAGAGGAACGTTGTGCAGGCGGTACCTGTAGACGCCCCAGACCAGAGAGCCGAAGATCTCGAACCCCGTGGCGACCACAACGCATGTCCACACCTGCACCCTCTGCTCCCTCGGAGTCGTCAGCGCGGCGAGGTACAGCGCAGCAAAGGTGAGGACTCCGAGCATCCATTGCTGCCACAGCGCGGTGGTGCGGCTGTCGGCGAACAGAAGGATCGGGGTGTAAGCGAGCAGGTAGACGTGCATCCAGTAAGGCTTGAGCCGAGAAAACACCGCTGGACGCGCCTTCGCTCTGGAGTTTCCTATCGGCCGACGGCCTTCCAACCGGCTGGGAGCAGGCCTGCCGCGAGCAGCGCCTTGATGGCGTCGCCCAATAGGAACGGGGTCAGGCCAAGTGCGATGCCCTTGACCACGTCGACGTGGATCGCGACCATGAGCCACGGCACTCCAAACAGATAAATGATCGCAGTGCCAGCGAGCATTGCGCCCAAGGTGAGCAACGGGTTGCGGTCGAGGCGCATCTCAGCCAGGCGACCAACCACCGCCGCCGCGACGACGAACCCGATCAGGTAACCGAAAGAGGGTGCGCGGACAACCGCCAAACCACCGTTTCCACCGGCGAACCAGGGAAGACCGACAAGCCCCAAGCCGACGTAGAGGGCCATACCGGCGACCGCCCGGCGCCAGCCAAGCGTCATACCGCCCAGCAGTACGCCGAAAGTCTGCCCTGTGATCGGCACCGGTGTAAACGGAAGCGGGATAACCACCTGCGCGAGCAGACCGACGAGGACGGCATATGAGACGACAAAGACCGCATCGCGAACCGCGAATGCGGGCAAGGCCTCGACGAGCACATTGCGGCGATCGGGCGACGTACTCATTGGCTGAATAGTGTCGCCGATTCTCCTAACGCTGGATCACTCAGGCAGGCCGCTAGTCGGACGGTTGGGGTAGGTCGGGAGGCTCGTCCGGAGCGGCGGGCGGAGTGGGCGGAGCCGGCCACTCGACCTCGCGCGGCGGCGCGGGACGAGGCACTGTGTGCGGCGGGTCGAATGGTGAGGGCGCAGCCGCCGGCGGCGGAGGCTGGACTTCCGGCGGCAAAGGTTGGACGGCCGGCAAGGGAGGTTGAGCCGCCGGCGGTATTGGTGACTGCCACGGCGCCTGAGGTGGTATGGGTGGCGGGGCGGCGATGGGCGCCGCCGGTGGACGAACAGTGGTCGGGAATGGCGCCATGTAGTCAGGGCGGGTCGCGCGGTGCACCACCGATGCTGGGGAGGATGGTGCCATGGGTCGCCGCCTGGTGCTCAGCACCCAGTAGGCGATTAGACCCAGCAGTCCGAGGATTGCGAGAATCGGCAGGAAAACGAATGGCGGTTTTGTGATCACGCTGAACCAGCCGACGCTGCCACCGCTGCGTGCACCTGACGCCTGCGGGTTCGCGGAGGCTGAGGGTGACGTCGACGGAGACTCGGAGGGCGAAGCGGAGGTCGGTGTCGGACTGGGTGGGGCCTGGAGGCTGAAGTTGGCGCACGGCTTGGGAGGGACGCTGGCGCAGAGTTTGTGGATCGCAGGCTTGTCGCCCGCAAACGGTTTCACCACATGGATGAAGGCGCCGTTCGCGTCAGTCACCACCGAGGCGGCGACGTGGCTGGGGTCGTCCCAATAGAGGGTGATGTTCTCGTTCTTCAGGAAGCCCTGGCCGGTCGCTGTGATGCCGGCGGTAGCCTGGCCGGCGGTCGGTTCGAGCCCGATGCTTGCACCTATGGGAAGGGGCGCGTAAACCGTGGCGCCCGGCCCCGTCACGCTCCTCGAGTTGGTCGCCGTAACAGAGAACGTGTACGTGATGTTGTCCGCCAGGTTCGACGCGACGTAGGTGGTGGTGGAGGCGCTGACCCGCTGGCTGATACCGCCAGGGCTGACGTTCACCGTGTAGTGGTCGATGGTTGGGGCGGGGGACCCACTCGGAGCGGAGCCATTCGAAGTTGGTGGCGTCCATGAGAGCGTGATCTGGCCGGCGCCCGAAGTCGCAGCGGCCAGGTTGTTGGGGGCGCCGGGAGGAAAGACGTGCGGGGTCGCTATCGCATAGGCGCCCGGTCCATAGCCTGTGGTGTTGTGGGCTCGCACCGTGAACGTGTACGCCCTTCCGTTGGTGAGCCCTGTCGCCAGGAGCGTCGTGCTTTGAGTGAAGGTTCGCGGGAAGTCAGGCGGCTGGATGTCGACCAGGTAGCCGTCTAGCCCGGCCCCCGTGGCCGGAGGGCTCCAGGTCAAGTTCACCTGCTGGTCGCCCGCAGCTGCGCTCACGCCTCTGGGTGCACTTGGAGCGGGCGGTGGAGTTGCCGCGGCTGCATAGACGGCTACCGCCGACAAGGCGAAAGCGACACCTGCTGCAGCCGTGACGACGCGTGACAAGACCTTCATCCGCAGCCCGGGAAGGTTAACAGGCGGGTCAGACCGGCGGCCAGGGCACCGACCACGCCGAGGTCGGCTCCGGGAACCGCCAGCTCGGCTCGAGGACCCCGCGCAGCCGCCGCTTCAGCAGACGCACCTCGGCCGGGCTGAGCAGCGCCTCCAGCAGTTCAGCCAACTTTCCCTTCTCGAGACCGATCAGCGCGTGCTCCAGGTCGCCGCACAGGTCGGCCGGCAAGGGCTCTCCGGCGAAGTCCCAGATCACGGTCCTCAGCTTGGGGTCGGTGTGAAACGTCAATCCATGGTCGATGACCCAGACCCGGTCCTGGGCGTCGAACAGGCAATGGCCCGACTTCCTGTCGGCATTGTTCGCGATCACGTCGAACAGGGCGATCTTCAGCCAGGTCCGGCGAGCAGCCGGACCGTACCCCTCCCCGCTCGGAGGGGAGGGGGGCGCCGCCTTACCGTCGCCCGGACGGGCCTCGCGATTGGAGACCTGCTCGCTCAGGAAATGCCGGCCGTCCGATTCCACGAAAAGCTGGAGGGCGCCTATGCCGTGCGGCCCTCGCTCGCGCACCACTGTGGGCGGGATCCGAGGCCAGCCGAGGACCTTGCTGAGCTCGTACGCCGCGACCTCACGCTGGTACAGGATCCCAGCTGGGAAATCCCAAAGCGGCGACTCGCCGCGTGCCGGCTTGTACACGACCTGGAGACCGGACGGGGGATGCGGATTCAGCTGCGCAAGGAAGGTGTAGTTGGAGGCACCCCGCAGGAGGCCGACGAGCTCCAGGTCCGGAAGCTCGGCCAGGAGCCGCTCCATCGCATCCCCGTGGGGGTCCCGGGCCTGCGGCGCGGGGGGGTGCCCATCTGAGCGCCCGGCCCTAGAAGATCGGTCGGGCACCGTTGGAGACTGGACACGGGTGGCCGGCGGGATCCATCGGCAGCCCGCAGCGCGGGCAGAGCGGGCGCCCGGCCGTCAACACCGTCTCGGCCTGCTTGGAGAACGCGACCACCTGCTGATGGCTGAGCCAGAAGCGGATGCTGGGCGCGTCCTCCGCCGTGAGTTCCTCGGTGGCGGCTGACTGGCTCGCCACCAATACGAACATGCGCCGCGCTTCGTGGTAGCCGAGACCCATCTCGCCCACCTGCCACTCCGGCTCGCCGGGGGATAGGGCCGCGTCGCGGAGCGCCTTCTCCGGAACCTCGATGCCCTGGGCCTCCATCATCTGATGCAGGCGGACGATAAGCGACTGGATCTGGGCCTTCTCGCACGTCAGGGTGAGCGTCCGGCCCTTGCCTTTGGCCAGCAGGAAGAACCGCCGCTGGCCGGGCTGGCCGACCGCCGCGACAGCTATCTCGTCAACCGGATCGAGCTCGAAGATCGGCATCGGGTCAAGAGTACGGTGATTGCAAGCTCAGGCCGCTCCCCGACCCTCCGCGCAAGCGGCGATGAGGATGGGCCCTACTGATCGCTCGCCCGAAGGGGAGACGAAAAAGCGCGGCTGCTCGCGCGGCGCATGCAAGCCAGGCCGTGGGAAGCTGGTTTTGATGCGGTCACGGGGGGGAAGAAGATCAAAGGTAAACATTGAATTCGCGCAAAAGCGCGGCCTGGAGGAACAGCTGACATATGCCGAAAACCGTAGGAATCGACTTGGGGACGACCAACTCCGTCATCGCCGTCATGGAGGGTGGCGAGCCCGTCGTGATCCCAAACTCGGAAGGCTCCCGCACCACGCCTTCGGTGGTCGCCTTCACAAAGTCGGGTGAGCGCCTGGTAGGCAACCTTGCCCGCCGGCAGGCCGCCGTCAACCCGGAGAACACCGTCTCGTCGATCAAGCGGTTCATGGGCCGCAAGTTCGCCGAGGTCGACTCCGAGCGGAAGATCGTCCCCTACGACGTGAAGCCCGGCAAGGACGACCGCGTGGTCGTCAAGATCCCGAACGCCGACAAGGAGTTCACGCCGGAGGAGATCTCCGGGATGATCCTCCAGAAGCTCAAGGCGGACGCCGAGGCCTACCTGGGCGAGAAGGTGACCGAAGCGGTCATTACCGTACCCGCCTACTTCAACGACTCGCAGCGTCAGGCGACCAAGAACGCAGGCCAGATCGCGGGCCTGAACGTGCTCCGCATCATCAACGAGCCGACAGCGGCATCGCTCGCCTACGGCCTCGACAAGAAGGCAAACGAGACGATCCTTGTCTTCGACCTGGGCGGCGGCACGTTCGACGTATCGGTCCTCGACGTCGGTGATGGCGTCTTCGAGGTCAAGGCGACCAACGGTGACACTCACCTCGGTGGCGACGACTACGACCGGAGAGTCGTGGAGTGGCTCGCCGAGGAGTTCAAGAAGCAGAACGGCATCGACCTGAAGGCCGACCGCCAGGCCCTGCAGCGCCTCACGGAGGCAGCGGAGAGGGCCAAGATCGAGCTCTCGAGCCGTCTGGAGACCACCGTCAACCTGCCGTTCATCACAGCCGACCAGACCGGTCCGAAGCACCTCGAGATGACGCTCACCCGGGCCAAGTTCGAGTCGCTCACGGCGGACCTGACCGAGCGCTGCCGCCAGCCTTTCCTGGCTGCGCTCAAGGACGCCAACCTGACTCCAACGCAGATCGATGAGGTGGTCCTCGTCGGTGGCTCCACCCGTATGCCGGTAATCCAGAAGCTGGTCAAGGACCTGCTCGGCGGGAAGGAAGCCCACAAGGGCGTCAACCCGGACGAGGTGGTCGCCGTGGGCGCTGCCATCCAGGCCGGCGTCCTCAAGGGCGAGGTCAAGGACATCCTTCTACTCGATGTGACGCCGCTGTCCCTCGGGGTCGAGACTCTGGGCGGGGTGGCCACCAAGCTCATCGAGCGCAACACCACCATCCCAACGTCCCGCTCGCAGGTCTTCTCGACTGCGGCGGACAGCCAGACATCCGTTGAGGTTCACGTGCTGCAGGGTGAGCGGGAGATGGCGCGGGACAACCGCACCCTTGGACGCTTCCACCTCGATGGCATTCCGCCCGCGCCGCGGGGCATGCCCCAGATCGAGGTCACGTTCGACCTCGACGCCAACGGCATTCTCAACGTCAAGGCCCAGGACAAGGGCACCGGTCGCGAGCAGTCGGTGACGATTACCGCTTCCTCAACGCTGGCGAAGGATGAGGTCGAGCGCATGGTCAAAGAGGCCGAGCTCCACGCCGGAGAGGACCGGGCGAAGCGCGAAGAGGTCGAGGTCCGCAACCAAGCGGACCACATGATCCACCAGGCCGAGAAGGTCATGAAGGACAACGACGAAAAGATCCCTGCCGACGTGAAGACGGAGGTCACCGCAAAGCTGGAGTCGCTGAAGAGCGCCGCGAAGGGCTCGGACACGGCCGCGCTGCGCAAGGAGATGGACGAGTTCAACGAGTCGCTCCAGAAGATCGGCGAGCACATCTACCAGACTGCGGGCGCAGCAGGCGGAGATTCGGCGACGGGTGCTCACTCGGAAGGCACCGAATCGCCCGATCAGAAGAAGAAGGAAGAGGACGTGGTCGACGCGGACTACCGCGAGGTCAACTAACCAACCGACAAAGGTCCAGGCTTAGGAAGGCTCCGGCTTCGGCCGGAGCCGCTTTACTTTGTGGCGGTGATCGCGTATTTCCACGCTAGGCGCCGCCTGTGGGCAGCGCTGGGCCTGCTCGTCGGTCTCATCCTCGCCATATGGGATGTGCTGCAACCTGTGGCCACTTTCTTCCCGGGCTACGCCGTGCGCAACGACCTCCGGCTCGCCTACGCAGCAGCGATGGTCGGCGTCCAGCACGGGTACAGCCACCTCTACGACCTCGCGGCTCAAAAGGCCGCGATCGAGAGCCTGGGCTCGAGCTTCAACCCTCAGCCATTCATCTCTCCGCCGCCCCTGGCCTGGCTCGTCACTCCCCTACTCGCGGTTCCATTCCTCGCCGCATTGGCGGCGTGGACGACGCTTCTACTCGGCGCGCTGCTTTGGACCTGGTTCCTTCTGGCGCCGTCCGAATCCCTCGCGAAAGGTGCACACCTGGCACTCTGGTTTGGATTGTTCCCAGTGGCCTTCGGGGTCATCGTCGGGCAGCCCGGCGCTTTGGTCGCGGCCGCCGTCGCGACGTCCTGGTGGTTGATTCGGAAGGACCATCCCGTGTGGGCGGGCATCGCGCTGAGCTTTTTGGTCCTGAAGCCGCAGCTCGCGATCCTGGTCCCGGTCTGCCTGCTCGTCTCCGGGCACGCACGTACCTACGGCGCCTGGATGGTCGTGACCTTGGCCCTGGGATTGATTTCGCTGGCGCTGCTCGGACCCGACGGCATCGCCCGCTACCGGGACGTGCTGGCCCAGACACAGACGCCCGCGTGGGATATCACCAGGCGTTACGCGATCTCAGGGCCGCTCGGCCTGGGTCCGCTGCTGACGGCGACCCAGATTCTTGTGCTGGTCGTCACCCTGCTCGTGGCCTGGCGCCATCGTCACGGCGGGGTTGAGGTTCCAATGGCTGCCGGCATCGTGGGCTCGCTGCTGTTTACTCCGTACCTCGGGTTCCAGGATTTCCTGATGCTGGTGGTTGCCGGGTGGCTTCTCTTACGCACGCAGCTCAACGCCTGGCAGGTCGGCCTGATGATCGTCGGATACGCCCTTCTGGAGTTCGCCATCGTGGTGTTGGCGGTCCCGATCCTGCTCGCCGAGGCGCTCCTGCTGGTCTCGCTGCTAGGTCGTGCGCCCGCTGAGCCGCCGCGCGATCTGCGCCGAATGCATGGCGTCGTGGGCGGCCATGTGGCGCACCAGTGACGCGATGGTGATTCGGCCCACCGGCGTGAGCGTACCGGCGCGGCGCCACTCGTCAGCTCTCAGTGAGCGGAGCAGTCGCAGGTGTCGCCGCCGCAGCTCATAGAAAAGGGACCAGGCCCGGAGTGCCGAGAACTTGGTGTAGTCGGGATCAGGGAGGATCCGCATCCGCGGCCTACGCTCCCTGCGCATGCGGCGCACGCGCCCGTAGTAGCGGCGTTCGGTGTCGAGCAGGTGGTTGAGGATCTGGGCGATGGTCCATGCTCCGTTGCTATCCTGGATCTCTTCGCTCAAATCACCCGCGAGCAGGCCGACACTGTCAAGCGTCGCCTCGGAGCTTCCGATCAGGTCGGCCGCCTCGTCAAATCCCATTCGTCTCCGGTTGTGTGGAGCCGACGGTGGGATTCGAACCCACGACCTGCCACTTACGAGGCGGCTGCTCTGCCAGCTGAGCTACGTCGGCAATGACGGCGCGTCGATCTGATGCCGCGGACGGCGCGACCGCTAATTTACAGTTGCCAGCCAGCCGGCAGCCTCTGCCACGGTTTGGAAATACTGAACCTTGGTCCGATCTGGATGTGGACGCTTGTCAATGTTCTCTGAAATCGTCCTTCCAAGCGCGCTCTTGGGCAAGACGACCGCTGTCCACCGGCGCCCTGCCGCTATCGCGCGCGGGATCCAGTCTTCAATCAGCCAGCGCTGATC
Organism: Candidatus Dormiibacterota bacterium; assembly: GCA_030946685.1. GTDB lineage: Bacteria > Chloroflexota > Dormibacteria > Dormibacterales > Dormibacteraceae > Palsa-872. The sequence continues at coordinate 43,843 of JALYYG010000077.1, read as the reverse complement.
GGCGTCGGATATGACCCTCGCAGCCATGGCGTCGATAAGGTTCTTTGACGCGCGATTTTCGCGGAGGGCCAGGAGAACCGTTTCGTGCGCAGCCCTGTATTCCGGACTGTTGGCCCACGCTTTCCATTCGACCTGCACCCAACGGCCTGCGCTGACCCAGCGGACCGAAACGTAAGCTGCATCCAGGTACACCTTGTCCCCGGGAGGGACGGTCTCAGTGGTGCTCATAAGTAACGCTAATCATGTCTTAGCTGGTCGCGGCGCGCACGCACGAATGCCGGCCGTCACCCAAGGAGTGCGTTGATCTCCGGCTCGTTGCGGATACTGTCAAGGTCTTTGTCCCTGATTGCCCACCGCTTGAGGTCCGGATGGAGCTCGAAGCTGTGCCGGAGATGAGGTAGCGCGTCGGTTCCACGCCCAAGCCGCGCGTAGTAGCACGCGAGGTTGTACGCGCCGAATGCCCGGCTCCGGGGATCGGTGAAGGCAGCCTCGTTGACATCGAATGACCACAGCTGGGCTTTCTCTGCGGCTCGCTCGTCGCCCCTCGCCTGGTGCCAGAAGCCCAGGTGTTCGCCGACGTGGACATGGCCGTTAGGCGGCACTATCTCCCACACCGCGCCGTCGCTACCCTCGCGGGGCCTCGATAGCTCATCTTCCGAGCAGTCCTCGATCGCCGCGGCAAGCTCTGCATAGGAAGCCCGGGCGGCCTCTTTGACCTCGGCTGATCGTCGCTGTCGGTTGGCGGCGTAGACACTAGCGTTCACTGCGTCCACGTTGTCTGCGCGTGGGGCCGGGGTACCGGCACGTGCGGCCGTGAGCACCCCGGCGGCATGTCGACGCCAGTGGGCGAGGTGCGCCAGGTGGTCCTTGGCCGTCCAGAGCGCGGGATTGGGCGAGGGCAAGTCGTCGCATGACTTCTCCAACTCGCGCTCGCGCTCCTGCGACGCGGCCAGCGTCTCGAGCAGACGCTTCTTCACATCTTGGTCGGGCATCAGCCGAGGATAAGGCAGCCGCCGCCGCCATAAGCGCGCGTGTCGGCGGCCGCTCGGCTACCATCGGAGAGCGATGAGAACGCTGGACGTCGAGCGACTTGCGGCGGGCGATTACGCCAATGTTCGGCCGCTCCTGGTCGAGCTGCACCTGGGCGAGCAGGCCCATTACCTTGATCACCCCCAGCTGAGCCGGGGCGAGATCGAGAACCACCTGAGCACGGTTCCGTCGAGCTTCGCGGGCGAAAACGTCATCTACGCAGTGCGAGACGAAGTCGGCCAGATCGTCGGCTTTTGCTGGATCGTCCTTTTCGATCCGGGAACCGGCCTCGAGGGCGAGGTGGCCGAGGTCTACGTCGCCGCCGAGCACCGGGGCCGCGGAGTCGGAGAGCTATTGATGGAGCAAGCCGTGCGCCTGTTCCAGGAGCGCCGCGTGACGCTCGGCTACGTATGGACCCGCCCCGACAATGAGGCGGCGGTCCGGCTGTACAGGTCGGCCGGCTTCGAACCAAACCGGCAGCTAGTCCTCACGTGGTACCCGACGGAGCCGAACCGCAACACCTGAGCGGGCAAACGCCGGCCAGGTGGGCCTTACTACTTGCCGGCGCTGCCTAAACTTGGGACGGTGATCCAACCTCGGGGCGAGTCGCGCCCGGACGATCGACGGGCGCCACGGCGCGGCCTCTTGCGAACCGTCATGGTGGTCGTCGCGACAGTGCTGCTGACCGCGCTTGTGGCGACCGCCGTCACCCTCGGCATCCTGCAGCTCCAATCGCGGACCAATTCCCAACAGGTCAACCTGCGATCGGGGGTGACCATCTCTGAGGAGTCGGCCATCACGAACGTTGCTGCCAAGGCGAAGCCGGCAGTGGTGAGTGTGGTGACCCAGGACCAGCCTAGGCTCGAGCGTGGGTCTGGCTACCTGGTCACGTCCGACGGCTACATTGTGACCGCGGTTAACGTGCTCACCGGCGCCAGCACGATGACAGTGCTTCTGACCGGCGACGTCAAGCTGCATTCCGCTCGCCTCGTCGACTATGACTGCCAGACCGGTGTCGCGGTGCTGAAGATCGACCAGGTCAGCGGTCTGCCCACGTTGGCGTTCGGCGACCCGACAGCGCTCGTCGCAGGCCAGATCGTCGTGGCGGTCGGCGGCCCGCTCGACGGCGGCGCAATCACTCCCGGGTACGTAAGCTCACAGCACCGCCCCGTTACAGTGACCGACCCGGTGGCGCTGCGCAGCGTGGAGATCAGCGACACCATACAGACGAGCGCCGCGATTGGTCCCGGCACTGTGGGCGGCCCGCTGCTCAACGTCGGCGGACAGGTGGTCGGTGTCGCGATGCAGGCGCAAGGAACGAGCGGATCGAGCGGCTTCGGGCTCAACGTCGCCGACATACAGGACGACGTGCAGCAGATCCTGTCGACAGGCCAGGTGGTGGTCTCATCCCTCAACGTGACGAGCACAGACCTTGGCCAGCAGGCGGCTGCCCTGGGCGGGCTGCCGGAGGGAAGCCAGCTGGTCACCGTGGACAAGACCGGACCGGCCGGAGCGGCCGGCCTGCAATCGGGCGACGTCATCACGCAGCTCGACGACGTCAAGGTCGACGCGGCGCACCCACTCCGGCTGCTGCTGCGCTCGCGGTTCCATCCCAACCAGCGCGTCACTGTCACCTACTTCCGAGCTGGCACCTCGACGCAGGCCCAGCTGACGCTGGTCAGCCAGCACCCAGCCTGCTCATGACCGAAAGGGGAACCCGTGAGCTGATCGCGAGCGCGCTGGCCACCGCGGTCCGGGCCCTTGGGGTCGATGGCGAGCTGCCCGACCTGGAGCTCGGCCGCGCCAAGGGCGCCGATCGCGGCGACTATGCCAGTCCCGCCGGACTGAAGCTCGCGAAGGTGCTGAGAGAGGCGCCGTCATCGATCGCCAGCCGGCTGGCAGGCACCATCTCGATTCCGGATGGCGCGGCCACCGTGCAGTCGGCGGGAGGCTACGTGAACTTCAGGCTCACGCCAACGTGGCTGCAGCGCCTCATCGGGGAGGTCGCGGGGAGCGGCCCCGCCTATGGCAGCTCTCAGATTGGGCTCGGCGAGCGCCTACAGGTAGAGTTCGCGAGCATCAACCCGACCGGGCCTCTCCACATCGGCCACGGCCGAGGGACCATTCTCGGCGACTCCATCTGCCGGCTGCTCGAGTTCACCGGCCACAACGTCCAGCGTGAGTACTACGTCAACTCCGACAACACGCAGACACGCCGCTTCGGGGCGTCGGTCTACGCGCGCCTACACGGCAATGAGCCGCCGGAGGGCGGCTATGCCGGCGATTACGTGACCGAGATTGCCGAGGCGGCGCGGCGGGACCTGCCTGGTATCGAAGGCCTTCCGGAGGAGGAGGCTGAGCCCAGGCTGCGGGTCTATGCGATCCAGAAGATCGTGGAGCGGATAAGCGCGACGGTAGCCCGTCTGAACATCCATTACGACGAGTGGTTCTGGGAATCGAGGGTATGGGAGACGGGGCTCGCGCGCGCGGCCATCGACCGGCTTCGGGAATCGGGCTACCTGAAGGACCGAGATGGGGCCGTCTGGTTCGGTCCCGCGCTCGAAGAGGAGGACGGGCTGGGCGAGCAGGTGCTGGCGGAGGACGAGGACCGCGTCGTCATTCGATCGAATGGCCAGCCGACGTACTTCGCATCAGACCTGGGCTATCTGCTGAGCCGTTTCGAGGACCGCGGCTTCAATCGTGTCATCGAGGTCTGGGGCGCGGACCATCACGGCTACGTGCCGCGCATGAAGGCTGCGGTGGCGGCCCTGGGCTTCGATCCAGAGAAGCTGGTCGTGATCCTTCATCAGATGGTCAATCTGAAGGAGGGCAAGATGTCGAAGAGGGCCGGCCGTTTCGTCACTCTCGACGAGCTGATCGATCGTGTTGGCTCTGACGCCGTGCGCTACTTCTATCTTCTGCGCTCCGCGGACACCACCATCGAGTTCGACCTCGAGCTGGCGATCACGCAGGGCAACGAAAACCCCGTCTACTACGCGCAGTACGCGCATGCGCGGCTGGTGAACGTCGAGGCCACCGCAAGCGAGCGGCATCCTCAGCTCCCAGAGCGTGCTGATGCATCACTGCTCGTGCATCCCTGGGAGCTTGACGTTGCGCGCCAGTTGGCCTTCTGGCCGGACGTCGCGCAGGACGCCGCCCTGTTGCTCGAGCCGCACCGCATCCCGTATTACGTCCAGGACCTCGCTACGGCGGTGCACCGCTTCTATCACGCCGGCAATGAAATGAGCGAGCACCGCGTGGTCGTCGATGATGTTCAGGTGACGCGGGCTCGCTTGGAGCTGTGCCGCGCTGCGCGTCACACTCTGAAGACGGCGCTCGACCTCATGGGAGTCAGCGCTCCCGAGCGAATGTAATGGCGGGAAGCTTTAATTGAGCCCCGCACGCCCATCCCTCTCCCCTCAAGGGAGAGGGCGATCACGTTTGGACTCTATTAAATAGGAGGGGACTTGGACGTCAGCTGGCTCGGACACGGCTGCTTCAGGCTGCGCGGCCGCAACGCCGCGGTCGTTACAGATCCGTATCCACCCGCGATCGGGCTCAAGCTGCAGCGACTGGACGCCGACCTCGTCACCGTAAGCCACGAGCACGACAATCACAACTACACCCAGGCTGTGCGTGAGGCCTATCAGATCCGCGGTCCGGGCGAGTATGAGGTGGCCGGCGTCAGCGTGATCGGCTTTCCCACCTATCACGACGCTGAGAAAGGCGCCAAGCACGGGCGCAACACGGTGTACCTGATCGAGATCGACGAGGTGCGCGTCTGCCACCTGGGAGACCTTGGGCATCGTCTCGACGACACCGACGCCGAGACCGTGTCATCCGTGGACGTCCTTCTGGTTCCGGTCGGCGGCCGCACGGCGATCAACGCCGCGCAGGCCGCGGAGGTGGTTCGCCAGCTCGAGCCGAGGTTCGTGGTTCCCATGCACTACGCGATCCCGGGCTTGAAGCTGGAGCTCGATCCCATCGACCGGTTCCTGAAGGAGATGGGCGTGACCGCGGCGGAGCCTCAGCCGAAGCTGTCGGTTCAGTCGTCGTCCGGCGACTACGAAACCAAGGTGGTCGTCCTAGAGCCAAGAGTAAGCCCGATGGAATTGCATAAATAAGGCGATCCTCCCTACTCGTTGGGGAGGTGGTGCGCCGCGCGCGCCCGCGGGGCCGTCCAATAAAGGTCAAATTCGCAAAGGTGCACCTCTGATCGCCGCCGGCACGCAAAGCCGGTAACATTGTCAAAACCGCCCTGGAGGTCTCTATGTCGAAGTACGTTTTCGTGACCGGGGGTGTCGTCTCCTCGCTTGGAAAGGGCATCACTGCGGCGTCGATCGGGAACATCCTGAAGGCCCGCCACCTGACCGTCTCCCTCCAGAAACTGGACCCCTATCTCAATGTCGATCCCGGCACGATGAGCCCTTACCAGCACGGTGAGGTTTTCGTCACAGACGACGGGGCGGAGACGGACCTGGACCTCGGTCACTACGAGCGCTTCGTCGATGAGAACCTGACGGTCGCCTCCAATGTGACAACCGGAAAGATCTACCAGGAGGTCATCGCGCGCGAGCGTCGAGGCGACTACCTGGGCGCCACCGTGCAGGTCATCCCGCACGTCACGAACGTTATCAAAGAGAAGATCCTCCGAGCGTCGCGCGATCCGCAGGCTGACGTGGTCGTGGTCGAGGTGGGCGGTACCGTCGGCGACATCGAGAGCCTTCCATTCCTCGAGGCGATCCGCCAGCTGAAAAATGATCTCGGACGTCAGAACGTCTTCTACGTCCACTGCTCATTGGTGCCCGTGGTTCGCGGCCAGGAGATGAAGACGAAGCCCACGCAGCACTCGGTTCAGGCGCTGCGCGCCATCGGCATCCAACCGGACGCCATCATCTGCAGGTCCGAACGGCCGATCGACGCCGACCTCAAGGAGAAGATCGCGCTGTTCTGCGACGTGCCACGCGAGGCGGTCGTCTCGGTGCCCGACGTGGAGTCGATCTATGAAGTGCCGTTGATGCTCGAAGACGCTGGACTGGGCCGCGTCATGGCCAAGCACTTCGAGCTCGACGAGGCCACGCATTCTCCCGACAACGGTCCGTGGATCCAGTTGATCGAGCGCATCAAGCACCCGCGGGCGACAGTTCCGGTCGCGGTCGTGGGCAAGTATGTCGCGCTCCCCGACGCCTACCTGAGCGTCATCGAGTCTCTACGCCACGCCGGCATCCATCACGGGGTTGCGATCGATATCCACTGGGTCTCATCCGAGAAGCTCGACGCGGGCGACACCTCGCCGCTCATGGGCGTGGCCGGGATCGTCGTGCCGGGCGGTTTCGGCTATCGCGGCATCGAAGGGAAGGTGCAGGCGTCCCGTTACGCCCGCCACAACCGCATCCCTTACCTCGGGCTCTGCCTGGGCCTGCAATGTGCGGTCATCGACTTCGCTCGTGAGGCCCTTGGCGCGCCCGATGCCAACTCCACCGAGTTCGCGGCCTTCACCTCGACGCCGGTGATCGACCTCATGCCGGAGCAGCGAAACGTCGATCAGATGGGCGCCTCGATGCGCCTGGGCCTTTACCCGTGCAAGCTCCTGCCCGGTTCGCTTGCGCACAAGGCCTATGGTGAAGAGGTCGTGTACGAACGTCACCGTCACCGGTTCGAGTTCAACAACGAGTATCGCGAGGCGCTGGGCGAGGCGGGGATGATCTTCAGCGGCGTGTCGCCCAACGGCAGGCTGGTCGAGATCGTCGAGCTCGCCGACCACCCTTGGTTCGTCGCCAGCCAGTTCCATCCCGAGTTCCGTTCGCGGCCCAACCGAGCCCACCCGCTCTTCCGGGACTTCGTGCGTGCGGCATTCCTCCAGAGCGGCATCGACCAGATGGAGCTCCGCCCCGCGGAGCTCGTTGAAGAAACAGAAGGACCCTAAGGAAAGCCCCGGTTGGAGCAACCGAAGAGGGGGATCCCCTCGTTCCAGGCGCGTCACGAGCTTGCCTTCGACCTCGTGCATGCATCCGAGGCGGCTGCCCTTGCATGTGCCCGACTGCTCGGCAAGGGTGATGCAGATCGAGTCATTGAGGTGGCGGCCGACGCGATGCGCCGGGTCCTGGAGGATGCAGGCCCTTCGGGCACCGTCGTGCTCTGTCCGCGCAATGACACATACCTCGCGCACGGCACATCGATCTCGGGCGGCGAGCAGCGGGTCGATTTCGGGCTGTTCCCTGTCGAAGGCGCCAGCCAGGTTGCGAGGGGTTCGACCAATGCAGTGTCGATAGTTGCCGCCGTCGAACCTGGGGGTTTCGCCCAGCTACCCTCGGTGTGGTACGTCGAAAAGATCGTGGCCGGCCCGGCCGCGCGTGGCGGCATCGACCTGGACGATCCGATCGTCGACAACCTCAGGCGGATCGCCTTCGCCCGCGACGCTCGAGTCCAGGACCTGACAGTAGCCATCCTCGACCGCCCTCGCCACCAGGATTTGATCGCCGATGTTGCGGCGGCAGGCGCAAGAATCCTGGCTCTCGAGGAGGGTGATATCGCGGGGTCGGTGATGGCCGCGGTTCCGGGTAGCGGAATCGACGCCGCCATCGGCATCGGCGGTGTTGACGCGACCCTGGTCGCGGCATGCGCGATTCGCTGCCTGGGCGGAGAGCTCCAGGCGCGGCTGTGGCCGCGCAACGAAGAGGAGAGGGTCCTCATCGGCGATGCGGCGGGGAGGGTCTACGGCGCCGCCGACCTGGCGCCGGCGACGGACGTAGCGGTCGCCATCACCGGCGTGACAGGTGGGCAGCTGCTGCCGGGGGTCCTGTTCGGTGGCGGGTACGCGGAGACGTTCTCGCTCCTTATGTCGAGTCGCCAGGCAACCATCCGCAGGTTGACGACCAGGCATCACACGGTGGGGGACCCCAGCTGAGGCTGCAGGCGATCAGCCGCGCCTGTCGCGCGCGGCGTCCGCCCGGGGCCCTCGTCCTAGCGCTCGTGGCGGCCTTCGCGCTCGTCGCTTGCACATCCGGCACGGCGACTCGGCCATCCCCCGGCGAGCCCAGCCCGTCGCCGTCGCCTTCTCCCACGCCGCCGCCACCTTGCGTGCAGGCGGCCGCCGCCCGCCTTGCACCAGGCGTCACGTCAGCGAACCCCGTGCTGCTCCTGGCCACAGGCCTTAACGGTCCGGACGACCTCCTCTACCTGGACGCCGACGGCACCGTCCTGGTTGGCGAGCACGGCGACGGGCACCTGGCGAAGGTGGGAGGAGCGAGCCGTTTGACCCGCCTCCTACAGGTCGTTCCGCAGGCGGAGGGCATCGCCAAGATCGGTGACACGATCTACGTCGCCGACCAGGTCCACAACCGCGTGGTCGCGCTGACAGCCACCGGTGTGCGGACTGTGCTGCAGCTGCAGCCCGATCCGAGCGGTCTGAACCTGGACGGCATCGCCGCCAACGGGACGCAGCTCATAGTGCCGGACAGCCCCCATGGCACCGTTTTGTTCGTCGACCCGTCGGGCCGGGTCACCGCGCGTGCAAGCGGGTTCAGCCGGCCGGCTGGGGTCTGGGGCAGCGGCAGCTACCTGATCGCCGACGAGAACGCAAGCGCAGTCTTCCAGCTGAACAATTCGGGTGGCCACTCGACGCTGGTTGCGGGTCTTCCAGGGGTGGACGATGTGGTGCGGACCGCAGCCGGACACGTATTGGTGACGCTGCCTGCTCCGGGCACACTGCGCGACATCACTTCCAGCACGACAGTCGCCCAAGGTCTTCGCAATCCGCAGGGCCTCGGCTTCGACGGGGCCCAGAACCTGCTGGTCACCGAGAGCGACTCCGGCCGGCTGGACCTCGTCGTGACCACCTTCACGCTCCTGGTGCCCGCCCCGGCGGTCCATCTCGTGCCCGGCCAGGCGGTGTGCTTGGGAATACTGAGGGCTCCGGGATTCACCGGCACCCTGAACGTCGAGACCATGACCGGCGCCACGAGCGCCGCCCAGCCGTCCGGGTCGGGAACTTTCGAGGTAGTGCCGGAACCATGCTCCCAGCCCCTCTGCACGGTCACCGTGGTGGTTGGGAGCCCCTCCGGGCGGGAGTTCGCGTACTTCACGTACCGGGATTAGCGACCTCCGTCCGGGGGTATCACAAGTAGAGAGAAATGGACGAAAGGAACCCGATCCCCCCCTACGGTGGGGAGTACATCCCACCCCCACCGCCCCCGATCTACCCGGTGACCTCGGACATCCCGCCGCAGTCGCCGCACCACTACTCGCCCGCGCCTGGGCAGAGGAACAACCGGGGGTTGCTGGGAGGGCTGGCGGCCCTGCTCGTAGGCGCGTTTGCCTACGGCAAGTACGCGTTCTTGCTCATCTTTAAGATTCCGGCGCTTGCGACCTTGGGCTCGGCCCTAGTCAGCGTGGTTGCCTACTCGTTCTGGGGCGGCGCGTGGTTTGCAGTCGGCCTCGTGCTGATGATCTTCGTACACGAGATGGGGCACGTGGTCGAGATTCGCCGCCAGGGCATGCAGGCCACCGCTCCGATCTTCATTCCGTTCCTGGGCGCGGCCATCTTCCAGCGTTCCCACGCCCAGAGCCCAATGCGCCAGGCGCAAATCGGCATCGCCGGGCCGATCGCCGGAACCATCGGCGCGACCGCCGCGCTGGTCGCCTACGGAACGACCCACTGGACCGTGCTGCTGGGCTGGGCGTACATCGGTTTTCTGATCAATCTCTTCAATCTCATCCCATTCGGGATGCTCGATGGCGGCTGGATCCTTGCCCCCGTCTCGAAATGGATCCAGGTTGCCGGGCTTGTGGTCCTCGTCGGATTGTTCTTCTCCGGGCAGGTCAGCCCTCTGATCATCATCATCGTGATCCTGGGGGTGCCCGTCGTCCTCCAACGATTCCGCAATCCGGCCCATGACGCCTACCTGACATCGGAGCCGGCGGGGCAGCGCTATGCAATGGGCGCTGCATGGCTGGCCCTGGTTGTGTACCTCGCGTTCTTCTTCGTTCAGACCGAGTCGATGCTCAGCGGCTTCGTTCGGTAAACTCAGTCACCTGGAGACAAGACCTTGAAAGCACAGATTCATCCCACCTACTACGAAGACGCGATCGTCACCTGCGTGTGCGGTAACACGTTCACGACAGGGTCGACGCGCAAAGAGCTCAAGACCGAGATCTGCTCCGTCTGCCACCCCTTCTTCACCGGGACGCAGCGAATCGTGGACACGGGCGGCCAGGTCGAGCGGTTCCGCAAGCGGGCGGCGAAGTCGACTCGCAACTAAGTGATGGCACCGGGGATCCCTACCGGATCTTTGGCGCCCATGCGGCCCGATCCGGGCGTTAGGGGGCCCGGCCCGTCGTCGCTGCCCCCGCGGCCACGACGCGGGGACCCCATGAGGATTGCGCTCCTAGCCGGTCCACCCCTTTTCACTGGGGCCCGCATGGCGAAGCCATGGGAGGGATCCCTGGATCACCAAATCTCTCGGCCGGGCCCCCGGGGCCGTCACTGATGCCGCTCCCGGGGGAGGTTGCGACTCCGGCGACCTCCCCAGCCATTGAGGTCGGAGGACCCGTAAAGAAGGATCAGTTCTTCTATGGCGGCCAGGCCGTCATCGAAGGCGTGATGATGCGCGGCAAGCGCCACTACGCGGTTGCCGTGCGCCTGCCCAAGTTGAGCCCGGACACCCTTAAAGGGGAGATCGTGGTCGACCGCGGCGAGCTCAAGGCGGCCATCTACGTCAACCCGATCTGGAAGCTTCCGCTGTTGCGCGGCCTCGCGCTGATCGGCGAGCAGCTGCACCTGGGCATGAAGTCGCTGATCTGGTCCGCGAACATGAACGCCGGCGGCAAGGACGTGGTGATCGGCAAGAAGGAAATCACCGGCTCGGTCGCATTTGCCGCGGTCTTCGGCCTTGCCCTCTTCCTCGGCCTGCCGCTGCTTTTGGCCGGCCTGGCTGTGCACCGAAGTGGCAGCTTCCTCTTCGTCGTCGTCGAGGGCGTCATTCGCGTGGGCCTGGTCCTCGGCTACCTCTCAGCGATCGCTCTGCTGCCGGACGTTCGCCGCGTCTTCCAATACCACGGTGCGGAGCACAAAACGATCAACGCGTTCGAATCCGGTTGGCCGCTCGACGTTGCATCGGTTCGGCGTGCGAGCCTGCTTCACCCGCGCTGTGGTACCGGCTTCCTGCTCGTCGTCCTTGTCGTCAGCGTGGTGGTGTTCAGCGTGGTCGCGCTGTTTCACCCCAACTGGTTCTGGCTGGTGGTGAGCCGTCTCGTTGCGATCCCGCTCATCGCCGGCGCAGGCTTCGAGCTCATCAGATTTATGGCGCGCAACCGACGCAACCCGGTGGTGCGCGTGCTGCTTCTGCCAGTCCTCGGGACCCAGAAGTTCACCACGCGTGAGCCTGCCGACGACATGCTCGAGGTCGCCATCGTCGCTTTCAACAGCGCCCGTCAGGGCGAGGAGGAAACGGCCGGAGCCGCTGCTTGACAAAAGGCGCATGGGGGGCGGGCCCCCCTACGGAACCCCCCACGACGGGTTTGGGCTCCACCGGCTTTGCGCGCTGCGCGTTCTCGGATGGGGTAACCCGGCAAAGCCGGGCTACGCGGAGGACCGGTAGTGATTGACCGGCTAGAAGCCGTTGCGCGTAGGTATTACGAGATCGAGGCTGAGATGGGGCGGCCTGAGGTCGCCGCCGATCACGCTCAAGTGACCAAGCTCGCGCGCGAGCAGCGGACCCTGCGGGGGATCGTCGAGACATACGAAGCCTACAAGCGCGCGCGCCACGAGCTGGAGTCGGCTCGCGAGATGCTCAAACATGAGAAGGATCCCGAGATGCTGGAGTACCTGCATGCCGAGGAGCGCCGCGCGGCCGCCCAGGTCGGCGAGCTGGAGGAACGGCTCAAGGTTCTCCTTTTGCCAAAGGATCCCAACGACGACAGAGACGTGGTCGTGGAAATCCAGGGCGCCGAGGGTGGGGAGGAGGCCGCGCTGTTTGCGGCCGACCTCTTTCGTATGTACTCGAAGTGGGCGGAGCGCAAGGGCTGGAAGGTCGAGGTCGTCGACGTCTCGCACAGCGAGAAAGGCGGTTACGACAAGATCGTTTTCGAGGTGCACGGGCACGGAGCCTATTCGCAGCTCAAGTATGAGGGCGGCGTCCACAGGGTCCAGCGCGTGCCGAAGACCGAGGCACAGGGTCGCGTCCATACCTCTGCCGCGACCGTGGCGGTGATGCCGGAAGCAGACCCGGTCGAGGTGGAGCTGAAGCCCGAAGATCTCGAGATCAAGACCTCGACGTCACAGGGACCCGGTGGTCAGAGCGTGAACACCACTTACTCCGCGATCAGGCTGACGCACAAGCCCACCGGGCTGGTCGTGAGCATCCAGGACGAGAAGTCTCAGCTCCAGAACAAGGAGAAGGCGATGCGTGTGCTGCGCGCGCGGCTCTACGAGATGAAGCTTGCCGAGCAGCAGGCGGCCATCGGCGCGCAGCGCCGCGGCATGGTGGGCGGTGGTAGCCGATCGGAGAAGATCCGCACCTATAACTTCAAGGCGAACCGCGTCACCGACCACCGCATCAACCTCGACCTGCACAAGCTCGACCAGGTGATGGCGGGGGACCTGGACGAGCTGGTCGAGGCATTGATCAACGCCGACCGGGCGGCTGGCCTCAACGGCTCGTCGACCTGAGCAGCTGGGGTAGACGTATGCCGGCTAACGCCCCTCACCCCTACCCCTCCCCCCGACGGGGGAGGGCCCTAACGACGTCTTGAAGGTGCTCGAGGTCCTCAAGCTGGCCTCGGAGCACCTTGGCAAGCACGGCTCGGAGTCCGCGCGTCTGGACGCTGAGGTGCTGCTGGCCAGAGCGCTAGGGCTGCGCCGGCTCGACCTTTACCTGCAGTTCGACCGCCCATTGGCTGAATCCGAGCTGAACCTTTATCGGGCGCAGGTCGCGCGGCGGGCGAAGGGAGAGCCGGTCGCGTATGTGGTCGGACACAAGGAGTTCATGGCCCTCGACTTCGAAATCACGCCGGCGGTGCTCGTTCCGAATCCTGACACGGAGGTGCTTGTTCAGCTGGCGGTTGCATGGGCCCGCGAGGCGGGCCGGCCCATTCGGGTAGCCGACGTCGGAACCGGCAGCGGCTGCATCGCGGTCGCTGTCGCGCACTACGCTCCCGATGTCGAGGTGTGGGCTGGCGACGTCAGCACTCAAGCCCTCGATGTCGCTGCTCGCAATGTGGCGAAGCACTCGTTGGACCAACGGATCCACCTCGCGTGCGGCGACCTAATGGAGGCATTGCCTGGAACATTCGACCTGATTTGCGCCAACCTTCCATATCTGACGGTCGGCATCGCGCTTCCAGCCGAGGTGGTGTCGCAACCAAGCACAGCACTGTACGCGGGCGGCGATGGCTCCGAGCTGGTGATGAGGCTCGTCGAAGAGGCGCCCGCACGGCTCAATCCAGGCGGTCGTGTGCTCCTCGAGGTGGATCCTTCCATCCTTCAACAGGTGGTCGAGGTGACAGCCCGGAAGTTTGGCAAACGCCGGATACATCACGACCTCGGCGGGCACGAGCGGGTGTTGGAAGCGTGGTCCTGAAGCCGACGCGTGCGGGCCTGACGCGGGCAGCGCAGCTGATCCGAACCGGCGGCGTGATCGCGTTTCCGACCGACACCGTGTACGGCCTGGGCGCCGCGGCCGACGACGAGGTCGCCCGGAAACGCATCTATCGCATCAAGGGACGGCCGGTCGGGCTGCCCCTGATCCTCATGGTCGCGGCCGAATCTCAGCTGGAAGGATGGGTGCATGTCGACTCGCGAGCCGAGGCGCTTGTCCGGCGCTGGTGGCCTGGGCCGCTGACGTTGATCCTTCACGCCAAGGGTGGTGGCACCCTCGGCGTGCGCATCCCACAGCACAAGGTTGCGCTCGAGCTCCTTCGAGCGGCCGGCCCGCTGATGACCACGAGCGCAAACCTTCACGGCAAGGACCCGGCGATGACCGCTCAAGAGGCCGGCGCTCTGCCCGGCGTCGCCGCCGTGCTGGACGGTGGGGCGGCCCCCGGGGGGACCGCTTCGACAGTGCTCGACCTGACCGGCCCGGAGGCTCATGTGCTGCGCGAAGGCGCCATCACGAGCCCTGAGCTTCTGGGTCCGCCGCCGTCTCACGCTGGCTGACGGAGCTAGCATTCGCTCATGGCCGCGGAGGTGGCGCCGGAGGGCCGGCCGAGAGATTTGGAGATCCAGGTGGTCCGAGCCGAAGGCAGGGGTGGACCGACTAGGAGCGCATCGTTAGATGCGTGACGACGGCGGGCCGGGCCCCCTAACGCGCGGATCGGGCCGCATGGGCTCCAAAGATCCGGTCGGCATCTCCGGTGCTACCTCCACGATTACGACCATGTCCTTCCGGGCGCTGGATCACGTGGATCCAGTCATCGCCGACCTCATTCGCAAGGAGTACAAGCGCCAGTCTGAAACGCTGGAGCTCATCGCGTCCGAGAACCTGACGAGCCCCGCGATACTCGAGGCGCTGGGCACGCTCCTGACCAACAAATACGCAGAGGGCTATCCCGGCCGGCGCTACTACGGCGGCACCGGCGAGGTGATCGACAAGATCGAAACGCTGGCCATCGAACGTGCAAAGGAGCTGTTTGGCGCCGAGTACGTGAACGTGCAGCCGCACGCGGGATCGCAAGCCAACGCCGCCGTCTACATGGCCGTGTGCCAGCCCGGCGACAGGGTGATGGGCATGGACCTGTCCGCCGGTGGCCATCTGACCCACGGCAGCCCCGCGAACTTCAGCGGCAAGCTGTACGAGATCCATTCATACGGCGTGGACCGCGAGACCGAGCTGATCGACTACGACGCGATGGAGAAGCTGGCCGAGCAGGTGCGGCCCAAGATGATCATCGGCGGTTTCTCCGCCTACTCTCGCATCGTCGACTGGGCCCGTATGCGCCAGATCGCGGACGGTGTCGGAGCGACGTTCATGGTCGACATGGCGCATGTCGCGGGACTCGTGGCGGGCAACCAATATCCATCGCCCATCCCTCACGCGGACATCGTCACGACCACGACCCAGAAAACACTCCGTGGCGCCTGGGGCGCCATCATCCTGTGCCGCAGCGAGCATCAGAAGGCTATCGACTCCGCTGTCTTTCCAGGCATCCAGGGTGGCCCGTTGATGCATGCGATAGCGGCGAAGGCGGTGTGCTTCGGCGAGGCGCTCAAGCCGGAGTTCAAGGACTACGCGCGGCAGGTGGTGGTCAACGCCAAGGCGCTCGCCGCGCGGTTGATGGAGCGCGACCTGAGACTGGTTAGCGGGGGCACCGACAACCACCTCATGCTCCTCGACCTGCGGGCGCAGAAGCGGACCGGCAAGCAGGTGCAGGACGTGGCGGACACGGTGGGGATCACTCTCAACCGCAACTCGATTCCGTTCGATGAAGCTTCGAAATTCAATCCGAGCGGCGTGCGCGTCGGCACCCCGCTGGTGACGACGCGGGGCATGCGTGAGGCGGAGATGGTGGAGATTGCGGACTGCATAGCGGACCTCATAGAGCGAATCGACGATCGCGCGGTGCTGGATTCAGTGCACGAGCGGGCGCTCGACCTCTGCCGCAGGTTCCCGCTGCCATACGCATTTGACTGACAGCGGGTGTACCAGATAACACCCCCCACCCCAACCCCTCCCGCCCGGAGGGAGGAGGGTTCTAAAAAGTGACCGACTTCTTCGGTGGCGACGCCCTCGTCAACCTGCGTCACCATCTGCTGCCGGGACTCTGGCCGCTGCTCGGCGCGTTCGTCCTCTGCATCGTCTTCGTCCCGCTGATGATCGCCGTCGCGCGTCGGACAGGACTGATAGCGCAACCGGGCGGTCGCCACTCGCACGCCAAACCGACACCGATGCTCGGAGGTCTTGCGATGTACGCGGGCTTCGCCGGGGCGGTGCTGGCCTTCATGCCGCGCGACAAGCACACCCCGGGCGTGCTCGTCGTCACCGGGTTGGCCGCCCTTCTCCTGATCATCGACGACCGCTGGCATATGCGCGCTGTGGTCAAGTTCGGACTGCAGCTCGCGGTGGCGGCTGCGGCCGTCACGTTCGGCCAGGATTTCTGGATCACGTTCTTCGGGCTGCCAGGGAACCACGTAGTAGTCCTGGGGATGCTGGCTGTACCCGTCACCGTGTTCTGGCTCCTGGGAATGCAGAACACAGTCAACTTCCTGGACGGCGTCGACGGACTTGCCGCCGGCGTCGTCTTCATCGTCGCCGTGACGCTGATGCTCGCGGCCGGGGGCCGTGGTCAGACCGACGTCGTGCAGCTTGGTGGCGCGCTGGCCGGCACCTGCGCCGGCTTCCTGCTCTTCAACTTCCACCCGGCGCGCGTGTTCATGGGGGACTCCGGTTCGCACTTCCTCGGCGCGGCCGTCGCGGTGATCTCGATCCTGGGTGTCGCCAAGGTCGAGGTCGCGTTTGCGCTCGTCGTCCCTGTCCTCGTCCTCGCACTGCCCATAGCCGACACTGCGTGGGCGATCTTGAGGCGCGGGAGGGACCAGGCCTCCTTTGCGCGGCCCGACCAGGAGCACCTGCACCACCGGCTCCAGGACTTCGGGCTCGACGCGCGCCAGACCTGCTACGTCTTCTACACGGCGACGGCACTGCTCGGCGCTCTCGGCCTCACCATCTTCGGTCACGGGCGGGTCCTCGCCGTGGTCCTCGTCACCTCCGTGGCTCTGGCATCGACGGTCGCAGCGGACCTTCTTCAGAAAGCCGGTTGGCGCGTCCGCGTGCCATACCTCCGCACCCTGCTCGGTTAGAATTCGCCCGGGCATGCCGCCCCCCTCGAATCCAACCACGGGGTCTGACCTGGCCGGAATCGGGCTGTATCTCGCGGGCGCGGTCCTCGTACCGCTGCTTGGGGGTGTCCTGCTCGACAGCGTTTTGCACACGGCGCCCGTGTTCGTTTTGGTCGGACTGTTCGTGGGTCTGGTCGCAGGCGGAATCGCCATCTGGTTGAAGGTGAGGGAGCTGTCGAAGTGAGGGCGGGTGGAATGCTCCGGGAGACGGTATTCGTCTCTACGCTCCTGGCCGCCGGCATCACCCTGTTGGCAGCACTGGCCGGTCACCTGACGTTCGGCTTGAGCGTCGCCGCCGGACTCGTGCTCGGGTCTGGCAACGGCTATCTGATCCTCGCCTTTCTCAACCATGGGACTCCCTTTATGGCCGGCAGCATGTTCAGGCTCACCCTCATCACCGTCATGGTGCTGATGGCGTACTCGGTGTTCGGACTTTCCATGTGGCCGGCGGCCCTTGGTCTGGCGGCGGCGCAGCTGGTCATGGTCGCAGCCGGTGTGCGGCAGGGCATGCGAATTTGATCTACGCCGACGCAAGCCCAGGCACGCATCCGACCATCGACTTCGGATGCGGGCCGCTGTGCGTCTTCAACTACGACAGCATCATCTCGACGGCCCTGGCGGTGATCGCGACCCTGGCAGTAGCGTTCTGGCTGCGTTCGAAGCTGAAAGATGGCGAGCCCGGCAAGGTGCAGGCGATTTTCGAATGGGGCTACGACCAGCTACGGAGCCTCGTGAAGGCGAATGTCTCGGACGACGCCCTGTTCATCATTCCGCTCGCCATGACGCTGTTTCTTTACATACTGATAGCCAATTGGCTCGAGATATTTCCGCTCGGCTTGTTTCCGATCCTTCATGCCGCGAACGCTGACTTGAACCAGACGCTGGCGATGGGCTTGATCGTGATCATCGTCGTGCAGTGGTACAGCATCAGAGTGCTTGGGGCGCGCGGTTACTTCCGGCGATTCACCAAACCGTTTGAGCTTCCCCTGGCGGCACGCATTGCGTTCATACCCTTCAACGTGCTCGAGGAAGTTGTCAAACCACTAACACTCGGCCTCCGGTTGTTTGGCAACATATTTGCCGGCGCAGTAATGATCGGTCTTATCGCTGGCTTCGCTAACCTGTCGCTGCCAGGGGTCGGAACGATCCTCGGCACATTTGTGATCGGTCCGGTGGCGCTTTTCATCTGGAAGGCCTTCGACGTTCTCTTCATCGGGTTCATTCAGGCATTCATCTTCATGTTGCTGACGGTCATCTATTTCGGCGCGGCCCGCGAGGGTCTCGAACACGAACACCATTAGGAGGGTTTCATGACAGATCACGGACTATCGCTCGCGGGTGCCCTGATCGGCTTCGGCCTCGCACTCGGGTTGGGTGCAGTCGGCGCCGCTTTCGGCGACGGCCTCGCCGGGAACGCCTTCATAAGCGGAATCGCCCGCCAGCCCGAAGCGCAGGGAAGGATGATCCCATGGCTCTTTACCATCGTGGGACTCGTGGAGGCCATGTATTTCATCAACCTCGCATTCGGCTTCGTGTTCCTCTCGAACGTCGCGGCGAAGTAAATGCTGGTTCTCGCGACCGTCGCCGGCGTGATCCAGATCGATGGCACGATCGTCGTCGAGCTCATCACCTTCTTGGTCATGCTGGCAATCCTCGCTCGTTACGTGTACCCGGAGGTGGTCAAGCGAGCCGAGACGCGCCAACGCCTTATCGCCGATCAGCTGAAGGAGGCGGAGAAGGCTCGCGCCGGCGCGGAGGCGAACCTCAAGGAAGCAGAGGCGAAGCTGAGCGAGGCGCGCAAGACCGCGCAGAGCGTGATCGACGCCGCCGGCAAGTCCGCAGAGCAGCTGCGCCAGGAGCTCAAGCAGAAGGCCGAAGACGAGGCGAAGCGCCTGCTCGAAGCTGCGCGCAAGGAGATCGAGGTCGAGCGAGAGCAGGCGATCCAGTCGGTGCGCAAGGAGGTCGCGGGACTCGTGGTGTCCGCGACGGAGAAGGTCATCGGCGAGACCCTCGACGCCGGCAAGCATAGGCAGCTGATCGAAAGGGCGATTGCCGAGGTGGCCAGTGGCGACGGCAGCCGCTAAACGATACGCGCGGGCGGTGTTCGAGCTGGCCAACGAGGAGGGTCAGGTCGCGGAGTGGGGTCGCCGGCTGGGCGAGCTGTCAGACCTTCTCTCCGACCCCCAGGTTGCCGCCGTCCTGACGAACCCGACGATAGCCGTCACGCGCCGCATGGCTCTGGTCTCTCTCGCGCCACACGAACTCGATCCCGAGGCGACGAACCTGGCCCGTCTGCTGATCGAGTCGAACCGGGTGGGGGAGGTCCGCGATGTCACGGAAGCGTTTGAGGCGCTCGCCGATGAGGCCGCGGGGCGCGTGCGGGCCACCGTCACTACTGCGGTCGAGCTTGAGCCAGGGGAACGAGATCGGCTTTCTCATCAGCTGTCTGACCGCCTTGGCAAAGAAGTCCGCCTCGACCTTGTGGTTGACATGCGCATTCTCGGGGGGCTCAAGCTCCAGTACGGGGACCGACTCGTCGACGCCAGCGTCGCCACCAAGTTGCAGCAGCTGCGCCGCCGCCTGGCGGACGCGTCCTAGGGAGAGAAACCAAAAAAGTGGGCATCAGCACCAAAGAGATATCCGAGGTCATCAAAGAACGTCTCAAGGATTTCGACGCCAGCCTGGTGGCGACGGACGTGGGCCGGATCGTGGCCACCGGCGACGGCATCGCTCAGATCTACGGCTTGCAGAATGCGATGGCGGGAGAGCTGCTCGAGTTTCCGCACGACACCTACGGCCTTGCCCTCAACCTCGAAGAGGACCAGGTCCGCGCGGTGATCCTTGGCGAGTATGGGCACCTACACGAGGGCGACGAGGTCCGCACCACTGGCCGCCTGCTCGAGGTCCCGGTGGGCGAGGAGCTGATTGGTCGGGTCGTCAATCCTCTCGGCGTGCCCATCGATGGCAAGGGGCCCCTGAAGACCACCAAGACGATGCCCCTCGAGAAGATCGCGCCAGGCGTCATCACCCGCAAGCGCGTCGACAGCCCGGTCCAGACCGGCATCAAGGCTATCGACACAATGATTCCGATCGGACGCGGCCAGCGCGAGCTGATCATCGGCGACCGGTTCACGGGCAAGACCACGGTCCTGCTCGACACGATCCTCAACCAGAAGGGCCAGGACCTGATCTGCGTCTACGTCGCCATCGGTCAGAACGCCGCCTCCATCGCCCGCGTGGCGGCCACGCTCGAGGAACGGGGCGCGATGGAGTACACGATCATCGTCGCCGCCACCGCATCTGACGCCGCTTCTCTGAACTTCATCGCTCCCTACGCCGGCTGTGCGATGGGGGAGTACTTCATGGAGCAGGGCAAAGAGGCCCTTTGCTGCTACGACGACCTCACCAAGCAAGCGTGGGCGTACCGTGAGCTTTCGCTCAACCTCCGGCGCCCGCCAGGTCGTGAGGCGTATCCCGGCGACGTTTTCTATCTGCACTCCCGCCTCCTGGAGAGGGCGGCCAAGATGAGCGAGGCGAGGGGCGGTGGATCGCTGACTGCGCTTCCGGTCATCGAAACCCAGGCTAACGACGTGTCTGCATTCATCCCCACGAACGTGATCTCCATCACGGACGGTCAGATCTACCTCCAATCAGACCTGTTCAACGCCGGCCAGCGACCGGCGCTGAATGTCGGCATCAGCGTCTCCCGAGTGGGTGGCGACGCCCAGACCAAGGCGATGCGCCAGGTCGCCGGCCAGCTGCGACTCGACCTGGCCCAGTACCGGGAGCTGGCGGCATTCGCCCAATTCGCGTCCGACCTGGATACTGCCACGCGCAACCAGCTCGAACGGGGCGCGCGGCTCACAGAGCTGCTGAAGCAGGACAAGTACGAGCCGGTCGCACTCAGCCAGCAGGTCGCCGCGATCTATGCAGGCACCCAGGGTCACCTGGACAAAGTGCCTGTGGCGAAGGTCAGGGAGTGGGAGGCCGGATTCGCGCGCTTCCTTAAGAGTGAGCGGCCGGCGGTGCTCGACGAGATAGAGAAAAAGAAGGCGTTGGACGACAGCCTCTTCGAGCGCCTGAAAGCGGCAATCTCGACCTACAACCACCAGTTCGGCGTCGAGGGCTACTCGGACGTGGCCGATCCAGGCGCCAAAGCCGCTGAGGCGACCAAGCCGGGCGACAAAGCGGAACCGAAGGCACAAGCGCCCGCTGCCAAAGCCCGACCAAAGGCACCGGCGCCTGCAAAGGCATCAAAGGCCGAGCCGGCGACGAAGGCCGAGGCGCCTGCGGAGCGGCCGTCTCAGCTCCCCCAGATCCGCGCCGCGATCGCCGACTCGCCGGCGAAAGCCGAGACGAAGGCCGAGGTGCCGCCCACTCCTGAGGTGCCGGCCGAACCGGTTCCAGAAATTCCACGCAAACCGGCGCCAAGGAAGAAAGGAAAGTAATTGCCCGCCTTCAGGGACATCGTCCGCCGGATCGATTCGATCAAGAACACGCAGAAGATCACCAAGGCCATGCAGGTGGTGGCGGCAACACGTCTTCGGCGCGCGCAGCAGGCGGTGCAGGCGACGCGGCCCTACGCCGAGAAGATGCTCGAAGTGCTTCAGACCGCAGGCGAGCGGGTCACGGAGTACAAGCACCCATTCCTCGTCCGCCGCGAGGGTAAGCGGGCGGTGATGATCCTGGTCACCACCGACAAGGGTCTCTGTGGAGCGCTTAACGTCAACAACATCCGCGCCGCCACGCGCTTCATGAATGAGAACTACCCGGACCAGCAGCGCTACGTGACACTGGGACGCAAAGGTCGCGATTTCCTGCTCCGCTATCGCAGGGACGTCATCGCTGACGTCGTCGGGATCTCGGATCGGCCTGCGATCGACGAGGTCCTGCCGGGTATCACTGTGGCTTTGGAGGAATACGCGAAGGGGACAACCGACGCGGTCCTGCTCTGTTATGCGAAGTGGGTGTCGACGCTGAAGCAGGAAGCCACTGTTCGGACGCTCATCCCCGCCGAGATACCTCAACGCGAGCGCGAGGGCGATGGTGGGCCTCGAGCCGACTACATCTACGAGCCGGACCCCGAGTCGGTGCTCGATGCCCTGCTTCCGCGCTATGTGGAGACGCAGGTCTTCCAGGCCGTTCTCGAAAACAAGGCCAGCGAATACTCGGCAAAGATGATTGCGATGCAGAACGCAACCAACGCCGCCGGCGACCTCATCGAAGTGCTGACGCTGTTCGCAAACAAGGTCCGCCAGGCCGGCATCACGACGGAGCTGATGGAGATCGTCAGCGGTGCCGAAGCCATGCGGGCGTCGAGCTAGTGGAAGGGAGTTGATGATGGCTGAGAGCAAGCAGAAGACCGAGAAGAAGGTGAAAAACGGCCGCGTGAGCCAGGTCATCGGTGCGGTGGTGGACGTCTCGTTCCCGCCCGGAGAGCAACCGGAGCTTTACGAAGCTCTAGAGGTGAAGACGGGAGACGGGCGTGTCGTGGTGCTCGAGGTCGAAGGCGCGATCGGTGACAACGTCGTCCGGTGCATCGCGATGGACGCCACCGACGGGTTCCGTCGCGGCGATGAGGTCGTAGCCACGGGCAGCCCAATCTCGGTACCTGTCGGGGTCGAGACGCTGGGCCGCATGTTCAACGTGGTCGGTGCGCCGATCGATGACGAACCTGCGCCCGAAGGCGTGACACGCTGGCCAATCCACCGCCTGGCACCCCCGGTCTCGGAGCAGCAGGCCAAGGTGGAGATCCTGCAGACAGGGATCAAGGTGATCGACCTGATCTGTACGTTCGCGAAGGGTTCGAAGATCGGGCTCTTCGGCGGCGCCGGCACGGGCAAGACCGTCATCGTTCAGGAGCTAATCCGCAACATCGCCTACGAGCACAAAGGCCGCTCGGTTTTTGCGGGGGTGGGGGAGAGGACGCGCGAAGGCAACGACATGTACCACGAGATGCAGGACGCCGGTGTGCTGCCGCAAACGGCTCTCGTGTTCGGCCAGATGAACGAGCCACCCGGCGCGCGCGCGCGCGTGGGCCTCACCGGGCTCACGATGGCCGAATACTTCCGGGACGAGGAGGGCGCGGACGTCCTTCTCTTCATCGACAACATCTTTCGTTACCTCCTGGCGGGCTCCGAGGTGTCGGCCCTCCTCGGCCGCATGCCGTCGGCCGTCGGCTACCAGCCGACCCTGGCCACGGAGATGGGCGAGCTGCAAGAGCGAATCACGTCCACCAACAAGGGGTCGATCACCTCGGTGCAGGCGGTATATGTGCCTGCAGACGACTACACGGACCCCGCGATCCAGACCGTGTTCGCCCACCTCGGCGCGACGGTGCGCCTGGAGCGGTCGCTGGTCGAGATTGGTATCTACCCCGCCATCGACCCACTGGGATCGTCCAGCCGGTTCGTCGAGGCCTCCATCGTCGGTCAGGACCACTACGACGCGGCGCAGGGCGTGAAGAAGACGATGCAGCGATATCGGGATCTCCAGGACATCATCGCCATCCTCGGCATGGAGGAGCTCTCCGAAGACGACAAGCTCGCGGTATCGCGCGCTCGCAAGATCCAGAGGTTCCTGTCGCAGCCCTTCTTCGTGGCCCAGCGGTTCACGGGACGCGAAGGGAAATCGGTGCCGATCCCTGAGACGGTCCGCGGCTTCAAGGAGATCCTCGAAGGCAAGCACGACGACCTCCCTGAGCAAGCCTTTTACATGGTCGGCACCATCGATGAGGCGCGCGAGCAGGGCGAAGCCATGAAGAAGAAGGACGCCTAGAACGTGCCGATTGCACTTCGCGTGGTCAGCGTCGAGCGCAGCCTGTTCGAGGGCGATGTCGACTTCATCGTCGCCAACGGTGCTGACGGCGAGCTCGGCATACTGCCTCGCCACGCCGCGCTCATGACCTCGCTCAAGCCGGGGACCCTGAAGATCACCCAGGGAGACAAGGAGACGCTCATCTTTGTGGGCGGCGGCTTCCTGGAGGTGTTGCCCGACCGGGTTACGGTGCTCGCCGACACGGCGGAGCGTGCTGAAGAGATATCGATCGAACGGGCGGAGGCTGCGCGCAAGCACGCGCAGGAGAAGCTCGCGGGAACCCTGTCAACCGCGGAGGAGGTCGAGTTCCAGCAAGCACTCGCAATGGCGGAGGCACGCCTAAGGCTCGCGCGCGCACGCCGCGGCTGATCACACTGCGCAGGAGCTACCGTAGCGGTTGATGAAAGCTCTCGCGCCGCGCCAGGACCACGTGCTTCGCATCACTGGCGGCGCCCAGCTCGCCGGCGACATCTGCGTCAGCGGTTCCAAGAACGCCGCCCTGCCTGAGATGGCCGCCGCCCTCCTCACAACCGAGCCCGTCCGGCTCAACAACGTGCCCAAGGTGACCGACACAGCGCTCATGGGCGAAATACTCACGAGCCTTGGCGGACGATGCGAGGGCGACGGCTCGCTCATCATCAAGACCGGTCTAGCCCAGGGCAGCCATGTCCCAGACGACCTCGGCCGCCGCATGCGCGCTACCATCGTGCTGCTCGGTGCTCTCCTCGGCCGATTCGGAAAGGCGCGGGTTCCGCGACCCGGTGGAGATGACATCGGCGCAAGGCGCTTCGAGCAGCACCTGCGCGGGCTGCGCCAGATGGGCGCAGAGATCGAAGAGACGGCGACGGAGATCGTCGCCAAGGTCGATCGCCTGCGCGGGAAGCGAATCGTGTTCGACCTTCCGACAGTCACCGGCACGGAGAACATCCTCCTGGCCGCGGTCCTGGCGGAAGGCAGGACCGAAATCTTCAACGCGGCGCGCGAGCCTCACGTGCAGGATCTGTGCCGGCTCCTCGGGAAGATGGGCGCGCACATCGAGGGCATAGGCACTGAGCGCCTGGTGGTCGACGGCGTTCGCGATCTCGGCGGCGCCGAGCACACAGTCATACCGGATTACCTCGAGGCGGGCACGTACGCAATCGCGGTGGCGGCGGCCGGCGGTGAGCTGCGCCTCGACTGCAACAGGCCGGAAGACCTGAACGTGGTGCTGCTCAAGCTGGAGCTGGCCGGCGCCCACGTCGAGGTGGGGGATGGATGGTTTCGAGTGGGGCGGCGTCCGCGGACTCGACTCAAGCCCATCGACATGTCGACGTGGACGTTTCCAGGCTTTCCAACCGACCTGCAAGCGCAGTACATGGCCATGATGACGCAGGCCGACGGCGAAACCGTGATCTCGGAATACGTCCACGAAAACCGTTTCCAGCACGTGAATCAGCTGGCGAAGATGGGGGCCGGGATCACTGTCGAAGGACGCCTCCACGCCGTCGTGCACGGCCCCTGCCGTCTGCACGGCACCGAGCTTGTGATCCCGGATATTCGATCCGGCGCCGCACTTGTGATTGCCGCGCTCTGCGCCGAGGGCGAGAGCGTGCTCCGAAGTGCGTGGCACGTCGAGCGCGGCTACGAGAACATGCCCGGAAAGCTCGCCTCAGTCGGCGCCCAGATCACCAGCGTGACAGTCGACTCCGACGCGGGCGGACCCGGACGGACATACGAGTGACAGAGCCGGCGAAAGGGCCGGCGAACAGCCGGCCCGTTATCCTCCCCGCTTCCCCGGGGGGAGGTGGTCCAGCGCCGGAGGGGCCGACCGACGCTTGCAGCCACCGTCATCTCAGGTAGGGAAGTGCTCTCTAAGAAGATAGGTATCGACCTCGGCACGTCGACGATGCTGATCTACGTCAAAGGTGAGGGGATCGTCATCAACGAGCCGTCGCTGGTTGCAGTCAATCGCGACAGCACCCGCATTCTTGCCGTCGGCAGGCAGGCTCTGGAGGTGGTGGGGCGGGCGCCAGACACGATCCAGGTTGTACGCCCAATGCGGGAGGGCGTCACCGCGGACTTCGTCGTGACAGGCGGCATGCTCCAACACTTCATCGGCAAGGTCCTCGGCCGCCAGCGGATCTTAAAGCCCGAGATCATGGTCTGCGTCTCGTCGGACGTGACCTCGGTCGAGCGTCGAGCGGTGACCGAAGCCGCGATCTCGGCCGGCGCGCGTCAGGCCTGGCTAATTGACGAACCGTTGGCGGCTGCCATCGGGGCCGGGCTGATGATCGCCGAACCGCGTGGCAACACTATCTGCGACATCGGCGGGGGCACCACGGAGATCGCCGTGATTTCGCTGTCGGGGATGGTGGTCGCGCACTCGATCCGCGTTGGCGGCAACCGAGTCGACGATGCCATCACCACTTACATGAAGCGCAAGCACAACCTGCTCATCGGCGAGCGCACCGCCGAAGACGTGAAGATAGCCATCGGCTCCGCGATGCTCATGAAGCAGCCACTCCTCGCCGAGGTGCGCGGCCGCGACATGGTTTCCGCCATGCCGCGGACCCTGGAGATCAGTTCCGATGAGATCACGGAGGCGATTCAGGAACCCTTGCGATTAATCGTGGGAGCGGTCCGGCACGTCCTCGAGGAAACGCCGCCAGAGCTCGCGGCCGACATCTTCGACCGTGGCATCGTCCTGTCCGGCGGGGGCGCGCAGCTGCGAGGGCTCGATCGATACATCGCATTGCACACGGGCATCCCGGCGGTGGTCGCCGACGATCCCCAAACGTCGGTCGTCCGCGGCACCGGTTTGGCGCTTGAGAACTTCGAAGTCCTCAAGCGCAATCAGGCGTACCTGCGCTGACCGGTCTGCACGTCGCGGTTGATGGGTCCGGGCTCGAGCGGCCGCGGGCCGGGATCGGCATCTACACAAAAGAGATCCTCCGTGCGATGAGCGTCGACCGGCCCGACTGCCGTTTGACTCTCTATCTCCCGTCCGGCGTGGCCGTGCCTGCTCCATCGCCCGGCATTGGGTACAGGCCGCTTCCGAGCACTCGCTTCGTCGGACGGCACATCCAGTGGCCGTCCCGCATTCGGCGGCAAAGGCCCGATGCGTACTTCGGTCCAGCGGGAGCACTCCCGCTGCGCAGCGTTGGCTGCCCAACTGTTATCACGGTGCACGACCTCGCCATCTATCGCAACCCCCAATGGTTCCCCGGTCGCCAGCCACTCAGCACCCGTTTTGTGATTCCCCGCTCGCTGGGTCGCGCTGACGTGGTCATCGCCGTTTCGACAAACACCGCCCTGGATATCGAGGATCTGTTCGGCGTTCCCGCCACGTTGATAGATGTCGTACCGCATGGCGTCTCGGCCCTCTTCAGGCCGATGAGCAGCGAGGACCTCGCGATGGCCCGCGCGCGCCTCAAGCTGCCGGAGCGCTTCATTCTCTTTGTGGGCACGATCGAGCCGCGCAAGAACCTGACCACGCTGTTAGAGGCGTGGGCAATGCTCCGCAACCGGCCGGATCTGGTGATCGTCGGCGCCTGGGGCTGGCTGTACGAATCGATCAGGGATCGGATTGGACGCCTGGGTGCCGGCGTCCACCACATAGAAGGCCTGGACCCCGCGGAGCTGCCGGCGGTCTACAACCTGGCGCGCGTCCTCGCCCACCCGGCCTGGTACGAAGGGTTTGGGTTTCCGCCTCTGGAGGCGATGGCTTGCGGCACGCCGGTCGTGGTGTCTGACCGATCGAGCCTGCCCGAGCTGGTCGGTGATGCCGGCCTGCTGGCACCCGCGGACGATGCCGAGGCGTGGCGCAGGGCGCTGGAGAAGGTCATCGAAGACCCAGACCTGGCCGCCGACTTGAAGCGACGCGGGATCGTGCGCGCCGCGCAGTTCAGCTGGAGCCGCTCGGCCAACCTCACGTGGCGTGCCGTCGATCGTGCGGTCGCCTGAGGCGACTTCGGTCAGGCCACCAGTGCGCGGATGACGTCCGCCACACCGCGCGCGCAGCGGTCCCACGTGAAGGTTCCCGCCCGCTCGCGTGCGGCGCCGGCCAGTCTCGCCCGCACGTCTCGATCGCCGATCGCGACCTCGAGCATAGATGCGAACTGCTGGGCGTCGTTTGGATCCTCGACGTACAGGACTGCCTCACCACCGACCTCCGGCACTGAGGACCCGCGGCCGGCCACGACCACCTGGCCCCTCGCCATCGCCTCCAGAACGGGCAGGCCGAAGCCCTCGTAGAGGCTCGGCACCACCACCGCCAGGGCGCGCTGATACAGCAGCTCCAGGGTGGGCTGGTCGACCATCCCGAGGACGCGGGCCCGCGATGAAGCGCGCAGCCGGGCCGCCAGGGCAGGGTCGCGTTCATGACCCGCGACGGCGAGGGTGACGCCATCCAGCTTCTCCACGGCGGCCAGCGCGGCAGCCTGGTTCTTGCGCGCCTCGATCCGGCCGACCTGGAGCACGAAATCGCCGTCAAGGCCGAGCTCGGCGAGGCGCGAAGCAGGGGCTGCCTGGCGGTCTGGCTGCTCGCCTCCGCCTAGAGGCACCACCCGCACGCGATCCGGCGCCACCCCGTACAGGCCGACCAGGTCTGACTTCGTCGATTCCGATACCGCGATGAGGACGGGACACCGGCGTGCCGCCCACCTCGTGGTGAGCTTCAGATATGAGCGCTCGGCAAGCGAGTAGGCGTCCGGGTGCCTTTCGAAGGCGAGGTCGTGAACCACGGTGAGCGCCTGGCCAGGCCACGCGAACGGAATCGCATGCGCGGGAACGAAGAGCAGATCGGGACGGGCGCGCCCCAGCGCCAGCGGCAGGCGCACCTGCGACCACATCCGAGTCTGCGGCACGACCGTGATGTCGACGCCGAGCCCAGCGCGAGCTCTTGAGGCGAAGAACAGCCAGCGGAGCTCGGGCGCCGCCGCGGGCAACCGCGACCCCACCTGCCGTGTGTACAGCTCGGTCCCCGTAACGATTTGGCGCGTGGCCGGGTTGAGATCCACCGCGATGGTTTTTGTCATCCAGCGGTCCCCGATGCTCGTCGCATGACCCTTAAGCTATCGTCCGTGCACGCGGTCATGCGCCGAGGCGTATCTGCCGCTGCGCTGCTGATCGGATTCCTTGTCGCGCTGCAGATGGCTGATTCGCAACCAACGGCGGCGCCTTCAACCAACGATTTGGAACAGGCTTTCCAGCCCATCGTCCAAGTCGAGGCAGCCGGCGGCCCAGGCTGGGATTTCTCGCGCTCCCCGCGCTGGGTCATACCGCTTGGCCGCCGCAGTATCAGCGTCCCCATCCTCCTGTACCACTACATCCGTAAGCCGCCCTCGATCTTCATGGACCGGCTTGGGTACAACCTCTCCATTGCGCCGGCCGACTTCCAGCTTCAGATGGATTGGCTTTCCTCGCACGGATATCACCCTGTCGATTTCAACGACCTGAGGGCGTACTTCGCCGGCAGCCGGCCGCTTCCAGGCAGGCCGGTCGTGATCACACTCGACGACGGCTACCAGGATCTCTACACGACGGCTTACCCGATCCTGCGCGCTCACAACTTCAAGGCGGTGGCTTATGTCGTCAGCGGCTTCGTGGGGCGGGCTCGGTATGCGACGGCACCTGAGATCCAGGAGATGGCACAGAACGGGATCGAGATCGCGTCGCACACTGTCAACCACGCCGACCTGGTGCGGACGCCCTTGCCTTGGGCCACGTACCAGCTCCTGGCCTCAAAGGCTTGGCTGCAGCGCCTCGTCAGCCAACCGATGGTCGACTTTGCATACCCGTCGGGCCAGTTCAACGCCAGTGTGGTGGCCGCTGTGCGCGCTGCCGGCTACGACACTGCCGTCACCGTGGTCCCCGGTACATACCACAGCCTCGCGGACCGGTACACGTGGACCCGCGTGAGGGTGTCGGGCGGGGAGTCGCTTGCCGAGTTCATCCAGAGTCTGGGACCTGTCGAGCCCATGGTCGAGGTCGTGGCGATCGTTGCCGAGGTGGGCTCGCCCTAAGGGCTGCGTTTGTCGACTTCGCGCGTGGAGAATGCGAGGATCCTGGGCGTACGGGTCGACTGCGTCGACATGGATACCGCGATCGCGCGCATCGAAGGGCTCGTGGACTCGGGGGGTCATCACCTCGTTGCAACAGTAAACCCCGAGTTCGTGATGCGAGCGCGCCAGGACCGGGAGTTCGCGCGAGTGCTCGAATCGGCCGACCTCTGCCTCGCGGACGGAACCGGTGTCGTTTGGGCTGCCCGCAGGCAGGGGTGCAGCGTGCGCGTGCCGGTCACCGGGGTCGATCTCGTCGGCCCCCTGGCGGCAATGTGCGTGCGCAGGCGTTTTCGGCTATTTCTTCTGGGCGCTGCACCCGGCGTTGCGGCTGAGCTCGCGATGCGCCTGGCTGTCGAGCACCCGGGACTGCAGGTCCGGGCTCACGCGGGCTCACCCGATCCATCCTCCGACGCCGAGACGATTGGCGCCATCCACGGCGAGCCGCCCCAAGTGCTGCTGGTCGCGTACGGCGCTCCGAGCCAGGAGTTGTGGATCGACCGCATGAAGGAGCGCGTCGGGGTCGCGGTGGCAATAGGCGTCGGCGGCGCATTCGACTACCTCACGGGGCGCGTCCCCCGCGCCCCGCTGTGGATGCGACGCGCGGGCCTCGAATGGCTGTACAGACTCGGCCGGCAGCCGTGGCGCGTGCGGCGCATGGCGGTCCTTCCCGCGTACGCCTTCGAAGTGCTGCGTTCCCGCCCCTGACAGCTCATCGGTGTCGTGGAAGGAGCGACCTTCCTTCCCATATACGATTTGGCGCCATGGCCGGCGAAGCTTCCAAACCGGAGCTCACTGTTGTGATACCCGCGTACAACGAGGAGCAACGGCTGCCGCGCACGATCGAGCAGATCGAGCGCTACCTCAACGGCCGGGGAATGTCGTACGAGCTGATCCTGGTCGACGACGGCAGCACCGACGGCACGCGGCAGGTGATGGACGCGGCGGCGGAGCGGAACCAGAACGTGCGCCTCGAGGCCCTGCCGAGCAATCGCGGAAAGGGGCGCGCGCTGGCTGCCGGGGTGGCCGTGGCCAGCGGGGATGAGGTGCTGGTCACCGACGCGGACCTGTCCACACCGATCGAGGAGCTGGAGAAGCTCGAGGCGGCGTTGAAGGCAGGCGCCGGGGTGGCCATCGCATCGCGCGCCGTTCGCGGATCTCGGATTGAGGTTCCTCAGCCCATATACCGCGTCCTGATGGGCAAGGGCTTCAACCTCATCGTGCAGCTCGTGCTGCTGCCCGGCATATGGGACACGCAATGCGGTTTCAAGCTCTTTCGAGCGGATGTCGCCCGCCCAGTGTTCGCCGCGCTGACCACCGACGGCTTCGGTTACGACCCCGAGGTGCTGTACTTGGCCAAGCGGCGAGGTGTGCGGATCACCGAGGTGCCGGTGGTCTGGCGCCACTCCGCTCCGACCAAGGTGATGCCGGTCCGAAGCTCGCTTGACATGTTCAAGCACGTCGTGAGGGTCAGGTTCAAGCGGTGAGCGCGACGGAAGGGAAGAGCCCGCCCGCAGCGGTGCTCGTCGTGCTGCCGACCTATAACGAGCGCCAGAACCTGGAGAAAGTTGTCGCCGGCGTCCGGCGTCTTGGCCACGACGTCCTCATCGTCGACGACGCCTCGCCCGACCGGACCGGCGAGCTCGCTGACAGATTGGCTGCGAGTGATGACGGGGTGCGGGTGCTGCACCGTCCGCGCAAGCTGGGTCTGGGGAGTGCGTACGAAGACGCCTTCCGAATCGGCCTTGCCGACGGATGGGCGCTGTTCGTAGAGATGGACGCCGATGGATCGCACCTCCCCGGCAACCTCGAAGCCATCGTCTCCGCGGCGCGAAGCTGCGGCGGACTGGCTATCGGCTCCCGCTACATAGAAGGCGGGACGGTGGTCGGCTGGCCATTTCACCGCTGGTTGCTGTCGTGGGCCGCGAATGTCTACTGCCGGCTGCTTCTCGGGCTCCCGACCCACGACTGCACGTCGGGGTACCGGTGCTACACCCGCGACCTTCTCGAGCACATCGGGCTCGACGACGTGGTGTCGCAGGGATACTCCTTCCAGATCGAGATGGTGTACAGGACCCGGCGGCTCGGCTACCGAGTGCTCGAGACCCCGATCCGGTTCGAGGACCGTGTCGCGGGCGCGTCGAAGGTGTCGCGGGGCGAGGTCCGACGCGCTCTCTGGACCGTGTTACGGCTGAGCCTGGCGCGAGGGAGGGGCCAGTCCAGGCCGTGAGCATGGCGGGGTCGAAGGTGGAAAAGGTTGGGTACGGCCCGCCCCGGTCGCTGGGCGACTGGACGGTTCCCCTGGTAACCGGCCTCGTCCTGGCAGTCGTCACCGCCGTGCCCTACCTGTACGCATACGCTGTGCAGTCCCACGGTCAGGTCTTCATGGGTTTCTTCTACCTGGGCGATGACGCGAACACCTACCTGGCCAAGATGCGCCAGGGCTGGGAGGGTGCGTGGGCCTGGGACAACCGCTACACCACCGAGACCAGCCCCGCGGCCTACCTCTTCATGTTCTGGCTCGTCCTCGGCCACATCGCCGCGCTGCTGAAACTGCCGTTGATCCTCATGTTTCACCTGGCCAGGGTGGCGGCCGCCTTCGCGCTGATGGCATCGGCGTGGGCCTTCAGCACCCATTTCATCGAGGACCGTGCTGCGCGACGATTTGCGTTTTTCTTCTGCGCGATCGGGCTCGGGATGGGCTATGTGGTCCAGGCCCTGGGCCACCCGGTCATACTCGGCAACCCGACCGACACGCTCGACTGGCGCATGCCTGAGCTCACCGCCTTCTACTCGGTGCTCGCCCTGCCTCATTTCGCGTGGTCGGGAGTGTTTGCCGGCGCGGGCGTCGTGCTCACTCTGAAAGCGATTCAGCGAGGCAGCCTTGGCCTGGCGGTGCTCGCGGGCGCCGCCTGGTTGGGCCAGGCATCCATACATCCCCAGATGCCTATTCTGATGGGCGGGGCAACCGCGGTGACCCTGGTCCTGCGGCCGGCGTCTCCACGTGGTTGGCTCGCGGCCGCCGTCGCGTTTGCGATTCCGGCGCCTTACATCCTCTATAGCTACTTTGCCTTCATTGACAACCCCGAGGTGCAGCGCTGGACATTCCACTCCAAGAACGCCCTTCCGCCTGAGGGCTTCAGCCTGTTCTTCGCAATCGCCCCCCAGCTGCTCCTGGCCGTAACGGGCCTCCCCGTCCTGCTGAGACGCCGCAGCCGTGAGGATCTTTTCCTGATCGCCTGGCTCGTGCTCCTGGCCGCCATCCTTTATCTGCCCAACCCCGCCGGCGACCTGCGCCGGCGCTTCCTCGACGGCCTGTATCTACCGCTGGTCGTGCTGGGGGCAATCGGCATGTACCAGACGATCCTTCCGCGCTTCCGCAGCGCGCGCGCCCACGCTCTCATTCCATTCTCGTACGTCGCGTTTGCGACCATCGGCAGCGCATTTCTCGTTCTGGCGCCGCTCGCGGTCGTCAGCCAGCCTCAATACTCGGTGTCCCGGGCCGAGTACGACGGCCTCAACTGGCTCGGCAGCCAGCCAGCCGGCCGGGTGCTGTCAATGCCAGGGGTCGGCCTCTACGTACCCGCCTACAGCCCGGACACCGTGTACGTCGGCCACTACGACGAGACGTTTGGCTATGTCAACAAGACCCAGACGGCCCTGGATCTCCTGACGGGCAAGGCTGACATCGTCCAGTTCGACACGGCCAACCACATCCGCTATGTGATCTGGACGGCGGACCTCCCTACGCAGCCCCCGACGGTGCTGGGCCCCCCCGCCTACGACTCGCCGAACTTCAAGATCTACCGGCTTTATTAGAAGGGTCCTACCAGCTAACGACCCCTCCCCCGGGCGGGAGGAGGGACCCTTTTCAACTCATTGCGTGGCCCGAACGTAAATCACCGCCACCGAGTCCTGGTACGCCAGCGTCCACTCCGGCTGGGTGGCGAGCACGTTGGACAGGGCCTCTCCTCGGTTGAAGAGAACGTAGTCGACGTGATACCTGTCGAGCACCGCCTTCCAGTCGGGTCGCAGGTTCTGCACATCGTTGTATTCGTTCAGGAGCGGGTCGCCCATCAGCTCCGCCTCGCCGAAGATGAAGACCTTGCGGTTCGGTTCCGGGTAGAACCTGTTCGCAAGGTAGCCGCCCCAGCCGTACTGGTTGAACATGCGGGTGCCGACGCTCGGGTTGGCCGCCAGCCAGTCAGCGGCGCCGATCGGATAGCTCGAGGCATCGAGCCTTGCCTGCGTGGTGGGGTTGACGTCCACGTCGATCTTGACCAGCGCCACCACGACGACGAGCACGAGAACAGCGCCGGTGATGACGGCGAAGAGCGGCCGTTCCAGCGGGGGAAACCTCCAGCCGCGGCTGGTCGCCAGGTCCTTCCAATAGTCGGAATACGTGGCGATCATCACAGGGGTAGCCGCGGCGACGAACAGCGCCACATGGCGAACCGACTGCAGGGCCAGCCCAAGCGCGGCCATCGTCAGCAAGAAGTCGTATAGGTGGGGCCGCCGCAGCGCAAAACCCGCGATCACGATGAAGACCATCGCCTCGAACGGGCGCAGGTAGATCTGGTGGAAGTCTGGCGAGAACCACTCCACGATGAGCTTCTGCTGCGCCACGCTGCCCTGGGTCTGGAATGGGTACAGATAAAGGCTGAAGCCGTGGGGGGTGGCGAGCACAGCGACCAGTGAAGCGCCTGTGATGATCGCCAGGAAGCGTGCGTGCGCCCTGTGTGCCGGGTTCGAGCGGTCCCACGCCCAGGCGACCAGCTCCGACACCAGGGCCACGCCCAGCCACACGAAGCCGATCACCCAGCCGCCATGCAGGTTGGCCCAGACGGCCATCACCAGGGGAAAAAAGTTGAGGGCGCGGCTTCGGCCGCTGAGGTATCCCTGCAGCCAGTACAGCTCGAGACAGCTGAGCGCAAAGGTGATCATCTGCGCGCGCGGCCCCCAGATCGGCCATCCTGCCAGGGCGCCGAGCGCGAGGCCGACGCCGACGATGACAAAGGGCCGGCGCCGGACCTGCCGATACATCAGCCAGAAACCGGCCCAGGTGATCAGGCCGAAAACGATTGCAAGCCCCACAGTTCCCGAGGCCGAGTACAGCAGCCACATGAGCACCTCGGTCAGGTACTCGTGGTCGGTCCAAACATGGCCTGGCACGGTGTGGGTGAAGAGGTCCTGTGAAGGCAGCCTGCCGTTCTCGACCATCCAGCGTCCGATCCGTAGGTGCCACCAGACGTCGGGATCCTGGAATCCTTCCGTGAAGAGCATGAGGATGGCGAGCATGACCCCGCCGATCAGCAGCGTCCGCGCGCCGAGCCGCTCCGTCAGCCGGAGGCGTCCGCTCAGCTCAGGACCTTGAGGGGGTTGGGGGCGTACCGCGGCACTCGCTCGGCGTAGGCCGGGTATTCGTCTGGGAAGGCGCGCGCCAGCACACGTTCCTCCCAGCGCATGCGGAGCACTTCGCAGATCACGAAGTAGAGAACGGCGAGCGCGGTCGGCAAGCCTGCGGTGGCCAGGTTGATTCCGATCGCGGTCACGATCTCGCCCAGGTACACAGGGTGCCTGCTGAAGGCATATGGACCTCCAGTCACCAGGCGGCGGGCTTCGGGGATGATTGAAAAAGACCGGCGGAGGTAGGCGAGGCCCCAAACCGCATAGGCGAGGCCCGCCGTGGCGAGGATGTCTGCGGGCAGCACCAGCCACTCGTGGCGGGCTCCGCCGGGAAGGAAGCTGGCTCCGATCGCGGAGAACGTGCCGGTGAAGGCGATGAAAACGACAGCGATTCGGTGGTCCGTGCCGCGCGCCGGGAGCCGGGTGCTGTAGAGGACGACAAGCATGGTGAAGTAGGCGAGGGCAAGGAGCTGCTGGATCACAAACAGGTAGTCGGACGACTGCCGGACAGAATGGACGCTGTCCCAAACCGTCAGGAGGTACCTGGCGAGGAAAACGCTGAAGAACAGGGCCGGAATCAGCCGGCTGAAAACGAGCTCCCGCCAGTATTGGCCGGCACCGCTGGGAGCGGTTGCGGGCAGGTTCGGCTCGTTTGAACGCACATCATCCTCGACGCCGGCCGCCTTCATTCCCGGCGCCAATCTAGCAGCCGGTACCGCGGTTTCCCGGTTCCGGATCGGGAATTGACCTCCTTTGGGACTCCCCTGTAGGATCACCGCCTCAGTCGGCGCCAGAGCCCGCAAGAAACGCGGATTGGGGCCGTCTAGATGAGTAACAACCTGTAGTTCAGGAAAAAGGAGGTGAATACAGATGTTGAACCTTTACTGGAAGCTCCGCAGCGTTACGACCCGTCAGGAAGGGCAGGGCATGGTTGAGTACGCTCTGATCCTCGTCCTCGTTTCCATCGTGGTCATCGTGATCCTTCTTACGATGGGCAACCAGATCAAGAACGTGTTCTCGAACGTCGTAGCCGCTCTCGGCTAACGAGAACTAAAAGTAGTCGCACCTTCAAAGAGAGAGCCCCGCAAGGGGCTCTCTTCTGACTGGGGAAGCGAATTGCAATCCCCCTAGCTACAATGGCTCCGCTCTGCAGAACGAATATTCGGAGGTGACGTAAAGCTTTGGCCACCGCAGCACCAGCACGACCCCGACCAGGGGGAGGGCGTCTTTTCATCATCGTCGGCCTGATACTGGCTTTGGTTGCGGCCGGGGTCACCTACCTTCTTGGGAGCATCGGCGGGGGAGGGGGCATCGGTGGCTCAACCCAGACCGTCGTGATCGCAAAGCAACCCATGGCCATACGCCACCGAATCACGAAGGACGACCTTGACACCTTGAAGGGTGTCTCGACCAACGTACCCGGCGTGTACACCAACCCGGGCGACCTCGTCGGACTCATCGCAGAGGTCCAGGTCAGCCGCGGTGCCGTGATCACCAAGGACATGCTCGCCAATGACATCGGCCTGGTTCCTGCAGGCGCCGCCCCCGCTTACCTGCCCCTCCCGAAGGGATGGGTCGCGATGACCATCCCCACAGGTGAGCAGCAGGGTGTGGCGGGCCACATCACGCTGGGCGACTACATCACAGTGATTGCATCTGCGAACGTGACCGTCTTCAATGTCGGGTCAAGCGCGCCTGTCGGACCGCCCAAGGTCGTGAGCAAGACTGTGTTCACGAACGTTAGGGTCATCGGGCTCGGACCTTCAACGTCGAACGTCGTACCGGCCAATGGCGCGACAACGGTCGGTGGCGCGCAGGCTATCAACGGTGGCGTGACCTCCAGCCTGACTGTCGAGCTGACCCAGTGCGACGCCGAGTTCTTCACATGGTTCCTGAACAACACTCAGCTCCGATACACGCTCGAGTCGGTAAATGACTACCTGGTGTCGCCGCCCAACGGCCCGAGTGACAAGTGCCCGAACGGCTTTGACTCGGCGACGGGTGTCAGCCAAAGGCAGGTCGATGCCAGGTTCCATTTCACGAGTCTGTAACGTCCCCGGCGGCAGCTGAAGTTGGGTCTACTCGACAGGGTCAAGCAGAACCAGACGGGCGCTCCGCCAGCGTCGGGTCCGGCTGGCAACGGACCGGCTGCTGCGACCGTCCCTGGGGGTGCCAGCTCATACAGCACATCGTCGGCGGCGCCGAAGGCGCGCGCCACCGACACAGTTCCGCCGCCCTCCGCAGCGGTGCTGCGGCCCGCGGCGGTCACGGACATGCCGCCCGCCTTCACCGCGGCGAAGGTTCAGATCCACGCGAAGCTCATCGAACGCTTCGCCGACCAGATCGACTCCAGCAACAAGGTGGGCGTCCGGGAAAAGATCCTGGAGCTGGCCGAGGAGTACTTCCGCACGACGGCCATGACGATGACCAAAACGGACAAGGAGCGTCTGGTCGATTCGGTCCTTGACGACGTTCTTGGCCTCGGCCCGCTGGAAGCACTGTTGGCCGACCCGAACATCACCGAAATCATGGCCAATCATCCCAAGCAGATCTACGTTGAGAAGAGTGGCGAGCCGGCGCTCTCGGCAGTCACCTTCGAGTCGGAAAGGCAGATGCGCCAGGTCATTGACCGCATCGTCAGCCTGGTCGGACGCAGAGTCGACGAGTCGACGCCGATCTGTGACGCCCGCCTGAAGGATGGCTCGCGTGTCAACGTGGTCATCCCGCCCATCGCCCTCAAAGGCCCCTGCCTTACCATCCGGAAGTTCACAAAGGAAAAATGGGGTCCAACCGACATCGTCAACAGGTTCCATTCCGCGAGCCCCGAGCTGATGACATTCCTGCGCTCCTGCGTTCGCGCTCGCATGAACATCCTGGTCTCAGGAGGCACCGGTTCCGGTAAGACCACTCTCCTGAACATCCTCTCGTCCTTTATCCCGGAGACCGAGCGGCTCATCACGTGCGAGGACGCCGCGGAGCTGCAGCTGCAGCAGCCTCACTGGATCCAGCTGGAGTCGCGACCTCCCAATGTCGAGGGAAAGGGAGCGGTGCCAATTCGCGAGCTGGTCAAGAGCTGTCTCCGTATGCGCCCGGATCGCATCATCGTCGGTGAGTGCCGTGGCGGCGAGGCGCTGGACATGCTGCAGGCGATGAACACCGGCCACGATGGCTCAATGTCAACGCTGCACGCCAACAACCCGCATGAGTGCTTGGTCCGGCTTGAGACCCTGGTACTCCAGGCAGGTCAGGATCTTCCTTCACGGGCCATTCGCGAAACCATTGGTGCCGCCATCCATCTGATCGTTCAGCAGTCACGTCTTCGCGGCGGCATCCGGCGCATCGTGAGCGTCGCGGAGATCACCGGATTGAAGGATGGGGACGTGCAATTCCAGGAGATATTCCAGTTCAAGCAGCTCGGTGTGAGCGCCGAGGGCAAGGCAGTCGGTTATCACACAGCCACCGGAGTCATCCCGATGCGAATGGAGCATCTCAAGTCTGAGGGCGAGGACGTGCCGGAGTCGCTCTTCAATCCCACCCCCCAACCACCGCCGGATAAGCTGTACTGACCGGGTAGGAGGCCCACATGCCCTTTTCCATCTCGCTTGTGCTAGCGCTGATCGCGTTCGGCGGCGTTTTCCTGTTCTTCCTCGGCATCACCCGTATGCGGCGCTCCGCCGGAGGCACTGAGGACTTTCAGGCCAGGCTTGCCGCCTACGGCGTCACCACCGCCGGGTCGTCGGCGCTTCCGCCGTCCAGCGGCTTGCGAGAGAGCCTCAACCGCCTCTTTCAGCCGGCCGCCGACCGCATGGGCAGGGGTGACGTCAAGAAGGGCAAGCCGTCGGTCGCCGAGCAGCTTCAGCGCGCGGATCTCAAGCTGCGCACCTCCGAGTTCTTCATGATCCAGCTCGCCTCCGCCGCGGTGCTCGGATTGATCGTTTACCTCCGCTTCCATCTCAGCATCGGCAACTTGACAGTGGCGTTCACGCCGATCGCCCCGATCATCGGCTACCTGCTCCCCGGCATCTACGTGAAATACCGGGTCA
This sequence comes from Candidatus Dormiibacterota bacterium, assembly GCA_030946685.1. Classification (GTDB taxonomy): domain Bacteria; phylum Chloroflexota; class Dormibacteria; order Dormibacterales; family Dormibacteraceae; genus Palsa-872. Next base: position 4,679 of record JALYYG010000077.1, on the reverse strand, counting down.
ACAAGCGCCTGAAGGCATTCAACAATCAGCTCGGCGACACGCTCACGCTGCTGTCGAACGCGATCAAGGCCGGTTATTCCTTCGCTCAGGCAATCGACACTGTCGCCAAGAACGCGGTGGCGCCTATTGCCGACGAGTTCGCGCGGGCGGTTCGCGAGATGAACCTCGGAGGTTCACCGGACGAGGCGCTTCAGAACATCACCAAGCGGGTCGAAAGCCCAGACTTCGACCTCGTCGCCACCGCCTACTCCATCCACCGCACGGTTGGTGGAAACCTTGCTGAGATTCTCGACAACATCGCCTACACGATCCGCGAACGCGTCCGAATCAAGGGCGAGATCGCAACGCTCACGGCGCAGGCACGAGCCTCAGGCACGCTCATCACGTTTCTGCCGATCGTGCTGGCGGCCTTCATGTTCTTCGTCACTCCGACCTACTTCCGGCCGATGTTCGAGAATTTCATCGGCTGGATACTGATCGTGATCGGCGTCTTCATGATCTTTCTTGGCAACCTGATCATCCGGCGCGTGATCGCCATCGAGGTATGAACCGATGAACGTCACCCTTCTTCTAGCGCTTGTCGTCGGGATCGGCATCCTGATGATCTTCCTGGGTCTGGCACGCACACCCTCGACCAACACGGCCCAGATGGTCCAGCAGCGCCTGCAGGTCTACGGCGCTGGTGGTGGCACAGTTGACAAGCCGCTCACCCTCGAAGAGGTGGAGCTTGCCAGACCGTTCAGCGAGCGCTTCCTCCGGCCGTCGATCGAACGGCTGGGCACTCTCCTGTCCCGCTCGACGCCGCAGAAGGCACGTCAGGATCTCGACAACCGGCTGGAGCTCGCCGGGCGACCCGGCAACCTTACGCCGGCCGACTTCGGGGCCGTTCGCCTGGTCGCGGCGGCGGTGTTGGGGGCGGTTGGCCTGCTGCTCGGCATCCTGATGGCAAGCCCGTTGTACATGGTCGTGGGCCTCGCGATAGGCGCCATCCTCGGTTACTACGCGCCGGTACTCTGGCTGAAGCAGAAGGTGGATGCGCGCCGCGCGGAGATCCAGAAAGGCCTACCGGACGCAATGGACCTTCTCGTGATCGCCGTCGACGCCGGACTTGGCTTCGATGCCGCCCTCGCGAGGGTGACTGACAAGTACAAGAACGCACTCTCGGACATGTTTGCCAAGGTTCTCCGCGAGGTAAGCCTGGGACGTCCCCGGCTGGAGGCCATGGATGAGATGGGGCGCAGCAGCGGAGTCGATGACCTGCACAACTTCATCCAGGCGATCATCCAGTCGGAGCAGTTCGGCACTGGCATCGGCAAGATCCTGCGCATCCAGGCGGATGAGATGCGACGCAAGCGCCGCCAGCGGGCGCAGGAGAAGGCGGCCCAGGCGACGTTGAAGATGATGCTGCCAATGGTGGGCTGCATCTTCCCAACGCTGTGGATCGTTCTGCTCGGACCCGCAGCGCTGATCCTGTTGAAGCCGAGGTAGCAGAGCACGCCGCATCTTCTTGTGCCGAGCGTTCCGGTGTGGGAGCTCGTGCTGCGGGCGGTCGTCATCTATGCCGGGTTGCTTATAGCACTCCGACTGTTCGGCAAGCGTGAGGTCGGCCAGTTCACGCTCTACGACCTCGTGTTCATTCTGCTGGTTGCCAACGCACTGCAACCCGCCATCACCGGGCCCGACACATCGCTAGTCGGCGGCTTCGTCTTGATCGTGGCCCTCGTCGGTACGAACTACCTTGTCGGCAAGCTCGACAACATGCCCAGGTTTCACCGCCTGTTCACTCCGGCGCCCGCGGTGATCGTGAAGGACGGTAAGTACCTTGCCGATGTGATGCGACGGGAGGGAGTCGACCAGGAGGAGGTGGAGATGTCGATGCGCGAGCACGGCATCGTTGACCTGAAGGAGGTCCAGCTGGCGGTGCTCGAGCCAGATGGCACGATCTCGATCGTGCCCACCGGAGTCGCGATGCAGCGGACCAAGCACCGGATCCGCTATCGCCACCGAGCCGGCTGAAGCTGATCGCGTCTTAACAGGCAGGGTTACGAAGCCTCCACCTCAGCCGTACTCTCGGGGGCGTCAGGTGCGCTGGAGTTGGGGGAGGGACTCTGGCGAGGTGGAGGAGGGGAGGGCCCGGCCGAGGTGTGGTTAGGGCTCGGCCAGGAACTCCAGCGCGGCTTCTTTGAACTCTCGGGCCGGCACCGTGCCGAGGTGGTCGCGGCCCGCCACCGTCACCAGGCGTGCTGTCGGGATGAGCTCAATCAGCTCCGCGGCGTCCTTCGCGATGTCGTCCTGCTCACCGACCACAATCAGGATCGGCGTCTGGACCTTAGCCAGACGATTGACATCAAGATCCCCTTGCAAACCCAGGATGCAGGCCGCCAGCGCCTCCAGGTCGTTGGTCGGCCGCGCGGCGGCGAACTTCAAGAAGCTCGCCGCCACATCACTGTCGGCGACGCCGTCGCGAAGCGCACTCGCGATCTGCTCAGCGACTTCGACCGCACCGAACATACCGATGCCACCAAGAACGGCTTGGGTGATTCGATCCGGGAAATCGAACACGGCCTGAAGTCCGATTCGCGCACCCATCGAATAGCCCAAGTAGCGGGATGTTCGGATGTCCAGATGGTCGAGGAGGCGCTGCACATCGGCGGCCATCACCGTGGGTGAATAGGCGGCCACCTCGTGTGGCTTCGCGCTCCGTCCGTGACCGCGGCAGTCGAGCCCGATCACCCGAAAACCACCCCGCGACAATGCTTCCTGCCAGCGCGTCCCAACCCAGTTGAGCTGATAGTCCGAGGCAAAGCCGTGCACGAGCACCACAGGCGCGCCCGATGGCGATCCATGCAGCTCGTAGTGCAGCGTGACGCCGGCGCTGTCGAAGTCCATGTGCGGCTGCCGCTAGGCTAGTCCATCGTGCGGGCGGTGCATGAGCGGACGGGTAGGGTGCTCGCAGAAGAGCTGAAGGTGCCGCGCACTTTCTTCGGTCGGGGCATCGGACTGATGTTCCGACGGCAGCTGGAACCCGGCCGCGGCATGTGGATCAACCCGTGCACCGGCATCACCATGGTGTTCATGAGGTTCGCGATCGACGCCGTCTTCCTGGACCGCAATGAGCGCGTCAAGAAGGTCTATCGCAACGTGGCTCCTTGGTGGGGCGTGGTGTGGATTGAGTGGGGCGCGCACAGCGTGTTGGAGCTTCCCGGGGGGTCCACCGCGGAGCTCGACCTGCAGCAAGGCGACCAGATCGCGATCACCTGACGTCCTTGTAAATGAGGCCTTGACCCGGCCGCGTAGCCTCGGTACGTGCTCCCGCGCGTGGTTGACCTGGTGCTTCCCCCACGGTGCGGAGCGTGCAGGATGGTCGGTTCGTGGCTGTGCGAGCGCTGCCGGGGGAAGATCCGCCGCCTGGAGGAGCCGATGTGCCGGCGTTGCGGCGTGGAGCTCGACTCTGCACAGAGGCAGTGCGGGTGTCGCGGTCGCCTAAAGGCACTGTCGAGGTTGCGCTCAGCCGTCGCATACGAGGGCCCGATCGAGCCTATGGTCCGGCGTTTCAAGTACGAAGGGTGGAGGCGGCTTGCCGGCCCACTGGCGCTTCTTCTTGCTGAGCGACTCGTCGTCGAGGGCCTGGCTGCAAACTGGGTGCTTCCTGTGCCTCTCCACGCCGGCCGCCTGCGGCAGCGCGGGTTCAACCAGGCCGATCTCCTGGCCCGCGAGTTGAGGAGAAGCATTGCGCTTGGCCGGCCTCCAGGCGAGCTGGTTCGCACGCGCGCCACTCCGCCGCAGGTCGGGCACGACCGACTGTGGCGGCTGGAGAACGTCCGCGGGGCGTTCGCGTGGCGCGGTGCGGCACTCGCCGGACAGGCGTTGCTCCTGGTCGACGATGTGGCCACCACCGGCGCCACGCTCGAGGCTTGCGCAGCGGCGCTCAGGGCCTGTGGGTCAGGCCCCGTCACAGGCGTGTCCGTGGCTCGAGTCGCCGTGTAGACGGAACGGCGGAGCGCACTCCCGCTTATAGTGGGTCGGCATTCCGGTATCACAGCGCGGAGGCTGATTAATGGCAGTTCGGATCCCAGGTATCAATATCGATGAGTACTACCAGCAGCTCGGACCTATCGAGCCGCTGATTCGCGACGACCGCGTGACAGAGATCATGGTCAACGGAAGCGACCACGTCTACGTCGAAATGGGCGGCAAGGTGGTGCTCACCAATATCAAGTTCACGGACGAAGACCAGCTTCTCAATGTGATCCAGTTCATCGTGCGCACTGTGGGCCGGCGCATCGATGAGCGGCAGCCTCTTTGTGACGCGCGCCTCGCCGATGGGTCCCGTGTCAATGCTGTCATTCGTCCGCTCGCCTTGAACGGTCCGCTGCTCACGGTTCGCAAGTTCTCCCGCGATCCGTTCCAGGTCGAGGACTTGATCCGCTTCGGAAGCTGCAACGAGGCCGGCTTCGGATTCCTGAAGGCTGCAGTGCTCGCCAAGGCAAACATCATCGTGTCGGGCGGAACCGGCACCGGTAAGACCACTTTCCTGAACGTGCTGTCGGGCTTCATCCCGGTCGAGGACCGGATCGTCACCATCGAGGACGCTGCGGAGCTTCAGCTGCACCAGGAGCACGTATGCCGCCTGGAGACTCGCCCGCGCGACATCAACGGCGAAGGTGAGGTCACCATCC
>JALYYG010000054.1 GCA_030946685.1 Candidatus Dormiibacterota bacterium | reverse complement strand
GAGGTGGATTTCGGCGCCGAGCGGGCGCAGAACTTCCTCCTCGATCTCGAACGACGGCATATCGGTGTCGGTGACAAGGATTCGGTACATGGCGCTAGTTCCTCTGCCTGGGGATGAACGCGGTGGCTTCCAGCTCGACCAACCAGTCCGGGTCTTCCAGGCCGCTCACCTGCACGAAGGTGCTGACCGGGCGCGGCTCTTTGAACGCCCTGGCGCGCTCGGCATTGATCGCGGGACGGTTGGCCATGTCCGTCGCAAAGACTCTGACACGCACGATGTCGTCGAGCGAGCCGCCGGCCTCGCGCAGGATGGTGTCCATGGTGCTGATGATCTGGCGCGTCTGGGCGCCGGGGTCGCCGCGCCCCACCGTCTTGCCTGCTTGATCGACCGGTCCGATACCGGACAGGAAGACGAGGTCGCCCTTGCCCATCAGGAAGGCGGCCGCGTGAAAGGACCAGTCCCGATCGGCGAGCGACTTGGGCACAATGGCGACCGCTCCGCCCTTGGTTCTCGACTGCGCTGACGATGCCATGCCAACCTCCTGCGAGTCATTGTTCCCCTCGGTGGAGAGCGGCACCGAGGCGGTAATTTCCAGCTCGACCTTTGCCACTTTGCCGACAAGGCTCGATATCTCGACCACGGTCATCGCCGCCGCCGTTCCGACGGTCGACTTCACCTCGCGCCACACCGCCGGCCACTCGGCGATGGCGGTGGTGAAGACCGACAGTCGCGCCACGTTGCCGAAGCCGACGCCGGCCTCACCAAGGATCTGCTCCATCAAGCCCAGCACGTAACGCGTCTGATGCAGGAGGTCGCCGGGTACCTCTTGACCGTGCTCGTCATAGGGGGCGAGCCCGGAGATCTCCACCAGACCCTGGCTGGGGACCCGAACCGCTTTCCTCAATTCCTTTCTCCCCTGCGCTCCAACCGTCGTTTCTGCTTGCGGTCGGGCCCGGTGCGCCCTGCCAGCACCAGTGACGTCTGGCGCATGTGATCTTTGATGGCCTCGTCCAGCGCCTCGCCGTCCCGATCGACAAGCGCCTGCATGATGGCGCGATGGTTTTGCCGGCTTTTTTCGACAGACCCCAGCCGCCGCGACATGGAGAGGAACTTGCGCGTGAGGCTCTCCATCAGCGGCCACAAGCCCTGCAGCGGCGCAAACCCGGAGAGCTCGTAGAGGCGGGCATGAAAGGCCAGGTCGGCATCGATGCGTTCGGCATTGCTCCTCGCGGTCAGCCGGGCCAGCTGGTGCTCGAGATAGTCGAGGTCGGCCTGGCTCAAGGCCTTCATCGCCAGTCGCAGGGCGAGCGGTTCCACCCGTTCGCGGAGCTCGTAGAGGTGCTGGACGGTGTCGATCGGCAGCGATGCCACATAGGTGCCGCGACGCGGGACGGACAGCACCAGGCCCTCGTGCGCCAGTTGCACCAGCGCCTCGCGAAGGGTGCTCTGGCTGATTCCCAGATTGCGCGCGTAGGTCGCCTCGAAGAGCCGGGTGCCGGCCGGGAGCTCGCCCGTCAGGATCTTGCTCCGCAACTGGTCGTGGGCTTCCTCGGACGCCCGGCGACGCAAGAGCGGTGTCACCCAGACCTGCACCGGCATGACCCCCATAGTGCTTGACACCTTGCCGCCTCCGCTATAATGCGCGATAATCGATTATCGATAATACACGAGTTGGCAGGACAGACTGAAGGAGGCCGGGGAAACATGAGGCGCACAGGGTTATATGCAGGCCTGGGAGTCGCCCTCATCCTGGCGACTGCGTCGTGCGGCGGCAGCTCGACGTCATCCTCCTCATCGTCCACCCAGTGGACTCTGCACACGATCAGCCCCGGGGTGCTGACGGTCGCGACCTATGGATCAGCGCCACCCCTGATCACCGTCGGCCCGGGTGCCAATGACATCGGAGGGTTGTCCGGCGCGTGGGTCAAGGCGTTTGCGGCGGACTTTGGCCTCCAGGTTCGGCTGGTGCAAACGACCTTCGCTTCGACCCTGGTCGCCGTCCAGCAAGGCAAGGCCGACATCGGCGCTCCCGTCTACTACAACCCGGAGCGGGCCAAGACCTATTACTACACCTACCCCGTCGACAACGAGAGCCTGGTGATCTTCACCAAGAAGGAGTTTTCGTACAGCGGCCCGTCCAGCCTGCAGGGCCACAAGGTCGGCACCGTGACGGGCTACGTCTGGACCCCATACTTTCAGAAGTTCTTCGGCTCCAACCTGCAGCTCTACACGGCCGCCTCGGACGCGAAGACCGCTTTCATGAATGGGCAGGTCGATGCCTACCTGGATGCGGACATCAACTACTTCAGCGGGCCGCTGAGCCTCTCCCCCACCATCGCGCTCCACTCCGTTAACGGTGGCGACTTTGGCATTCCCGCTGAGACCATCGCCAACCAGTCGTACTGGATCGTGAACTGCAAGGAGAAGGACGTCGCCAACGCGCTGAACCTGGAACGCGACAAGCTCGAGTCAAGCGGCAAGTGGTCGACGATCTTGAGCGGCGACGGCGCGCCGCCCGGCACCCCGCAGAACTCCCCCAAACTCGCCACCCCGGCTGAATACTGCTAAACGCCCCCTGCGCCGATGAGTGAGGTCGGCGGCTGGCTGGCGATCCTGGTGGGCGGCATGGTCGTCACCATCAAGCTCGCCGCGGCCACCGCCGTCCTCTCGGTGACGCTGGCCGGACTGCTGGCGTTGATGAGCATCAGCCCCTTCAAAGTCCTTCGGATTTTCGCCGGCCTCTACGTCGATATCTTCCGCAGCATTCCCATCCTGGCGCTCGCCATCTCGGTCTACTACGGGATGGGCGCCACCCTGCATCAGCTCGGGATCACGCCCTTTGGCACGGGCGTCGCCGTGCTCACCGCCATCGAAGCCGCCTACCTGGCGGAGCTCTATCGCGGATCGCTCGAAGCCATTCGCTCCGCCCAGTGGGACGCCGCATCCAGCCTCGGTCTCGGCTGGGCGTCGACGGTGCGGCATGTCATCCTGCCACAGGCGCTCCCCCCAGCGATTCCCATCACGCTCAACATGCTGATCGCGATCATCAAGGACAGCTCCCTGGTATCGCTGATCGCGGTCAATGAGATCACGCTGGTCGCCAATCAGCTGATCGCGGAGACCTTCAAGCCGATCC
>JALYYG010000050.1 GCA_030946685.1 Candidatus Dormiibacterota bacterium | reverse complement strand
GCGCCGGCCACCAGTCGAGCCTGGCCGACTCCAGTCAGGGCGTCCTCCGACCCGACGATCACGAGAGTTTCGGCGTCGACACTCTTCATCACCGGGCTGAGGTCGAGCTGGCGGTCGCACTCGACGTAACGGCGGATTGTGGCACGGGCGAGTGGATGCCGGTCCATCTCATCCACTATCGCCCGCACCGTCCCGTTCTCGAATGCGCCACGGCCGAACGCGTTGATCATCAGGCCGAGGTGAACCGCGTGCTGAGGCAGATTGGATGCGGCAAGCGCATCCCAGAGGTCGAAAATTGCCCCCTGGTACGCGTCAGGAGATGCGGAGGGTGAGCACGCCACCAGCCGGCGCACGCGGTCGGGATGCCGGGCCGCCAGGATGACACCCACGCAAGCACCGAGTGAGTGTCCGACCAGGTTGGCCCGGTCGACACCAGCCGCATCCATCGCGGCAATGACGTCGCTAGCGAGGTCGTCGGGAGTGAAAGGCATACCGCGGTCTGGCGTTTTGTGGGTGCCCCGGGGATCGAAGAGCAGGCACCGGAAGCGGGAGGACAGCCGACCGACCACGCGCGACCAGGTCCGGCGATCCGCGAACGTGCCCGGGATCAGGACGAGGTCGGGCCCGCTCCCGACCAACTCGAAATCGGGGGTCACGAAGCTGATTCTGACCGGCTAGGATTCCCTGACCATGTCAGATCAGCCTCCAGGCTTCCCACCGCCGCCTCCGGGCTTCCCACCGCCGCCTCCGCCGCCGTTCCAGCCGCCCTCGCCGCCCCCACAGCCTCCCTCGCCCTCGTCACTCCAGACGCCTCCGTCCATGTACCCGCCGCCTGGCACACAAGGTCAGGTGGTCCCTCCTCCCTACCTCCCCACTGCTGCAGCCGGTGCCGGCATAAACCTCGTGTCACAATTCGGCGGCGACGCCGCTTGGGCGTGCGGATTGGGGCTCGTGTCCGTCCTCGTGCCCTTCTTTTTGAACCGGATCTTCTACTTCATGCCGCTGCTGGGCATCTTCTACGGTGTCCGAGCGATCACCCGCGGCCGGATGATCGGCGGCATCGTCGGCATCGTCTTGAGCGTCATAGGAGGACTCATAACCCTCCTCGCCCTCCTCGGAGGAGGGTAGGAACCGACTTCAGGCCGGCCTTAGGCTGAGGTCGTAAAAGCCGACGGTCAGCGCGACTGCGAGCAGGGCTCTCGTGCGCAAGCTCATCGCACCACCCTAAGTCGTCGCGCTGGCGCGGCGTTAAGGATCGGCCCTACTGATCGCAGGGACGCGTGCGGCATCACGCGCGGGAATCGTGAGCATCGACAAAACGGCTCCGACGAGTGCCAGCACGACTGCGACCCACAACGCCAGGTCCAGGGACTTTCCGATCAGCGGGCCGGCAAGTGCTGAGCCGATCGGGGTGCCGATGAAGTTGACAGACATAGACACAGCGAAAGCCCTGCCGAACCAGGCAGGGTCGGTGCGCCGTTGTCGCATCGTGAACATGCTGATGTCGAAAGGCCCGTTCGCGGCGCCCATCACGATCATCGCGATGGCGACGACAGGTACGCTGGTCGCGAAGGGAAGCGAGGCCATCGCAATTGCCTGCGTGACGATCCCGCCAAGGATGATCTTGCGCTCCCGCCCAAGCGTCGTCACGCGGCCCGCAAGCAGGGCGGACAACAGGCCTGCCACGCCCAGGCCACCCCACAAGAACCCGACGGTCGCCGGGCCCTGTTGCAGCCGCCCAAGAACCAGCACGGGAATAGCGATCTCCAGGATTCCCCCGCCCAGGTTCAAGGTGCTGAGCGTGAGGGCGAGCCCGCGCAAGGTGGGATTCCGCACCACATAGCGCAGGCCCAGCCAGGCGTTGCGGAGGACAGGGCCGTGCGACTCGGTCGCAGTGGACGGATCGGGCAGGCGCAGCATGACAACCGCGGCGGCGATGAAGACCGCGCCCGCCGCGGCGAGCGCCCATTCACCTCCGACCCAACCCACGAGGACGCCCCCCAACGGCGCGCCCACCAGCGTGGAGAAGAGATGCCCGCTGCTGTCAAGACCGTTGGCCCGTTCCCATAGCTCGCGTGGAACAAGGATCGGAAACAGCGAGCGGGCCCCGGCGCCGCTCAACGGGTTGGTCAGCGAGGCGAGCCCGACGATGGCCAGCAGCAAGGGCGGTGGGAGCGCATGCATCGCGGAGAGGGCCGCGATAAGGCCGACGGCGAAAGCCGCAATCAGGTAGTCGAGCACAACGAACCTGGCGCGCCCACGACGGTCGAGCAGCGCCCCCGCCAGCGGCGAGACGAGGAGGCCCGGGAGTATCGTGAAAAAAGCTGTGGCTCCGGCCAGCTGAGGCGAGTGGTAGCGCGTGAGAACGAAGAGGACGAGCGCCACCGTCATTGTGGCTCCGGCGACGCGCCCAAGCACGATGCCCGCGTAAAGGCGCGCGAAACCAGGCACGCGCATCAGCGCGCCATACCCCGGACCGCGCTCCCGGTTCAGCCGACCGCGACCTTGGCGCGCGATCGCGCCGCGACCCTGGCGGGCCTGCTCTTCGTGCCTCCTCTTTCCAGGATCCGCCCAAGGTATTGGCCGGTGGCCGACTCCGGCATTCGCGCCAGCTGCTCAGGCGTGCCTTTGGCGATCACGTAGCCGCCCTTTTCGCCACCTTCAGGCCCGAGGTCGATCAACCAGTCAGCCGTCTTGAGCACGTCGAGGTTGTGCTCGATGACGATCACTGTGTTTCCGTGGTCGACCAGGCGGTGCAGCACCACGAGCAGACGCTCGACGTCGGCGTAGTGCAGACCGGTGGTGGGCTCGTCGAGCAGGTACAGGGTCCGGCCCGTATCTCTGCGCGAGAGCTCGGCCGAGAGCTTCACACGCTGTGCCTCGCCTCCCGAGAGCTGGGTCGCGGGCTGGCCGAGGCGGATGTAGCCTAGCCCGACATCCTGCAGGGTGCGCAGCTTCGTCTTGATCCGCGGCACGTTCTCGAACACCTCGAGGGCTTCGTCGACGGTGAGCTCCAGAACGTCGGCGATCGAGTGGCCGCGGAACTTGACCTCCTGCACCTCGCGTGAGTACCGCGTTCCGTGACAGACCTCGCAGGGGACATACACATCCGGAAGGAAATGCATCTCGATCTGGATGATCCCGTCCCCCTGGCACGCCTCGCACCGCCCGCCTCGGACGTTGAAGCTGAAGCGCCCCGGCTTATAGCCGCGCATCTTCGCTTCGGGCAGGCTGGCGTACAGGTCGCGCATGTAGGTGAACATGCCGGTGTAGGTGGCCGGGTTGGAGCGCGGGGTGCGGCCGATCGGCGACTGGTCGATGTCGATCGCCTTGTCCAGGTTCTCCAAGCCTTCGACTGCGCGATGCGCTCCGGGCCGATCCTTGGCTTTGTAGAAGTACTGCGCGACCTTGCGGCTGAGGATGTCCGTCACGAACGAGGACTTTCCTGAACCGCTGACGCCCGACACCGCGACGAAGGAACCCAGCGGGATGTCGATATCGATGTCCTTCAAGTTGTTGGCGCGCGCGCCGCGGATGACGAGTCGCTTCCCGTTGCCCGGGCGGCGGCGCGAGGGGATCGGAATTGCGCGGTCGCCCCGCAGGAAAGCCGCAGTGATCGAGTTCGGATCCTTGAGCACCTGCTCGACTGTGCCGGCGGCCATGATCTGACCGCCGTGCTCCCCCGCGGCAGGTCCGATGTCGACCATGTAGTCGGCCGACCGGATGGTCTCCTCGTCGTGCTCGACGACGATCAGCGTGTTGCCCAGGTCGCGCAGCCGCAGCAGCGTGTTGATCAACCGGCGGTTGTCGCGCTGATGCAATCCGATTGACGGCTCGTCCAGGATGTACAGGACGCCCATCAGCTTGGAACCGATCTGAGTCGCCAGGCGGATGCGCTGAGACTCCCCGCCGGACAGCGTGTTGGCCGGTCGCTCGACGGTCAGGTACTCGAGCCCGACGTCGATCATGAACTGGAGGCGTTCGCGGATCTCCTTGAGAATCCCACGCGCGATCAGCTGCTCGCGCTCGCTCAGCTCGAGGGTGTCGAAGAACGTGATCGCGGCACTGATGGACAGCTTGCAGACCTCCGCAATGTTCTGGGCGGCCACGGTCACCGCAAGCGACTCGGGCTTGAGGCGCTGACCTTTGCACGCGGGGCACGGCTTGTCCGCCATGTATCGCTCCAGCTCGGCTTTGAGGAAGTCCGATTCGGTCTCCTGGTAGCGGCGCTGAAGGTTGGCGACGACGCCCTCGAACGGGGCTTCGTACCAGCGCTCATGCCCGTACTGGTTCTTGTAGCCGAAACGGATCTTGCGCTCGCCCGTGCCCATCAACAGGGCGTCGCGATGTTGCTTGCTGAGCTTCGACCATGGCTTGTCCATGTCGATTCCGAAGTACTTGCTGACGCTTTCGAGCAGCTCGGGGTAGAAGAACTGCGACCGGCTCCAGGCCGCGATGGCGCCCTCTCGGAGCGAGAGAGACGGATCGGGAACAACCAGGTCGCCATCGACGACCAGCTGGAAGCCGATACCAGTGCACGTCGGGCAGGCGCCGTGTGGGCTGTTGAAGGAGAAGTTGCGAGGCTCGGGCTCCGGCACGCTCGTCCCGTCATACGGGCACATGTAGTCCTGCGACATTTGGATCTCGTCACCTTGGTTGGGCACGATGATCACCGACCCACCCCCCAACCGGGCTGCGGTCTCGATTGAGTCGACCAACCTCGTTCGCTGGTCGGGGCCGACGACTATTCGGTCGACCACCACCTGTATGTCGTGCTTCTTGTTCTTGTCGAGCGGGATCTTCTCGCCCAGCTCATAGAGGCTTCCGTCCACGCGAACTCGCACGAAGCCCGACTTGCGAACATCCTCGATGAGGGACCGGTACTCGCCTTTACGCCCCTTGACCACTGGGCCGAGCACCATCACTCGCATTCCGTTGGGCAGTTTCTCCACGTGGTCGGCCATCTGTTCGACTGTCTGCCTTCGAACCTCCCGACCGCAGACCGGGCAGTGCGGAAGCCCCACTCGTGCGTACAGGAGCCGTAGGTAGTCGTAGACCTCGGTGACGGTACCGACCGTCGATCGCGGGTTCTTCGATGTGCCTTTCTGGTCGATCGAGATCGCAGGCGAGAGGCCTTCGATGGTGTCGACATCCGGCTTCTCCATCTGGCCTAGGAACTGCCTGGCGTATGAGGACAGCGACTCGACGTACCGTCGCTGCCCTTCTGCGTAGATGGTGTCGAAGGCAAGGGACGACTTGCCGGATCCCGAGAGCCCGGTGAAAACTACAAGCTTGTCGCGGGGTATCGACAGCGTGACGTTCTTGAGGTTGTGCTCCCGAGCCCCCCGAATCGTTATCTGGTCAGTTGGCATCTGGGTCCGTCTCTATTCCTTATCTCTTGTTACCGCAAACGTCGCGCTCGCGGTCGCGACCAACCTTCCGTCTTTGTCTTCGACCCGGCACTCAGTGACCACGGTCCTGCGGCCCGCATGGACGACCTTGCCTTCGGCGCGCAGGTCTTCGCCGATCTTTGCCGCACCGATGAAGCTCAGCTTGAGGTCGAAGCTCATCGCGCGGGTCACGCCCGGTCTGAGAGTTCTCAGCGAGCGGCCCATCGCCGTGTCGGCGAGGGCGCTGATGATACCGCCGTGCACGAAACCCGAGTGGTTGGCCATGTCCGGAGTGGGCGTCATCTCCACGGCAGCGGTGCCATCGCTCGCATCGACGAGCCTGAAGCCGAGCCAGCTCCAGGCGGGCGAGTGAACTTCAGCGACCTTACTCACGACCCTGGCCCTCGGGAACCGCCAAGCACGTCGAGGATGCTCTTGCCACCAGGCGCCCCTGGTCGTCGAGCACATCAGCCTCGCTGAACAGGAGCGTTTGTTTCAGGTCAACTACGCGGCCGATCGCCCGTATGCGCCCCGTGACGACGGGCCGAAGGAAGTTGATCTTCAACTCGATCGTCGTGTTCCACATGCCGTTTTCCTGAAGGGTCGCCAGCGACATGCCCATGGCGGCATCGGCGATCTGCGTGATTACGCCGCCCTGCACCACGCCGCCCCCGTGACGGTGCTGCGGTCCGGCCTCGAGCTCGAGCACGACGCGACCCGGCTCAGACTCGGTGATCCGGGCGCCCAGCGTCTCCATCCACCCCGCCGGCGCGGCCGCCAGCAGCTCCTGGGCACGCCGGACGTTGAGCACGATTACTTTCGAGTTCCGCGCCCGCGGCCCGCATTGTGCCAGTGGCGAACCATGGTTTTCTGCTTGGGAGCCGCTGCGATGGCCAGCGCCACGTCGGCGTCGTCTTCCTTGCCCGACTCCTCTCCCGCGAGGCGCTTGCGCAGGCCGATGATCCGGTCCCGCACTCGGGCTGCGTCTTCGAACTGCAGCTCCTTGGACAGCCGGCGCATCTCCTTCTCGAGGTCGCGCACAATCGCGAGGAGGTCCTCGCGCGGTACGCCCGCGCCTGCCATCAGCTCGATGGCGTCGGCCTGCAGGTCCTTCTCATTTATCTCTAGGGCGTAGATCGCCTTCTTCACGGTCTCAGGCGTGATGCCACGCTCCAGGTTGTAAGCGATCTGCCGGTTGCGCCTGCGCTCTGTCTCGTCGAGCGCCTGCTGCATAGAGTCCGTGATCTTGTCCGCGTACATGATCACGTGCCCATCGACGTTTCGCGCGGCGCGGCCGATGATCTGGATGAACGAGCGAAACGCGCGCAGGTAGCCCTCCTTGTCCGCGTCGAGGATGCCGATGAACGCCACCTCGGGCAGGTCAAGGCCCTCTCGGAGAAGGTTGATACCCACGACGACGTCGACAGCGCCCGTGCGCAGGTCGGTCAGAACGGAGATCCTCTCCATCGCATCCAGCTCCGAGTGCAGGTAGCGAACCTTGACTCCGTACTCGCGGAGGTAGTCCGCCAGGTCTTCGGCGAAGCGCTTGGTGAGGGTCGTCACCAGGGATCGGTGACCCAGCTCGGTCCGCTTCTTGACTTCAGCCAGCAGGTCGTCGATCTGCCCTGCAGTCGGCCGGACCTCGACAGTGGGGTCGACAAGCCCGGTCGGGCGAACGACCATCTCGACAGTTCGCTGCGACCGCCTCAGCTCGTACGGTCCCGGCGTCGCCGACACGTAGATGACCTTGCCGGCGCGCTCCTCCCACTCGTCGAAGCTCAGCGGGCGGTTGTCGAATGCGCTCGGCAGCCGGAACCCGTACTCCACGAGCGCGGCTTTGCGCGAGCGGTCTCCGCCGAGCATGCCGCCGATCTGCGGTACCGCCACATGTGACTCGTCGACGAAGATCAGCGTGTCGTCGGGGAGGAAGTCCATCAGCGTGTAGGGGGCATCACCGGGCTTGCGCCTCGTGAGGTGCAGCGAGTAGTTCTCGATGCCGGCGCACGTTCCTGTCTCGCGAAGCATCTCGAGGTCGAAGTTGGTGCGCTGGCGCAGGCGTTGAGCCTCGAGAAGCTTGCCGTGGTCCTCGAACCACCTGGTGCGTTCCTCCAGCTCCGCCTCGATGTCGACCATCGCCAAGCGCAGCTTGTCGGCCGGCGTGACGTAGTGAGAGGCCGGGAAGATGGTGAACTCGTGTCGCGGTCCGAGGATTTCGCCGGTGACGGCGTCGAGCTCCTGGATGCGCTCGACCTCATCGCCGAAGAACTCGACGCGGTACACCTTCTCTTCGTTGGCGGGCACGAGGTCGACCACGTCGCCCCGCACGCGAAAGCGAAGCCGCGCCAGGTCGTAATCGTTGCGCTCGTAAAGCATCTCGGTGAGCTTGCGCAGAAAGACCTCACGGCGGATCGTCTGCCCCTTCTCGACCTTGAGCGACTCGCCCATGTAGTCCTCGACCGAGCCGACGCCATAGATGCAGCTGATGCTTGCGACTACCAGCACGTCGCGCCTCGTCAGCAGGTTTTGCGTAGTGGAGTGCCGCATGCGGTCGATCTCATCGTTCCGGCTCGAGTCCTTCTCGATGTAGGTGTCGGTGCGTGCGATGTAAGCCTCTGGCTGGTAGTAGTCGTAGTAGCTGACGAAGTACTCGACAGCGTTGTCCGGCAGCAAGCGCCGGAACTCGGCGCATAGCTGAGCGGCCAGCGTCTTGTTGGGGCTCAGCACGAGAACGGGGCGCTGCAGCTGCTCGACTGCCCAGGCCATTACATTGGTCTTGCCGCTGCCGGTCACGCCCAGGAGGACCTGCTGAGATAGGCCGGAATGGACCCCTTCCACCAGGCGTTCGATGGCTTCGGGCTGGTCTCCGGCGGGCTTGAAGGGTGCGTCGACACGAAAGCGGGAGGGCATCGGCACCTCTAATTCTAAGGCGAACGAACGTTCGACGGCGGGTGGTTCGTGACCCCTGGCGCGTTACGGCTGTAGATCCAATCTCTAGGAGGACATCTGCATGAGGGACCAGGTTCGTGGCAAGGCAGAGGAGATCAAGGGCAAGGCCACAGGCGACAAGAAAGTGGAGCTCAAGGGCAAGGCGAGGCAGAAGGTGGGCGACGCCAAGCGTGCTGTCCGGGACATCAAAGGTGACGTGCGCGAGGAAGCCGGCCGGCGCCGCTCAAGGTAGCGACAGGATCAGCGCCTCGACGATCGACCCGGCTTTGATGCCCTGATCACCAGGGGGGATGCGCACGAGCGCGTGCGCTCCCGCCAGCGACATGAGCCGGGATGAGGTCTGAGAACCCGTCGTCTCTGCAACGAGCTCGTGACCGTCGCGCCGCAGCGTCACGCGTTGATACTCGGTCCGATCCGCTGTCGCGAGCGCGTCGTAAGCCAAGCGGACGGAGAGCGTGGGGCGCCGAAGGTTCGTGAAGCCCTGCATCTTCCGCAGCGCGGGTCGTACGAACACCTCAAAGGTAACCAGCGATGAAACAGGAAAACCAGGAAGGCCGAAGGCCAGCTTGAGCTGTCCCCTCCCCCCTTCAGGGGCGAGGGCAGGGTGGGGGGCGTTAGCCGGAAGGGCCGCCGCGGGGATGGTCGCGAACGTAAAGGGCTTACCCGGCTTCAATTTCACGCGTCCCACGTGCACCGTTCCAAGCGACTCGAGCAGCGGCTTCACCAGGTCGTGGGTCCCCACCGACACGCCGCCCGACGTGACCAGGACGTCAACCTCGCGCAGCGCGTCGACGACTAGCCGCCGCAGCGCTTCGGGCTGATCAGGCGCGATCCCCAGGCCGCGCACCTCCACGCCCACCTCACGGAGCGCGGCCAGCAGAGCCCACCGGTTCGAGTCGAAGATCTGCCCACGTCCCGCCTTCTCCCCCACCTCGACGAGCTCATCGCCCGTCGACATCAATGCCACCCGCGGACGGCGCCGCACCGGCAGCCTGGGAAAACCGAGCGCCGCCGCGAGCCCGACCTCGGCCGCGCCGAGCTGAGTGCCCGCCGCCACGACCAGCTCCCCGGCTCGAAGATCCGCCCCGGGGCGATGGAAGTTGCTGCCGGCCTGCAGCGGCGCCGGCGTGGTCACAACGTCGCCTGCCAGGCGCACATCCTCGACCATGACCACGCAGTCCGCGCCATCAGGCAGCACTCCGCCTGTCAGGATGCGGGCTGCCGTCCCCGGTTCGATAGTGCCCGCGAATGGCCTGCCCGCCGCGGATTCGCCGAGCACACGCAGCGCCTTGCCCGCGTCGGCCGCACGCACGGCGTAGCCGTCGACTGCGCTCGACGGGAGCCGCGGCAACGACACGGGCGCCGCCAGGTCCTCCGCCAGCACCCGGCCGATGCAGTGCGCGAGAGCCACGCGCTCGACGCCCAGAATCGGGGTGTGTTCAAGCACGAGTGCAGCCGCATCGTCGACCTCAACGAGGGGATAAGCCGACGCTCTCATAAAGTCACCCTCCCCCTGGAGGGGGAGGTCGGCTCGGCGCGCGAAGCGGACCCAGCCGGGTGGAGGGTTCGAGCTGGCAGCCACCCCTCCCCCCGGAGGCGCGTCCGTTACTCGTAACGAAGAGCCTTGACCGGGTCCTGGAGCGCGGCCCTCATGGCGGGCAACAGACCGCTCACGGTGCTGAGCAGCACGGCCAGCGCCAGCGCCGCCACCACAATCCACACATCAGGCCTGAAGACGTCGAGCCCGCTCCCGGCCACTCCATGCGTGAGGCGATCGACAGCCGAGTTGCCGAGTTGCGCAAGACCGACTGCGACTACAGAACCGATCAGCCCGCCGGCAAGACCGATCACAGCGGCCTCGGCGACAAAGAGCAGCAAGACGTCGCGGCGGCGCGCGCCGAGCGCCTTGAGCACGCCGATCTCCTTCGTCCTTTCGAGCACCGCGGTGTACATCGTGTTGGCGATCCCGAGACACGCCAGAAGGAGCGCGACGATGGCCAGGCCGAGCAGCGCCAGCCGCAGCCGGCCCAGCAGGTCCTCGAACCCGCGGAACTGATCCCCAAACGTCTGGGCCTGGAAGCCGAGCGAGACGACACGGTCGCGTAAGGGGTTCACTGCGCTGCCCGAATCAGCGAGCAGGGTGATGCTTGAAAACTCGCCTCCCTTCCAACGGTTGGCCAGCGCGAGCTTGGTCCAGTAACCGCCCGCAAGCGTGTATGGGACCAGGCCGCCGATTGTGCCGCTGGGCATGAACCGGGCTGGGAGCACCCCGACCACCGTCAGCTGCAGCGGCACCCGATGAACGGCGGGATTCCGCTCCATGCCCGGCAGCGCCAGCACCCCGTAAAGGGCGCTGAAATTGATGCTCGTGTCCAAAGCCGACGCTGGGGTCGAGAACCCGAGGGCGGCCGCCTCGCTGTCCGTGAGCATCACCTCTGGCGCCGAATCGGATGCGGGCAGCCGGCCCGCGGTCAACACAATTCCCGGGTTCGCCTGGCTGCGCGGTGGAAGGGACGCTATCGAGCCCGCCTGCGGAGACGCTCCTCCAGGTCCGACGCCAAAGGTTCCGCTCATCGCGACCTGGCCCCACGCGGCGCGCACGTGGCTCTGCTCTCCCAAAGTTGTGAGTGTGCCCGCGTCGAATGCGCCTGAATTTGCGGCGGCGCTGGGATAGACGGCCACCTGGTGGAGCGGGCTCTTTGCCAGCGCAGGGGCGCTTAGTGCTCCCTGGAGGCCTCCCGCCAGCGCAACGATCAAGCTCATCGCCGCGATGCCGATGGCGACGCCCGTGGTCGTCAGCGAGGTGCGCAACGGCCGGCGGCCGGCGCTGCCGAGGCCGACCTTCATCGAGTCACGCCAGCGGAGCCGTGAGGGTGGGGTCACCGGGTCCTGCTTGCGGACCGTTGGATTCCCACGGTCGAGCTCGATCGCGCGGCCGTCGATCATCCTGATTACGCGACGAGCGCGGCGCGCAACCTCGGGGTCGTGCGTCACCAGTACGACAGTCGCTCCACGGCGATTGAGGTCGGTCAAAAGCTTCAGGATCACCTCGCCCGCAGCGGAGTCGAGGCTTCCGGTCGGTTCGTCGGCGAGGATCAGGCCCGGCCGGTTGGCGAGCGCGCGGGCAACCGCAACCTTCTGCTGCTCGCCACCCGACAGCCGGCTCGCGCGTGTCTTGGCGCGACCTTCGAGACCGACCAGCTCGAGCAGATGGCGTGCTCGACGGCGCCGCTCCTCCTGCTCGACTCCCGCCAGCGTCAGCGGCAAAGCGACGTTGTCTTCGACCGACATCGAAGGCACCAGGTTGAACGACTGGAAGATGGTGCTGACCCGTTGCAGCCTGTAATCGCCGAGATCGCTGTCCGACAGCTCACCCAGCGGCAGACCGGCGGCGTACACGTGGCCTGAGGTCGGACGGTCCAGGCCGCCCATCATCGACAGCAGAGTCGTCTTTCCGCAGCCGGAGGGCCCGACCACAGAAACGAACTCGCACGGGCCGATCTCGAGCGACACATCTCTGAGCGCCGTCACACGCATCTCGTCGTCGCCGCCGAAGTCGCGCGAAACAGAATCCAGTCGAAGGCCGACCGCCTGGCCGATGAGGTCGGCGTATTTGTCTTGCGACCGCTCTGTCGCCGGCAGCAGGATCGCCTCAGCTGTGCCCTCAGGCCCAGCGGCGGTGGGCTCCGCGACGTCGCCGTCCTCGGTCTGTCGACGGTCGACCAGTATGCCCTCAGGCTCGTGCGTTACCGCCGCCGGCGCCGTCGGTTGCTCAGCGGGTTCGGCAACGACGCCGGTATCGGACACGGCAGTCTGCGGGGTCAGGCCGCTCGACGAGGCTGCGCGTCGGCGGGCACGTCGACGTCGCCCGCCGGAGTTACCCGGATCAGCGCCTCGTCGATCAACTGCCGTGGCCACCCAATACGAGAGTCTAAGTGTTCACCTGTTGGTCGGTGGTCGGTTCCGCGACCTGGTCGGCAACCCACTGTAGGTAAGCGGGAAATCCGCTCTCGATCGCAATCTGGAGGATCTCCGGGAGCGCGGACGAATGATTGGCGCGCACGTACTCCTGCACCGCGCCGGCGCGCGATTCGACGGTCTTCACAAGCAGCAGCGCCTCATGCTCGCGCTTGAGCTGGCCTTCCCAGTAATAGAAGGAATGGACCGTCGGCACAACCGAGCAGCACGCCGCGAGGTGCGCTTCCACAAGGCCCTCGCCCAGGCGCTCGGCGTCGTTGCGGCCACCGGCCGTGACCATGATCAGGACTGGGCGTTCGTTCAACCGATCAATTGTCGGTCTTGCGCGGCCGGTCCAACCAGACCGTTCCGCTCAAGAGGGCGACTGCGCCGAGCAGCAAGCCACCGATCACGTCCGACTCCCAATGGACGTCGAGGTACAGGCGATCGAAGGCCTCGACGACGATGAGCACGACCGCGATCGGAATGGCGAGCTCGCGGGCCGTCCGCCACGGGGCGAGCCGCCTGACCACGAACGCGAGCAGACCATAAGCGACCACTGTCCGGACCATGTGTCCGCTTGGAAAGCTGTTCAGATTGGTTCCACCCCTCAACAAGTCGGTGAGGCTCGGTCCATCCCTGTGCCCGGTGCCTCGCGGCGGCCCGGGGTGGTACAGAGCCATCTTGTAGAGGGCCTCGAGGACGACGGACGCGACGAATGCCAGCACCACCCACGCGTCGGCGCCAAATCCACCGCGCAATAAAAAGACGAGCAAGCCGATCATCAGGATTGAGGTGACCTCGATGCCTCCGAGCTCCGCGATGACCTGGAACAGCGGATGCAGCGGTTCGCTCCACGCACCGGACATCGCTTGCAGCACCTGGTGGTCGAGGGTGCCGAGCAACCCGGCGCCGACAACGAGCGTCAGGGCGACGAAGGCCACGGCTAGGACGACGAGCCCGACGAGTCGACGTATCAGAGGCACGGGTGGAGCCCTCGGCGAGAGATTCGGTGTCCAGGTGGTTCAGCAGCTAGGCGCAGGCGAGCACCGGAGCGTGCGCATCGATAGATGCGTAAGTTAGGAGCGGAGCCCGAAACAACGCAGATGGGCCGCATGGGCGCCGAAGATCCGTCGCGGGTCTCCGCCCCGGCCTCTAACGCTGGCAACGGCGACAGAAGACGGAGCTGCGGCCGGCGATGCGCACCAGCGACAGCGGACGGCCGCAGGTGAAGCACGGTTCGCCCGCCCGGCCGTAGACGAGCAGCTTTTCCTGCTGCCCTCCTAACTCACCCCACGCGTCGCGGTAGGTGTCGACCGAGCTGCCCCGATTCTGGATCGCGACCAGCAACGACTCACGGAGCGATTCGTGCAGCCGCCGAACCGACTTCTTGCTGAGGCTGCCTGCGATCCGGTCGGGCCGCAGGCGGGCTCGGTGCAGCGATTCGTCCGCGTAGATGTTGCCGACGCCTGCGATCGTCGCCTGGTCGAGAAGAATCGCCTTCAGTGGCGCCCTGCGGCGGCGAAAGCGCTGGTACATGTCGTCGGCGCCGAACCCAGGATCGATGGGCTCAGGACCCAGGGGTGGCATGGCCCTGGAGTCCAGTAGGGCCGGCTCGGTTCCAAGCAGCAGGCGGCCGAAGCGTCGCGGGTCCCGGTATCGCAGCTGGCGGCCGTCATCGAGATCGAATACAGCATGCGTATGTGCGGCGAGCGGCGTGGCGGCCTCCACCAGGCGAAGCTGCCCGCTCATGCCCAGGTGCACGACCAGCAATAGATCGTCCACCAGGTGGATGAGGATGTACTTCCCACGCCGCCCCACTGCAGTGACGCGCAGGCCGACGATCGAATCGATGAAGACTTCAGGCTCGGGATGCCGAACGATGGTGGGAAACCCCAGCTCACATCGCACAATCACTCGCCCGACCAGATGCGGTCGGAGGTCAGAAGCGATGGTTTCTACCTCAGGCAGCTCAGGCACCTGTCCTCCCCGCTCCGCGAGGGAGGTGGCGCTTGGCGCCGGAGGCGGCCCTCGACTTCGTACGACCGCTGTCAGAGATCACGCCCTCACCACCGCTAGTTTCTTCATGTCCGCCCAGTTGGGCCCGACCTTTGTCTCTACCTCGATCCCCGTCTCGAGCTCATAAGCACCGGTCATGATGCGCGGCACCTTTTCCGCGAACTGGTCGACCTCTGACTCCGGGACCTCGAACAGCAGCTCATCGTGGACCTGCAGCAGCATCTTGCCCTCGATGTTGTCGGCCTCGATTTCGCGCTGTAGGCGAACCATCGCGATCTTTATAATGTCGGCGGCGAGCGACTGCATCGGAAAGTTGATCGCCATCCTCTCGGCGGCGCCGCGCAGCTGAAAATTGGGCGACCGCAAGTCGGGGATCGCGCGCCGCCTGCCTGTCGCGCTGACCACAAACCCCTCCTCGCGAGCCTTTCGGCGCACCGTGTCGAGATACTCCTTCAGGTGTGAATAGGTCGACCAGTATTGTGCGAGGAACTCCCTCGCCACATCGCCGGTGATGCCCAGCTGCTGCGAAAGGCCGTACTCGCCCTGTCCATAGATGGAACCGAAGTTGGCGACCTTCGCGAGCCGTCTCTGATTCGAGTCGACGGTCTCGATTGGGATCTTGAACACCGCGGCAGCCGTCGCGGTGTGGATGTCCTGTCCGGCCTTGAACGCTCCGAGCAACTCCGGATCCTCGCTCAAGTGCGCGGCGATGCGCAGCTCAATCTGCGAGTAGTCGGCCGACACCATTACGTGGCCCGGCCGGCTCGCTTTGAACGCGCGCCGGATGCGCTGGCCCAGCTCGGTACGAATGGGGATGTTCATCAGGTTGGGATTGGATGACGAGAGCCGCCCCGTGGCTGTGCTCGCCTGCCCGAACGACGTGTGCACGCGCCCGCTGAGCGGATCGACCAGCTGGGGAAGCGCGTCCACGTATGTCGACTTGAGCTTGGAGAGCTGACGGTGCTCCAGGATCAAACCCACGATCGGATGTTTTTCCCGCAGCGCTTCGAGCGTGTCAGCGTCGGTCGAATAACCGGTCTTCGTCCGCCGGCCGACCGGAAGCCGCAGGTCCTCGAACAGAACCTTGGCCAGCTGCTGCGGAGCGCTCAGATTGAACTTCTGTCCGGCCACCTGCTCGACCTCCGACTCGATGGCGGCCAGCTGTGCGCCGAGCTCATCCTGCATCCCCTTCAGGTAGGGGACATCGATGGCCACCCCTTCCGACTCCATGTCCGCGAGCACGCCGGCCAGCGGCAGCTCGATCTCGTGGAACAGGTAGTCGACGCCGAGGTTGCGCATCTCCGCTTCGAGTCGCGGCCGAAGCTTGACGATCGCCTCGGCGCGCCGCGCGACGAACTCGGCCGCCTCCATGACCGGCACATCCACCGGCTTGCGTGCGTTGCGACCAGTGCCGAGCAGCTGCTCGGTACTGACCAGCGTCATGTCGAGGAACTCGTGCGCAAGATCCTCCAGACGGGGATCGCGCGACCCAGCGCCAAGCAGGTACGCGGCGAGGAATGTGCTAAATGCCCACTCGCGCCTCCCACCACCCAGCCCGCGAAGGGCGAGCTCGGTCTCCTTGGCGTCGTGACCGGAAATCGGACGGTTGGACAGCGTAGTGGCGACAGCATCCATGACGTCCTGCTTGGCTGCATAGAAAGTGTTCCGCTCGGTGGATACGCCCACCCCGCAGACCCTGGCGCCGCGGCCCAACCCCTCGCTGAACGTGAAGACGCCCACGTCCGCGGCCCCGGCCAGAAGGCTCACAGCCTCGGCCGCATCTTCTATCACCCTCAGGCCGGCTGGTTCCGGGGGGGCCTCGAACGTCAGGCTCGGCTGTACGGGGACCTGGTCGGGCGGAGGGAACCTGCTGAGCAGCTGCCGGAACTCCAGGCGATCGAACACCGCCCGCGCCTTGTCATAGTCGTAGCGCGTCCATCGGGCGTGCTCGAGGTCGAGCTCAACGGGGACGTCGCGCACGATGGTGACCATCCGCTTGCCCAGGCGGATCTGGTCGGCATTCGCCTTGATCGACGTCTTCAAACGGCCGTCGGGCAGCTCATCGACACGTTCCAGGAGAGCCTCCACAGAGCCGAAGTCCTGCACCAGCTTGGCGGCGGTCTTGTCGCCGACGCCGGGGACGCCCGGAATGTTGTCGGACGTATCGCCGCGTAGGGCCTTGAAATCGATCAGCTGCGGCGGCTCGAAACCGTAACGTTGACGCACCTGGTCGGGTCCGTACACGAATGTGTCGGTTATGCCACGCCTGGGGACCAGAGCCTCCACCGATTCGGATACGAGCTGGAGGCAATCGAGGTCGCCGGAGACGATGGTGACCGCGTGGCCTCGCTCTTCGGCGATCCGAGACAGGGTCCCGATCACGTCGTCGGCTTCGAAGCCGGCGATTCCGTGAATGGGGATTGAGAACGCCTGCAGCAGGTCGCGCACCATCTCGAGCTGGGGCCGCAGGTCGTCGGGCATCGCGCGCCTTCCGGCCTTGTACTCCGCGTATTCCTTCGATCGAAACGTGGGAGCCGCGACGTCGAAAGCAGCCACAGCGAACTCAGGGCGCGATGCCAGCACGATGGCCAGCATCGACGTGAATCCATACACGGCATTTGTGACCAGGCCGTCCGAGGTGCTCATCGGCGGCAGCGCGAAAAACGCACGATAAATGAGGCTGTGGGCGTCGATAAGGACCACCCGCCCACGCTTCCCCTTGGCCACCTTTGGATTCTACGGTTGGTCCGGCGACAAGCCGGACCAACCGCCCCTCTCTACCGGCTGGAGAGGGCGCGCGCGCTCGCGAAGCGGGCGCCCGCGGGGTGAGGCCTCGGTCCGGCGACAAGCCGGGCCAAACGCCCCTCCCCCGCACGACGGAGGGGGCGCGCAGGACGCCAATAGAGCTAAGTAGAAGGTCCTTCCGGGCGCTAGTAGTAATGTGATCGAGGATGAAGAACCTCATCGAGGTCTCGGTGGACAGCATCAGGATCCACATGCCTACCGCCCAGCACCTCGTGATCCTCAAAGAGAAGGAGGCCGACCGCTACCTCCCGATCTGGATCGGTTCCTTCGAAGCCCAGGCGATCGCGACCAAGATTTCCGGCAACCCCCTCGGACGCCCCCTCACACACGACCTCATGGCGACGGCCTTCGGCGACCTGGGGATCAGCGTCAAGCGCATCGTCGTCACCCGCCTCGCCGACCAGGTTTTCTACGCCCGCCTCTACGTCAAACAGGACGGGCGCGACCTCGATTTCGACGCGAGGCCATCCGATGCGATCGCGCTCGCCGTCCGCGTCGAGTGCCCGATCTTCGTCGCCACCGAGGTGATGGAGACGGCGGGCATCATCCCGGACGCCGACGAGGGCTCGGACGACAAGGAGAAGGGCGACACGCCGGTCGACGAAGAGCGACTGGCAGTGTTCCGTGACTTCGTGAACAGCCTCGACCTCCCTGAGCTCCCGGACGAGCCTGAAATCAAGGACGAGCCAGGCAGCCGTCCCGGAAGGGGCTGAGCAACTGCCACTCCACGGCGACCTCGACTTCGCTTTTCGCCTCCTCATCACCGCGGTCCTCGCGGTCGCCATCGGCTTCGAGAGGGAGTTCCACGGCCACCCGGCAGGGATCAAGACGCTGGGCCTGGTCGGAGTCGGCGCCTGCCTGTTTGCAGCGCTCGGGCTCGAAGCCTTTGGCAGCACCACCGACCCGACCCGGATCGCAGCTCAGATCGTGACCGGCGTCGGCTTCCTTGGCGCCGGCGCCATCCTCCGCGAGGGCAGTGAGGTCCACGGCCTGACGACCGCGGCGTCGATCTGGGTGGCGGCCGCGATCGGGATGTCGGTGGGTTTCGGCTTCTACGGTCCCGCGGTCTTCACCACCATCCTCATCCTGGCGATCCTCGTCTGTTTGCGGCCGGTCGAGAAGAGGCTGTTCCACAGGACGAAGGCGCAGGCAAAAGCGGAGGCGGTCGAACTCAAGATCCCGTAGGTGCGCGATCCACAAGGGTTGGGCTATATGAACAAGCGGTCCGTCGCCATCGTCACCGACTCAACCGCCGACCTGCCTCCAGCACTGGCTGCCGCCAGGTCGGTGACTCTCGTCCCCTTGACGCTGCACCTCGACGGGCGGAGCCTCCTCGACGGCGTGGACATCACCCCGGCCGAGTTCTACCAACGGCTCCCAGGCGCGACCACGCATCCAACGACCTCTCAACCCTCGCCGGGCATGTTTGCTGAAACCTACACAACGTTGCTCGAGGAGCACGAATCGATTGTCTCGATCCACATCTCCGAGAAGCTCAGCGGCACTGTCGCGTCGGCGCGCCAGGCGGCTGAGATGACCGATCCGAAGCGCATACGCGTCATCGATTCCGAGGTCGTTTCGATGTCTTTGGGTCTCATAACCCTGGTTGCATCCACGCTTGCCGCTCGTGGTGCGGATCCAGAGGCGATCGAGGCCAAGGTCATGGCGATGAGGCCGCACATCCAGACATACTTCTCGGTCGCCACGTTGGAGTTCCTTCGGCGCGGCGGGCGCATCGGGCGCGCCAGCGCATTGCTGGGCTCGGTGCTCCAGGTCAAGCCAGTCCTTTGCATTCGCGACGGATTGGTGACTCCACTCGAGCGCGTGCGCACCTTCGAGCGCGCCCTAAACCGCATCGTCGAGCTGGCGCGCGAGCTGGACCGAGGAGCCGGCGTCTGCATCATCGTCGGCCATGCCGACGCCGAGGCCGACGCGGAGCGCGTAGCCAGCGAGCTGGAACCCCTCGCTGACACACTGATGATCCAGCCGCTGGGACCAGTGGTGGGCGCCCACGCCGGACCTGGCGTCGTCGGCGTCGGCTGCTACCCGGCTGACCTGTTCCCGCTCGGGATCAAGACGGTCCGAGAGGCCGCCGCGAGCCGATAGGATCGACGAGCGGCCCCCAGTGGGCGGCGGGGAGCACCGCTCGGCTACTCGCCGGCCCTCGACCGCCACCGCACCGAGGTGGGCGTGACGAATTTCTGAAGCCTGCCATCGACAGCAAGCGCCTGAAGGTGAGCGAGCCCTTCCTGGAGCGCAAGGCGCTTCTCGTACAGGTTGTCGCGCGGACCCCACAGCTCCAGCGCCACCTCCCACGCGTTGCGCTCTCCGCGGGAGAGGATCGCCTCGATCTGATCCAGGCGCCGCTTGTGATGCGCGACCAGGGTTTTCACTCGGCTCGAGGCGTCCGCGAAGGGTCGGCCGTGTGCAGGGAGTATCAGGCGAGGCTCGTAGTGAGCCAGGCGCCGCAGGCCGTCGAGGTACTCGTGCAAGGGATCCGGCGTGCTTTGTGGGTGTAGGCCGATGTTGGGGGACAGCTCCGGCAGCATATGGTCGCCGGCGAAGAGGACCTTCTCGCCCTCGTCGTACAGGCAGATGTGCCCCGGTGAGTGCCCTGGCGTCCACTCCACCCTCAGCCGCCTGCGGCCCATCTCCAGCGTTTCGGCGCCATCCAGCTGCACCGCGGGCACCGCGGGCTTGACGATCGCGCTGAGCGCGCGCTGGGAGTTGCTCATCACGTCGGCCTCATCGCCCGGCACGCCGTTGACGAGCAGGTACGTGCGCACCTCGCTCACGAGATGCTCCAGCTCGACATATCGAGGATGGACGAGCGGCACCTCGAGGCGATGCAGGTACAGGTCCGCGCGTCCCTCACCTGCAAAGACGCCGGCTGCGCCGTAGTGATCGGGATGGATGTGCGTGATAACGAGACGGCGCAGTCGCTTCGCCCCGACCTGCTTCACAGCCGCCCGAATGGCGTCAACGGATTCTTCCGTGTTCATTCCGCAATCCAACAGATCGGCGTCGTCGCCGGCCGGGAACAGGAAGACGTTGACCAGGCCGTCCTCGAATGGAATCGGCAGGCGGAGCTCGAAGACATCTGCCGCCACCTCGGTCAACCCAAGCTCGGTCGCCACGACTCCGGCATTGTCCCCCAGGGAGCACGCCGGCACGACGCGCGGTTAGGATTCACTTCAGTCACTGCTTTTAGCTCAGGAGGAGCACATGTCTGAGGTCCAGTTGTCACCCGACCAGCTCGTCGAGGCGCTGCCCCGGTACCTGGTTCCCGAAAAGGCCGGCAGCACAAAGGCAACCATCCAGTTCGACCTGAGCGGGGAACAAGCCGGCAAGTGGTGGGTCAAGATCCAGGACGGCAAGGCCGAGTCCGGAAAAGGCGATGCGCCCGACACCGCGAACCTCACAGTGATCGCGGACTCAGCGGATTTCGTGAAGATCATGCTGGGCCAGATGGACGGGATGGCCGCCTTCATGTCACGCAAGCTCCAGGTCAAAGGCGACATGGGCCTGGCCGTCAAACTCCAGACTCTTTTCAAGAGACCCAGCTAGAGAGGGCTTAGGGCGAAAAGCGCGAGCTGCGATCCCTCAGTAAAGGAATTTCCAGGTACTTAGCCTCGCCGACATCTCCGCTTCCAGGTCGAGCAAGCCCTTGCCCGAGCTCAGTTTCATGATCACGACGTGGTGCGGCGTCAACGCGATGCGCCTGCCATCGCTCAGCAGAGCCGCCTCGGTTGCATCGCCCCACACGATCGCCTGTTGACCAGGCAGCGGGGAGGCCAAATTCGCTTGCGTCCAGCTCGCTAGGTTCGTGGCGCTCCCCCTCTCGAATGTCGAGATGATCATGAAGGCGAAAAGGCCCGCGTCCGGCGAGCAGACCGGCCGCGGCGTTTGGCCTGCCACGGGCGAGCCCGCAACGCAAGGAACGTTAGTGATGTCGAAGGTGAGGTCCAGGCGGGATGGATTGGAGCTCCCCTGGGATTTCTCGATGTACTGCCAGGTCCCGGGATAGCAGAAACCCCACCCTGCCTCAGCATCCTCGAAACCGTGGTCGCCCGTCGCGCAGTGGATGTCTCCGCCGATCTGCGCCACTGTGGGAGGCGGACGGTTGGTCTGGCCCGGCTGGCATGCGACAAGCAGGAGCAGGGGTATGAACAGGGTCAGTCTCTTCATGTGATGGGCGTTATGCCTAGGCAACCAATTGTGCGCGACCCGGGTACTAGGCTAGGTCCGGGCGTTGTGTCTGACGGATCAAAGCGTTGCCTGCTCCGGTATCTCAGGTGGAAGGGAGGTTTGCGAATGGCGACTCGTAAAGGACCAGACGCGGCGCCGGAGGACAAGCTGGAAGCCAACAGGCGGCACCTTGAGCACCTGGCTGCGGCGTGCGGCGAGGAAGCGGGCCTGCACAGGCCACTCAACGAGGTCGTCGGGGGCGTGATCACAGGGATCCCCGAGGAGACTGACCTGGCCCAGGCCCTCTCGGACCGCGAGACCTCGGACATCCTGGTCCACCTCCTGGACGAGAACCGTGAGCAGGTGGAGCACGCGCTCGAGAGGGTCCGGGACGGCGCGTACGGTATCTGCGAGAGCTGCGCCCGGCGGATCCCAGCGGAGCGCCTCAAGTACCAGCCCGCGGCCACGCGGTGCGTAGAGTGCCAATCAACGTGGGATCGCATGAACGGGAGAACGGCTTAAGCCGACAACTCCGGCGAAAGAACCAGGGGCCAGGAGGTCAAGTCACCCTGTAAAGGCTTACAGGGCGGTCCTGCCCGCTCCGCGGGGGGAGGTGGCGCGAAGCGCCGGAGGGGACGCCCAGGCCCGGTAGGACCTCGGCCTCTAGACCCGTTTAGGCCGCCGCGCGAACCCAACGACCCCCAGAGCCAGGGCAACAACGATCATTCCGCTGCCGATCCAGAACCAGTGGATGTCGCCGGTCATGAAGCTCCCGGGTATGTACCCAAGCCCCTGGCCGGCGAACACACCGCCAATAAGGAGCAGGAGTACGGCCAGGGCAAGGACAGCGACTTTCATAGCTCACGTCCTCCCTCCCCCCGTCCGGGGGGAGGGTCGGGGCGGGGGGCGTTAGCTCGAGGAACCGACACCGCGACCCTCACACGCCGCCGTACACGACCGACTTCTGTTCCGTGTAGGAGTAGTAGGCCTCGAGGCCGTGCTCCTTCCCGAAGCCCGACTGCTTGACGCCACCGAACGGCAGCTCATCGTGCGCGATCTGCAGCGCGTTGACCCACGTGTAGCCCGCCTCCAGCTCCTGCACCGCCCGCCGCGCATGCGCCATGTTGGCGGTCCAGATCGACGAGCCCAGACCGAACGGCGAGTCATTGGCAAGGCGGAGCCCCTCGTCGAGATCCTTGATCCGCCGCACGGGCAGCGCCGGCCCGAACACCTCCTCCTTCCACATCCGCGCGTCGTCAGGCACGTTCTCGAGGATTGTTGGTTCGATGAACCAACCCTTCTCGTACTCCTCGCCCTTCGGCCGCCCGCCACCGAACAGCGCCTTCGCCCCATTGCTCAGCGCATCTTTAATCTGGGCCTCCACCTCGGCTCTCTGCGTTTCGGTGTGCATCGGTCCCATCCGGCTGTCCTTGTCCAGTCCGTTGCCGGGCTTGAGCTTGGCCGCGCGCGCGACCAGCTTCTCCATAAGCGCGTCGTAGACCCCTTCCTGGACATACAGGCGCTTGACCGCCAGGCACGCTTGCCCGCAGTTGAAGAAACGCCCGACGGAGATGCCTCGTGCTGCCGCCTCGAGGTCGGCGTCGTCAAGGACGATGCACGGATCGCTGCCGCCCAGCTCTAGCGTGATCTTCTTGAGGCCTTCGGCCGCCTTGGCCATCACCTTCTTGCCAGTCGGTGTCGACCCGGTCAAAGCGATCTTGCGGATGAGCGGGTGCTCCACTATCGCTTCTCCGGTCGCCGCGCCCAACACGACGTTGACGACCCCTTCCGGCAAGCCACCCTCGATCAGAGCTTCGATGCATGCGAGGGTCGAAAGCGGCGTCGTGCTCGCGGGCTTGAGGACCACGGTGTTGCCCGCTGCGATCGCAGGCGCAACCTTGTTCGCCGCCAGCGTGAGCGGGAAGTTCCAGGGAACTATCGCACCGCAGACACCGATTGGCATCCGGATCACCAGGCCGTAGGTGGTCGTGTCGGGCAGCGAAACGTGCTGGCCGTGGACCTTGTCGGCGAGATCCGCAAACCATGCGATGTTCTCGCCGAAGCGCTGTGCCTCGAGCCTCGACTCGAGCAGCGTCTTTCCCTGCTCCCTGGTAAGGATCGGAGCGATCTGCTCAACCTTGCCGAGCATGTGATGCGCGGCCTTGTGGAGGATCTCGGCACGCTTGGCGGGCGCCAGCTTGGACCAGGTGGTGAACGCCCTGGCAGCGGCGTGCGCCGCCTTGTCGACGTCGGCCGCACCGCCGGCCGGCACCTCGTCGACGACTTCGCCCGTCGCCGGGTTGCGAACTTCATACGTCTTGCCCGACGCGGCCTGTGTCCTTTCGCCTTCAATGATCATCGTCGCCATAAGGTGCACACCCCTCTTTGATAGGTCTTTGGGTAGGTTTCTGTCAGTACTTCGATAATTATCCGCGTCGTCGGGAGAGCGAAACGGAGGGCCTGCCATGCCGGTGAATTTGGAGAAGGAAGGCGCTGTCGGGATCATCGTCCTCGACCGACCCCCTGCCAACAGCTACGACTACACATTTCTTCGCTCGCTGGCGGGCGCAATCGACGACGCACGCAATGACGCTGAGATCCGCGCGGTGGTGGTCACCAGCGCCTCGGAGAAGTTCTTCTCGGCGGGGGCAGACGTGACAATCTTCGCCGCGGGAACGCCTCGCTCTCGGACTATGACCGCGCTGATGGCGCACGAGGCGTTTCGAAAGATGGAGAACACGCCGTTGGTCTTCATCGCGGTGATCGCGGGTCACTGCCTGGGCGGCGGATTCGAGCTGGCCCTCGCTTGCGACCTCCGTTTTGCGGCCGAGGGTTCGTACCAGATCGGACTTCCCGAGGTGAACCTCGGACTCTTCCCGGGCTCCGGCGGAACCCAGCGGCTGCCCCGGCTCGTCGGCCTGTCGAAGGGTATCGACCACATCGCCAACGCAAGGACCTTCAAACCTGCTGAAGCCAAGGAGCTCGGCCTGGTGGACCAGATATTCGCGGACGCCGCCGCGTGCCGCGCCGGCGCCATCGAGTACGCGGCCAAGCTCGCATCGGGTCCTACTGTCGCAATCGGCCACGCGAAGCTGGCAATCACCCAGGGCTTCGGCGCGCCGCTCGATCTGGGCCTGGCAATCGAGCGCGAAGCCATCAGCCGCGTTTTCGTGTCTGAAGATGCAGAAGAGGGCATCAAAGCCTTCACCGAAAAGAGAAAAGCAGACTTTAAAGGGGCTTAATAGGGCGGTCCTCCCCGCTCTTACCGCTGGGGCCCCCGCGCGGCACGCGCGGGAGGGCGTCGAAGCGCGCCGGAGGGGGCGCCCAGGTAAGCAACCACCGTGGTACCCTGCCCGCAGATCAAAAGGGGAGGTGGCGTTCGAATGGCTGAGCTTGCAATGACCGTTTTCCGGCCGTCGGCCGCCTCCGGAGCTTTCGTCTAAGCACCCTCCGGCGGGCGGACCGATTCCGCCCACCCGTCTTGTTTCCCGGAGGATTCGCGTTGTCCATTGAAGTCGCTTCTCAGCTCGCATCGCTAGGCTGGGATTCCAATTTCCAGGAAAAGTTCAGACCGTACGAGCAGGACGGTTACGTGCCCGCGCGCGTCACAGCGGACTTCGGCGCGGAGTACCTCGTCCAGGACGCAGGTGGATCGACACGCGCGTCGGCCGGTCGTCACCTCCGCAACGACCGCCTCCTGCTGCCCGCGGTCGGCGACTGGGTCGCCCTGCTGCGCCGCGAGCCGGTGTCCAGCGTCCACGGAGTCGTCGAACGGCGCACCGTTTTCTCGCGGAAGGTCTCTTCCAGGGAGTCAAAGGAGCAGGTGCTGGCGGCCAACGTCGACGTGGCGTTCGTGGTCGCCGCCGCCACCGACGTCAACGCTCGGCGCATTGAGCGCTACCTCACCATCGCTTGGCAGAGCGGAGCCGTGCCCATCGTCTTGATGACCAAAGCGGATGTCGTCGACTCGCCCGAGGATCTCCAGGCGGAGCTCGAAGCCGTGTCGATGGGAACGCCGGTGCTGGTCACCAGCAGCATCACGGGTCAGGGGATGGGCGAGATCACACAACGACTGCAGCCGGCGCTCACCGGCGTGCTGCTCGGGCCGTCCGGTGCCGGCAAGTCCACCCTCATCAACTACATCGTCGGCTCGGATGTGATGCGGACGCGGCTCATCCACCGCTCAGGCGAAGGCCGCCACATGACCAGCCACCGCCAGCTGGTCCAGCTTCCAGGCGGCGGCATGATCATCGACACGCCCGGCCTCCGGGAAGCGCAGCTGTGGGAGGGAGAGGATGGGCTGGGCAACCTGTTCGACGACATCGAAGAGCTGGTGTTGCGCTGTCGCTTCACGGACTGCGCACATAACACCGAGCCGGGGTGCGCGGTCAAGGCGGCGCTGTCAGACGGCAGTCTCGATGTCGCGCGCTTCAACAGCTATCGCAAGCTCCAACGCGAGCTGCGAGCCATCGCGGCCAAGAGCGACGCCCGGATTCGCATCGAGGAGCGCAAGAAGTGGAAGCAGATCGCGATGAAGGCGCGGGTGAGGACGTAAGTCCTCCCCCGCGGAACCCCCACCTGTGGCCGGCGACGCCTGGACGTGTTTCGAAGTGGCACGTTTGGGTGACGGCCGGAGTGAATCCGGCCTAGCAGCGACCCTAGCCTGAGGACAAACCGAGAGGGCCCGCCGCGTTGGCGGACCCTCGTCTTGGGGGGGTAGGTTTTGATTTAGTTCGTTGTCGAGGTCGAGGCAGCCTTCCTCGGGTCGCGGCCGTTCCAGAACGGGATGTGACCCTTCGAGACCCTGTCGATCACCTTGTCTGCCTGGGCCTGAGTGATCTCCTTGCTCGCGACGAGCTGTTCGAGCCTGGGCCGCACGCTGGCAACGAGCTTGGCCGCGAACTGCTCCTTGGTCATGCCTTTGTCCCTGGCAAGGTCGGAGACCTTCTGTCCGCGCTTGAGGTCGTCTCGGAGCGTCTCAGGCTTGATGCCCAAGACGTCGGCCTCGGCCTCCAGGACCGCCAGACGGACGGCGCGACGGTCGCTGCGAGGATCCGGCTCCGCCGGATTGGCGGAGGTGGCCGGCTTCGCGGGATTGGCTGAGGCGCTCGGCTTCGGCGTTGGGCTCGGCGATGAGGCTTGCGCCAGGCCGCCGGCGATGCCAAGACTCAGCAACGCCGCGACGCCTCCGGCGCCCACTGCTTTGACTGCGATTGCTGCGATAGGGTTCATGACGATCTCCTCGTTGTTTATTTCGCCCCTCCCAAAGGAACCAACCTGGTGCGCGCCGGTTCGGGGCCGAGGATGAAGATGACTGAGCGCTGTCAGACGGTCGTTGTGGCTCTGTCAGGCTTTTGTAATCGTGCGAGGCTCCAGACGCCTCATCGCATTCAGCTCGGCGGCGGTCGGAACCGGAGTCTCGGCGACATCGCCCGCGGGTCCCACCGGCCAGCCGGTGTTGGCGCGAACCTCGTCCAGCGTGTGGCCGGGATGGATCGAGTCGAGATAGGCCTCGCCCCCGCCCTCCGGAAACCGAAAGACACAGAGCGTGGTAACGATCGCGACAGGGCCGGCTCCCAGCAATCCGTTTCGCCGGCGCCAGCCAGTGGTCCCGTCACCGTGGCCCGGCGATGTGATGAACGACACGCGATCGACCAGCCTGCGGCGTTCGTGGCTCATGAGCGTCACCCATCGACGGCTGAGGATCGCGATGTCGGCGCCTCCCCCACTCCCCGGCAGCTTGACCTTCGGCGCCTGCGGCGGCCCCACGTAAGAGGTGTTCAGGTTGCCGAAGCGATCCACCTCAGCCCCACCGATGAAGCCCAGATCGACGTGCCCTTGGGCCATGAGCGCCATGACGTTGGACATTCTCGTGGCCCACAGCGCGCCGATGACGTTCGGTGGATCGCCCATCGTGCCGAGAAAGTTCGCTGCGGGCTGGTCGCGTAGGAGGCCGACCTCGAACAGCCCGCGGGCATTCGGCGCGTGGTTGGTGCGAGCCACGGCGTAGGCGAGGATGGGCAGCCGCATGCCAACGAAGATCAGCTCGCCGTCCCGGATCTCGCGCGAGGCTGCGGCGATCATCAGCTCCTGCGGCGTATAGGCGTCACTCATCAGCAAAGTTAGCCGGGGCCGATAGGGCACGGCCCTTCACGCGCAGTGACCCGGCGTCGACCCGCTTCATGTAAGCGGCCCGGTCCGGCAGGTCCAGCACCCAGTGCTTGAGCCATGAGGAGAAGCCCTCAGCGGTTCGCGACTCCCCCGCGTAGTCGCGGAAGAACGAATGGTCCCGCTTGAAGTAACCCTGCACCGGTGAGGGGTGAGCCCCGCCGGGCTCGTGAACAACGGCGACGACCTTCGTCTCTGGGAAGAGAATGCGATTGGGGTCGCTCAGCGTGACACTCGGGTCGACAAGCTCCTCACATGTAAGGACGACACGGTCCGCGGCGAGACCCGCCTCCTCCGTGATCCCGAGCGGTCCCCATGCGTGCGCGCGGCCCATCGCGTCCGCCCTCTGGACGTGGACCACGGCCACATCCGGCCGCACCGCTTTGACGTGCACGACCCCATCGCCCGCCGTGAGATTTGGGTTCGTCCCGATCATGTCGCTCCCCAGCAGCGTGCGCGCCGGCAGGCTGGGCACATTCCAGGCCGCCGCCCACAGGGCCAGCGCGATCGAGAAGTTGCTGTGGTCGTGGATCTCGAGCGCTCGCGGCACTCCGTCCTCCGCGGCGCGGCGGTAGCAGTGACCGAGGCCCTCGGACACGTTGCCGACCCATGCCGCGGTGACACGGCGCACGCAGCCTGCGCCGATGAGCTGGTCGAACAGCGCATCCGAGATCGGTCCGACGAGCTCCAGGTCGCGGCGGCGCTGCCGGATAATCTCGTGCCCGGCGGCAAACGGGATGAGCGCTTCGAGCGCGGTCCCCAGCGCTACAGCCGCGCCATCCAGAACGAAACGATCGACAGCCTCAGCCAGCGTCATCACCTTGTCGCTCACAGTCCAGTCAAGTTACCCGTAACAGGCGCTCGACCGACCACGCTCAACGGTTATGAGGCGTTCGGATCTCATTTCCGTAGCCTCCTCGGTCGTTCTGCTGGCCACATGCTCGACCAACGCGCCGGACGCTTACCTGTCCATGGTCATCAGCGCCACTCGAGCCGGACGCACCGCCCGGGCTCATGACCGTCTGCTCGGGTGGGTCGGTGTTGGTCAATCCGACGCGGGCGGCAGTCGCCAGGTAAAGCCGAGGCGTGATCCTCAGCGGGCTAGCGAGTCGAGGTAGCCCCGGTGGTTGCGCTCGATCTCCGTCATCGAGTCGCCTCCGAACTTCTCGAGGAACACGTCTGCCAAGGTCAGAGCCACGACAGCCTCGCCGATCACGCCCGCCGCGGGGACCACGCACACGTCGCTTCGCTCGTAGTGCGCCTCCACCTTCTCCTTGGTCTTGAGGTCGACCGAAGGCATCGGCTTCTTCATCGTCGAGATCGGCTTGATGGCGACGCGCAGGTCGATCGGCTCGCCGTTGGTGACGCCGCCCGTCAGTCCGCCTGCCCGGTTCGTCAGGTGACGGAACCTTTCCTCCTGGTACTCGATCTCGTCATGGAACTGTGAACCGCGGCGCGCCGCGCCTTCGAAGCCGGCGCCGAACTCGACGCCCTTGATGGCGTTGATCGAAAGGACCGCCTGGGCCAGTCGGCCGTCGAGCTTGCGGTCCCAGTGCACATAGCTGCCAAGCCCCAGCGGCACGCCGCGCGCGATGATGCGGAACGTCCCGCCCAGCGTGTCGCCCTTCTCGCCTACCTCATCGATGTCCGCGACCATCCGCTTCGACGCTGCTGGGTCGGGGCATCGCACCGGTGAGGCCTCGATGTCCTCCACAGTGATCGTGTCGGGGTCGCAACCCTCATAGCCGATGTCCACGGTGCCGATGGATTGGGTGAAGCTCAGGATCTCGATCCCGAAGTTGGCCAGCAGCTTTCGGGCCACGCCGCCGGCGGCGACGCGAGTCGCGGTCTCGCGCGCTGACGAGCGCTCGAGGACGTTCCGTATGTCGCTGTGGCCGTACTTCAGAGCGCCGGCCAGATCGGCATGACCCGGACGCAGCTTCGTCACCGGCTTCGGCGCAAAGCCCTCTTTCGACGCCGTCATCTCGGCCGTCCAGTTGACGTGGTCCTTGTTCTCAA
This sequence comes from Candidatus Dormiibacterota bacterium, assembly GCA_030946685.1. Classification (GTDB taxonomy): domain Bacteria; phylum Chloroflexota; class Dormibacteria; order Dormibacterales; family Dormibacteraceae; genus Palsa-872. The sequence goes on along the minus strand of JALYYG010000050.1, from coordinate 11,054 downwards.
GCACCAGCGTCACCGGGCTGCCGATCGTGAAACCACCGCGCACGCCGCTGACGATGCGGGCGAAGTCTGTCTCGATCTGCTGACGGCCACCGCGCCCGTGGCCGCCCTGCCGGCGGGCGAGGTCGCGGCGCAGGTCGTCCTCCGAGATCTCCAACCCGGACGGGAGACCCTCGATCACAACCGTGAGCTGGGGACCGTGCGACTCGCCCGCCGTCAACCACCTGAGCATTGAGGCGATGATAGGGACTCGGGTGAATCAACCCCTTGAAGTTGCGCTGATCGACGTCGGCGGCACTCTGTGGCCGAATTCGTGGCCGCTGCGCGAGACCGACGGCGATGGACGCCGCCAGAGAGTCGCGGCAGCCATGCCCGAGCTGCCTCCTGCCGAGGTCGACGCACTCGTCTCCGACCTGATCACGAGCAGTCGCCTGGGCGACGAGGCGCGCAGCCTCACGACTGAGCACACGGTTAGCGTCCCGTCGGCGGAGGTCCTGGTCGCCACTTCGCTCTCGCGCCAGGGTTTGCCGGCAGACGCGATGACTGTGGCACTGATCAGGCGAGCCATGGCCGTGCCGGTCGCCGACCGTCTCCTTCCGCTGCCAGGCGCCCTGGAGCTGCTGTCGACGATCCGAATGCTCGGCATGCGTTCGGTCATCGCGAGCAACACGTACTGGCGCGACGCCCAAAGCTACTGGGAAGACTTCCGCCTGCTCGGGATGGCGGGCCACGTCGATGCCATCGTCACGTCGGTCGACGCGGGCCACCTCAAACCGCACCCGGCCGTTTTCGAGATGGCGATGCGGGTCGGCGGAGCGCCGGCCGGGCGCTGTGTCGTCATCGGCAACAAGGAGGCCAACGACATCGAGCCCGCCCTGGCGCTCGGAATGCGCACGATCCTCGTCCACCCAGACGACCCCGTCCCGACCTCCAGCCGGGCGCACGCCGTCGCCCGCGACCTCTGGGCCTGCGCGCAGGCCTTGAAGGCTATGCTCGGCGCACCGTGAAGCAGGAGATGGCGCGCGACATCGACCGCCAGATCGTGGTGCTGCACGTCAACGGAGAGCGTGCCGAGCTTCTCCTTCCCGTGCACAAGACGCTGCTCGAGGTTCTCCGAGAGGACATGCAGCTGACCGGCACGAAGCACGGCTGCGAGCTGGGGGAGTGCGGAACCTGCACAGTGCTGGTGGAGGGCAAGCCGGTGCTCAGCTGCCTCGTACTGCCGATCCAGGTCGAGGGGCGCCCGATCACCACAGTGGAAGGGCTTGCTGAGGGTTCGGAACTCCACCCGCTGCAGCAGGCGTTCGCCGAGCTCGGGGCAGCACAGTGCGGCTACTGCACGCCCGGCATCCTGCTCGCATCGAAGTCGCTGCTCGAGAGCAACGCCATGCCGACGCGGGACGAGATACGCGAAGCGCTCGCGGGCAACCTGTGCCGCTGCACGGGCTACACCAAGATCCTGGACGCAGTGGAGCTCGCAGCAGGTCGAATCAATAAGTCGCCCTCCCCCCTGCGGGAGGAGGTCCGCGCTCGCTCGCGAAGCGAGCGCCCGGGGGAAGGGGGGGCCGAGTCAGCATGAACCCTTCAAAGAACGGCTTCTCCGTCATCGGCAAGCCGCTCCCCAAGCCCGACGCCGTGTCCAAGGTGACCGGCCGCGCAATCTACGCCGACGACATGCTTCCCGCCCGCACCCTCCACTGCAGGATCCTGCGCAGCCCCCACCCCCACGCCCGCATCGTCTCCATCGACACCTCGGCCGCCCGGCGCATGCCCGGCGTGGTGGCGGTGATCACCGGCGCCGACCTCCCGATCAAGTTCGGCATCCTTCCCGTGACGCAGGACGAGCGCGCCCTCGAACACGAGAAGGTTCGCTACGTCGGCGATCCGATCGCCGCGGTGGCGGCAGTGGAGGAGGAGATCGCAGCGGCCGCGTGCGACGCCATCTCTGTCGAGTACGACGTCCTGGAACCCGTGATGTCGATCGACGAGGCGCTTGCGGAGACCAAGGACGAGCGCATCCAGGACTACGGCGGCCCGAACAACATCCACAAACTGGTCGCGCTCGAGTTCGGCGAGGTTGATGCAGGCTTCGCGCGCGCGGAGCACATCCGCGAAGACGTCTTCTTCTTCCAGGGCAACACGCATCTACCGATGGAGCAGCACAGCGCCATCGCAACGTTTGTGGACGGCCGCGTCACCCTGTGGTCGTCGACGCAGGTCGTCCACTACGTGCACAGGGCGCTGGCCAAGGTCCTGGAGCTTCCGATGAACCGGATACGCGTCATCGGCGCGGCCCATGGAGGCGGTTTCGGAGGCAAGACCGATCCTTTTGCGCACGAGTTCATCGTCTGCAAGCTGGCGATGCTCACCGGCAGGCCCGTCAAATGCACGCTGACCCGCGAAGAGGTCTTCTACGCGCACCGCGGCCGGCATCCAGTCCTGATGTGGGTCCGGACCGGAGTGACGAAAGACGGCCGCATCACGGCGATGCACTTTCGGAGCGCGCTCGACGGCGGCGCTTACGGCTCGTATGGGGTCGCTTCCACCTTCTATACGGGTGCGCTGCAGACAGTCACCTACGACATCCCCGCCTACCGCTTCGAAGGCTGCCGCGTCTTCACCAACAAACCTCCATGCGGTCCCAAGCGTGGTCATGGCACGCCTCAGCCTCGATTCGCGCTGGAGCTGCACCTCGAAAAGATCGCCCGCGACATCGGCATCGACCCGGTGGAGCTGAAGCAGCGCAACTTCGTCAAACCGATGACGCGCACGGTGAACTGGCTGCGCGTAACGTCGTGCGGCCTCGACGAGTGCACCGAGCGTGTGATAAACGCCTCCCGGTTTCGCAACCGTGAGAAGCGACACGGCCATGGCATGGGCTTCGCAATATCGAGCTACCTATCAGGCGCCGGGACCGCGATCTACTGGAACGACATGCCACACTCGGAGGTGCAGATCAAGGTCGATCGCGGTGGCGTCACCGCCTTCTGCGGGGCGATGGACATCGGTCAGGGCTCGGACTCGGTGCTCGCCGCCATCGTCGCGGAGGAGCTCGGCATCCAGGCCGCGGACGTGCGCCTCGTCACTGCCGACACCGACACCACTCCGATCGACCTGGGCTCCTACTCGTCGCGCGTCACGTTCATGGCCGGAAATGCCGCGATCCAAGCCGCGCGGAATATGCGCGGAATGCTCGTCGAAGCCGTGGCGGCGAAGATTGGCTGCGCGGCCGATGCGGTGGCGGTGGGGGCCGGGCGAATCGGGGACTTCAGCTTCGAGGACGCAAGCATCCTGGCCGAGGCACGCTTCGGGACGCTCACGAGCGCCGGGAGCTATACGCCACCAAAGATCGCCGGACCGTACAAGGGCTCGGGAGTCGGCCCCAGCCCGGCGTACAGCTATTCGGCCTGCGTCGTCGACCTGGACGCGGACCCGCGCACAGGCATCGTGCATCTGAACAAGGTATGGATTGCGCACGACGTGGGCCGCGCCATCAACCCGCTGCTGGTCGAGGGCCAGGTGGAGGGCAGCGTCTACATGGGTCTGGGCGAGGCACTGATGGAAGAGCAGGCGTTCCGGAAAGGCCTGCACAAGTGGCCCTCGATGCTCGAGTACAAGTCGCCAACATTCCTTGACATGCCAGAGGTCGAGACGTTCATCGTCGAGACCGTCGATCCCGAGGGACCATACGGCGCCAAGGAAGCCGGGCAGGGCCCGCTCCTTCCGGTCATCCCGGCGGTCAGCTCCGCCGTCTTCGACGCGCTGGGCGTTTGGCTCGACGAGATACCGGTCACGCCTGAGAAGGTCGTCGAGGCGCTCCGACGCAAACAGAAAGGAGAGCCGCCAAGGTTCGGGCCGTCACGCTTCCCGACCATCCCGTACCCGGCCTGCATCAAAGTCGAGCCGCCACCCAAGGAGCTGGATCTTGCTGCGCCTGCCTCGATTTAGATACCTGAGGCCAAAGACCGCGCGCGAGGCGGCGCAGATGGCCGCCGACCTGGGACCGCGCGCCATGTTCGTGGCCGGCGGGACCGACCTGTTTCCAAAGCTCAAGCGCCGCCAGTTCGAGGTCGAAGCGTTGATCAGCCTCGACTTCCTGGACAACCGCATTCATAAGAAGGACGAGGAGACCGCGGTCGGGGCCGGCGTCACGCTCGCAGCCGCAGCTGCCGATCCGCACCTCACCGCGCAGCTGCCCGGCTATGCGCAGGCCGCCGGACTCGTGTCGTCTCCCCCACTCCGAAACGCCGGCACCATCGGCGGCAACCTGTGCGTCGACACGAGATGCAACTACTACGACATGACATACGAGTGGCGAAAGGCAGTCGGCTTCTGCATGAAAAAAGACGGAGATATCTGCCTCGTCGCGCCGAGCAGCCCGCGGTGTTGGGCCGTGTCTTCTTCCGACACAGGCCCGATGGCGATGGCGCTCGAGGGCATGGTCACGCTGGCTGGTCCTGACGGTGAGCGCGAGCTGCCCGTCGCGGCGCTGTATCGCGACGACGGGATCGATTACCTGGCGAAGCAACCGAGCGAGGTGGTGACGGAGTTGCGCCTGCCGGCGATCAAGGGGAATCAGACCGCCTACGTGAAGCTCAGGCGTCGCGGTTCGATCGACTTCCCCATTGCGGGCGCTGCAGTAGCACTGCAATTGGATGGCGAGACAATAACGCGGTGCCGGATCGTCTTATCGGCGGTCGCCTCACACCCTCTCGAGGCGAGGGCGGCGGATGAGTTCATGACAGGCAAGTCTCTAGACGAGGAGACGATCCGCGCGGCGGCCGAAATCGCCGCCAAGCCCGCCAAACCACTCGACAACACCGATCTCACCCACTTCTGGCGCAAGCGCATGGTCCGCGTGGTCGTCGAGCAGGCGCTCACGAAAGCAGCGACCACTGGTGGGGGTTCAAGGGTTAAGCTTCTAGGTCAATACCCAGAATGAGTATTAGTTTCAGGCGTAGACAGGCGGGACAGGGCATGGTCGAATATGCCCTCATCCTCGCGTTGGTCGCGCTGATCGTCATCGTAGCGCTGATCGCAACTGGAGGCCAGGTGATCAACCTGTACTCCGACATCATCAAGACGATGTGCAACTATCACGCAGGTTGCTGATCGAGCTTTAGTCACGCACCTCGCGCGAAAGCTGAATCGGAATGATTACGTCGAAACGATCCCAATCTGGGCAGGGCATGGTCGAATATGCCCTGATTCTCGCTTTGGTGGCCCTGATCGTCATCGTCGCCTTGATCGCGACTGGAGGCCAGATAATCAACCTGTACTCCGACGTCATCAACACGATGTGCCTGTACAGAGTAGGTTGCTGAAGCCCGGCTAATCGCCCCTCGCTGACGCCGCCGCCTCTGCCGCTCTCTGCGCCTTCCGCCGGATCGCATCCGTGTCTCGGTGGGCGATCGCCTCGGGGGAGAACAGTGCATTGGTCAAGCCCACCGCTTTGACACCGAGCCTCAGGTAATCGGCGATATGCCCAATCTCGACGCCGCCTGAGACGAAGTACGGCACGCCGCCCATGGGGCCGCCCAGAGCCCGTATGTATTCAGCGCCGCCGACCGGCCCGATCGGAAAGACCTCCACAAGTGCCGCCCCGGCGAGCCGAGCCTGGTAGATCTCCGTCGGTGTGAGGGCTCCCATGACGCAGAGGAGGCCTTCCTGCCGGCAGGCTTCCGCCACCTCCGCCAGTAGAACTGGGGTGACGACGAAGTCGGCGCCGGCGTCCTTGGCGTCCCGGACAGCCCCGGGATCCCACACTGTGCCGACCCCGATGGGTGTCTTACCGCCGGTGGTCGCGATGATGCCGCGCACCATCTCAAAGCACGACGGCACTGTGGTTGTGATCTCGATCGTGCCGACGCCGCCTTCGATGGCGGCGATGCATGCCTGAAAGCCCGCGTCGGCGTTCTCGGTCCGTAGAACGCCACAGACACCATTGGGAAAGATGGTCTCGATGCTCCGCACAGCCGGCCAGATTATCCCTCGGTAGAGGTCGTCCAGGCTAACGCCCCCCAACCCTGCCCTCCCCCCGGACGGGGGGAGGGAGTTTGTCCGGTCACACCCTCGTACCCTGGCTTCGGTATGCTGGTACATACGTATGACCGGGGCGACTGCGGCTACCGAAAGCACCCGAGACCAGATCATCCACGCCGCCGCCGAATCGCTCCTGGAGAACGGCTACTCCGGCACCAGCGTCCGATCCATCGCCTCCAAAGCCGGCGTCGCCATCGGCAACCTGCAGTACTGGTTTCCGACCAAGTCGGAGCTCCTCGTCGAAGCCTGGCGCTACCTCACCGCGCGCTCGGTTGACGAGCTGCGAACCGCCCTCAACCAGCTCACCGACCCCCTGGAGGTCCTGGAGGTCGGCGCCGAATCCATCTGGGCTTCGCTGCGGCGCCTGGGCGACATCCAGCTCGCCGCCTTCGACCTCCTCGTTCAGGCTCCTCGAACCGAGCGGCTCCGGGCGTACCTGCCTGAGCTTTTCACGAGGTACCGCGAGGTCATCCAGGAGCAGCTCGACCGCCTGGAGGATGACGGGCGAATCCGGCTGACGGTCCCCCGAGACGTCCTCGTCCCTCTCGTCCTGAACACAGTCCTCGGGTTCGGCCTCTACTACGTCGTGACGCGGGACGACGAATCCTGCCTACGCGCCCTGTCCGCTTTCAGCCAGCTGGCCGCCACCCTCATCGAACCGGTGCCATGACCGCCCAAGCCCTGGTGATCGACCGAGAGCTAGAGCGGCTGGAAGGCCTGTGGGAGAACGGTCTCTCGGACGCCTACAGGTCCTACCTGGAAGTGGTTGATTCATACGCCGCGCCGGCGCGCCCCAAGCTGGCGCTCGCGGCCGCGCTGATCGAGGCCGGTACCCGGCTGCAAGGACTGGGGGGACGTGCGGCGCCGGCGGCGGCGCTGCTGATGGGCGACCTGTGCCTGGCCCGGGCTTCGCGCCTCCTCGCCGACGCCGCATCGCAGGACCTCCAGGTCGCCTTTGCTCGTGCCATCGAAGAGATGTCCGCAGCGGCGGCCTCCGGTGCCGGCGGGCGGCCGGTGCGTGAACTTCTGATCGGCGCTTTCGAGAGCGGGCGATGATCGCCGGCCGGCTTCGGTTCAAGACCTCCGGCCCCACCCAGTTCGTCGACATCACCGAGCGGCTCCGCGAGGAGGTGCGCCGGTCGGGCCTGCACACCGGCCGGATCCATCTGCAATCGCTCCATACGACAGTGGGCCTCGCGGTCAACGAGAACGAGCCGCTGCTCCTCAGCGACTTCGAGTCCCTGCTGGAGCGGCTCGCCCCGCGCGGCGCCGGCTACCAGCACGACGACTTCGCTCGCAGGTTCGACATTGCGCTGGACGAGCCGGTCAACGGCCACGCCCACTGCCGGCAGCTGCTCCTCACCGGCTTCACCACGCTGCTGGTGGAGGAGGGAGACCTGGTCCTGGGCCGATGGCAGTCGGTGTTCGCGGTTGAGCTGGACGGCCCACGTGCACGCCAGCTGGCAATTCAACTGGATGGCGAGTTCGAAGCTAAAAAGGCGTCCTCCGCGCCCCGCGGTGAGGTGGCCCGCACGGCCGGAGGGGTCGTCAGTGCGACGGCGGCCGCCGACCAAGTCCTGGTCGAGCTAGAGCTGACCCGTCAGCTCCTCATCGATCCCGAGCCGGTCGCCGTGCCGATGCGCCGCCTGGTGGAGGCGGGCGGCAAGCGCCTCCGCCCGCGCCTTGTGCAACTCACGGCCCGCATCGGCCCGCGCCACGAACCCCTGCGCGCGGCGGCCCTGGCCGCAGCGGTTGAGCTTCTTCACAACGCCACCCTGATCCACGACGACTACGTCGACGAGAGCACCCACCGCCGGGGCCGCCCCACCGTTGCGGCTGCCGAAGGCGCGGAGCGGGCCATCGCCGTCGGCGACTTTTACTTCGCCAAGGCGACGAGGCTGATCGCCGAGATCGGCAACGGCGAGGTTACCTCGTCGGTGGCCGAGGCGCTGGAGGCGATATGTACGGCGCAGATCGACGATGTCGGCCTGCGCGGCGCGTACCCCGGCGACCACGATTCCTACCTCAAGGTGGTGCGCGGAAAGACCGCTGCCCTGTTCGCGGCCGCATGCGCGTCGGGCGCGCAGCTGTCTGAGGCGAAGCCCGCGGCGGTCGAGGCATTGAGGCGCTACGGGGACCTGCTCGGCGTCGCCTTCCAGATGGCGGATGACATGGTCGACTTCAGTCCCAGCTCGGGCAAGCCTGTGGGCCTGGACATCCGACAGCGAGTCCTGTCGCTGCCCCTGATCTATGCGGCTGAAGACAGGGAGGTCGGACCCGAGGTGCGACGGCTGCTGGCGGGCACGCTCGGCGACGTCGAGGTGGGTCGCGTCACCGAGCTGGTCAGGTCGAGCGACGCGCTGAAGCGAGTCGGCGACGAGGCGCGGGCCTTGGTCGAAGCCGCCCTCCATGAGCTCGAAGCGGTTGAGCTGGACGGCCTGCGCCCAACCCTGATCGGCCTTGCCCGCTCCGCCGTCGACCGAGACTCCTAGATCCGCTCCGCGGGGAAATCGGCCACGCTGCAGCGTGGCCGGGTGGGACGCTCGAGACGAGACGGCGTCGGCACGCCGCAGGCCGCCGGAGATTACTCACCGGCGGCCGACAAGACTTTTAGTCGAGACCGCTAAGGCAGCAGCTCGTAGACCGCGGTGATCGTGACAGTCAGGTCGGTCTGCCCTGGCTGAATCGGCATTGCACCGCCGCCGCCGCCTTTGCCACAGCCGTTGCACGGGATCGGTGTCGGGCCCGAGACGAGCTCGGACAGCGCGATCATCCCGCCAACGTGGTGGTGGGCCAGGCCGGCCCAGACCTGGGCGCGCGCGTTCGCATCGCTCATAGCCGCAGCGCGTGCGGCTTTCACCAGCGCGGTGGTGTCGCCGATCGAAAGGCTGACTCCGTTGAGCTGGATGTCATTGCCGACGGCGGCCACGGCAGCCTCGATGACGGCGCTGACGTTCGCGAGATGGTGAATGGTGACCGAAACCTGGTTGGCAGAAACGTAGCCGGTGATGACCTGGGGGCAGCAGTTGGTCTGCTGGTAGATCGATATGGATGACGTCTGGATGTCCTTGTCCGCCACGCCCTGGCGATGAAGCGCGCTCATGAGCCGGCTCATGTCGGCGGCCGCAACGGTCACAGCATCATTGACGCTGGGTCGGGTGGCCTGGACACCGATGCCCAGGGTCGCCTCGCTTGGAACTCCGGTGGTAGTTCCACTCCCAACGACGGTGATCGTGTTCTGCTGAGAGGAGGCGGTGGCGGCCAGCACAGTCGTGCTGGGACTGGCCAGGGCGCTGGTGCTCAGCCCGAGCGCCGGATCGCTGCCATGCGAAGTCTTTGCGCTGAAAGCGGCCGCGGTGACAGCGCCCACACCAAAGGCGATGATCACCCCGACAGCGACTGCGTACCTGTTCCGAATTGACATCATTTTGTCGATGCCCTCCCTACCGTCTGGACCCCACCAGATAGAACAGGGACGAGACGAGAACCGTTACGAAGGCGTCGTCCAGCCTGGAGTTGCGCTTCTCTAGAGCTCACCGGAGACGATTCCGACAGTCCCCATCGCAAGCCCCACGTAGCTGACATGATTCCAACCCGCCGCTGCGGCCATTGCCTGCAGCTCGGCGGGTGTGCGGTAGGAGTCAACCGTGTCGCTGAGGTATCGATAGGCCGACGGCTGTCCTGACAGCGCGCCGCCGACAGCTGGAAGAAGCGTGCGCAGGTACAGGCGATACGCGCTCCCAACGGGTCCGGTCGGCGGCCGGACGAACTCCAGCACCACGGCCCGGCGCCTCACCACCCGGAGCATCTCCCGCAAGCCACGTATCGGCTCCGCCAGGTTTCGCAGGCCGAATGCGATGGTCGAGGCATCAAAGCTCGCATCGTCGAAGGGCAGCTTGAGCGCGTCGCCTTCGACGAACTCGATCCCAGGATTGTCGCGGCGGGCCACCTCGAGCATCTGAGGGCTGAAATCAATGCCGACCACCCGACCCTTGGGGCCGGCGAGCCTGGCGAGTTGGGCGGTCAGCTTGCCGGAGCCGCATGCGACGTCCAGCGCCGAGCCGCCCGCGGCAAGGCCTGTCGTTCGCGCGGCTCGCCTCCGCCAGCCGGCGTCCGTCCCACCCGATAGGACTGTGTTGACCAGGTCGTAGCGACGGGCTATGCGATCGAACATCGCGCGCACGGCCTGCGGATCGCGTTCCTCCAGCGCTACACCTTCTGCCAGATCGATGCGATGCCCTGGCCTACGCCGATGCACATCGTGGCCAGGCCGTACTCGACGTCGCGGTGCGCCATTTCCCTCACCAGGGTGCCGATGAGCCGCGCGCCGCTGGAGCCAAGAGGGTGTCCCAGCGCAATCGCCCCACCGTTCACGTTCACCTTCTCCTCGTCGAGACCCAGCAAACGCACGCACGCGAGCGACTGCGACGCGAATGCCTCGTTGAGCTCGACCACGCCGATGTCGGAAGCCTGCAGGCCGGCCTGGTCGAGCGCCTTCATCGAGGCCGGCACCGGGCCGATCCCCATATAGTCGGGATGGACGCCGGCCGCCGCTGCTGCGACAAGGCGCGCCAAAGGCTTCAAGCCCCGCCTCTTCGCCTCCGCATCAGACATCAGGACGAGAGCTGTCGCGCCGTCGTTTAGCGGTGACGAGTTGCCTGCGGTCACCGAGCCTTTCTCCGAGAAGGCCGGTCGCAGCTTGGCGAGCGCCTCCAATGAGGTGTCTTGCCTCGGGCCCTCGTCTTCATTAAGGCGCAGCGCGTCACCCTTTCGCTGCGCGACCACCATGGGGACGATCTCCTCCGCCAGCCGGCCGGACTTCTGCGCCGCAACGGCGCGCTGATGGCTGCGGAGCGCGAAAGCGTCCTGGTCCTCGCGCGAGACCTCGTACTTCTGAGCCACGCGCTCGGCCGTCTCCCCCATCTGGAGAGTTCCGTACATCTCGGCCATCTTCGGGTTGACCAGCCGCCATCCGATCGCGGTGTCGTAAGCGGTCTGCTGGCCGCGGGGGAAAG
>JALYYG010000044.1 GCA_030946685.1 Candidatus Dormiibacterota bacterium | reverse complement strand
CGGGTGCACATCTGGGAGGCCACCCTTCGAATGCTGCGGGATCATCCCATTTTCGGAGCAGGGCTCAACGCTTACCAATCAACGATGGCGCCGTATCGCGCCACCTCTGCGTACCCGGTCCCGGAGCCGTACCCGCACAACATCGCCCTGACCGCATGGACCGAGGTGGGCATCCTCGGCCTCGTCGCCTTCATGTACCTGCTGGTCGCGCTGGCGGTCCGGCCGTGGCTGGCGCTGAAAAGATCCTCAGGGCTCTATCACCCGCTGCTCTGGGGCCTCGGCGCCGCTTTCGTCATGATCTTCGTCCACGGACTCGTCGACTCTCCCTACTGGAAGAACGACCTGAGCGCGGAGTTCTGGGTGCTGGCGGCGCTCGAGGTTGTGGCTATACGAGCGGTGAACGCCGCGCCACTCCAGCATGACTGAAAGATCTCCGTTGCCTCGAGCCGTAACGGTATGGGCGATCGGCGTGACGGCAGCCTGCCCGCCCCTCTACGTCGTTCGCTGGCGCCTGGGACCGCTGCCGACGACGCTGCTCGAGGACCTGATCCTGCTCACCGCCGCAGCGTATGTCGTGACGCTTTGGGCGGAACACCGCCGGCCGTCGGCGCGGACCTTCCTCGACATTTCCATCGCGCTGTTGTTGGTCGCCGGCATCGTTGGGATCGCGGTGGCGCCAGACCACACGAAAGCTGTTGGTATCTATCGCGCGTATCTCATCGAGGCCGTCGTCATGTTCTACATCGCGGTGGACATGATCCGCACGCGGGCGGAGCTTCGCAAGGTGCTCCTCATCGCGGGCATCGGCAGCTCGCTCTTCGCCGTGGGCCAGCTCATCACGTTTGGAATCGCGTTCAGCCAGCACGCGGTCAAGCTCGGCGACGCGCCCGCGTTCCTCAACACGAGCCCCAACCCAGTGGCCCTGTACCTCGAGCCGCCGATGGCCTTCGCGATCGGCTTTGTCCTCTTCCCGTCCGCGCGGCGCGAAAGGTGGCTCGGCCTAGCCGCCCTGGCGGTGATCCTGCCCGCCATCATCGTGACCCTCTCGCGCGCGGCGTACCTGGCCATGGCGGTGCTGGCAGTCGTGCTGGTGCTGAGCCTGCACAGCCGGCGATGGCGATTCGGCGCCATCGCGGTCCTGGCGACGATGGCGCTGGTGGTTCTGGAGGTCCCGATCGTGAACCATCGGCTGAACGACCTCGCTCACTCCGCCACTCTCAGGACCTCGATCTACAACCAGGCCCTGCAGATGCTCTCCGAGCGCCCGATCCAGGGGGCGGGCATCGACGGCTTTCCGATCAGGGTCGCGCCCTTCCGGCCATCCAACCAGTCGATTCAGCTCTATCCGCACGACATCTGGCTCACCACGTGGAGCGAGCTCGGCCTGCTCGGGCTGATTGCCTTCGCGGTGATCTTCTTCAGCTTGCTGTGGCGCGGTTGGCGCGCCCTTGCGGGCGCAAGCGGGCTCTGGTACGCGGTGATCTGGGGAGCGTCCGCGGCCCTGGTGCTCTATTTCGTCCACGGCCTGTTCGACTCGCCGTACTGGAAGAACGACCTCAGCGTCGAGTTCTGGCTGCTGGCCGCCCTCGAGGTGGTGGCGATCCGCGGCGCGAAAATCGATTCGGCGGAATCCGCGACGCCAAAGCGCCCTGAGCGTGGAAGCTAGCCTTCCCGGCTGAGCTCCTCGCGGCCGATCGTCCGAGCCTCGGACGCCGAGGTCATGAGGGCGAGAGCAAGGTGCAGCGCACGCAGCCCGGCCTCGCCGTCGACCTCGACGGGGCCTCCTTCTCTGACCGCTCGCAAGAAGGATTGCAGCTCCAGGCGAAGCGGTTCTGACTGGGCGACGGGGAAGCGGATGACCTCGCCCTCGCTGACAGTCCGCAGGTGGTTCACGGATTTACCATCCCCCTCGACCTCGGCGTTCTTGAAGTGGGTCAGCTCCTGGGTGAGGTAGTTGACCAGGAAGAGTCCGCGCTCACCCAAAACGCTGAGCTCGCGGATCTTCGTCGGCGTAAGCCAGTTGACCTGGAGAACACCGACGGCGCCGCTCTCGAACTTGAGGAGCGCGTTCAGCATGTCCTCGTGCTCGGTATGAATGCGCTGCTCGGTTTCGGCGTACAGGCGGCTGACGTCCGAACCCACGATGTGACACATCACGTCGAGGTCGTGGGTGGCGAGGTCGATCACCACGCCCACGTCGCGGATCCGCGCGGGGAACGGTCCTTCGCGTCGGGCGTGCACCTGGAATACGCGGCCGAGCTCGCCGGCGGCGATTCGCCGCTGCAGCTCGCGCACCGCGGGGTTGAACCTCTCGATGTGGCCGACGGCCAGCAGGCGCCTGGCTCGCGACGCTGCCTTGACCAGCGCGCGCCCCTCCTCGAGCGTCGCGGCGATCGGCTTCTCGACGAGGAGATGCAGCCCGCGCTCGAGAACGGCAAGGCCCACCTCCAGGTGGAAGCGCGTCGGGACCGCCACCACGACGGCCTCCAGCTGCTCGCGTTCGAGCATCTCCTGCCACGAGCGGTGACCACTCATGCCGTACGTGCGAGACGCTGCCGCCACCGCGCCCTCGTCCTGGTCGCAAACCGCCACCAGGTCGGCGTCCTCTATCTCGCTCAGGACGCGAAGGTGGTTCCGTCCCATCGCACCGAGCCCGATGAGTGCGACGCGCGTCACGCCGTCGACAGCGCCGTCCGCACGGAATCGATGATCCGGTCGAGGTCGCCATCGGTCAGGCCTGGGTGAACCGGAAGCGACAGCACCTGGCGCGACATGCGCTCTGTGACCGGCAGGGACGTCGACCCGTAACCCAGGTCGAGGTAGAGGGGCTGCCTGTGGACCGGGAGCGGGTAGTGGATCGCGGTCCCGACTCCCAGCTGTCCGAGGCGTTCCTGCACGCGATCGCGGTCCTTCTCGATGCTGACTGTGTACTGGTGATACACGTGCCGGTAGCCCTGACGCTCGCGGGGGGTCTGCAGGCCCGCGATTCCGGCCAGGCCGCGGTTGAGGACCGCCGCGTTCCGGCGTCGAGCTTCGTTGAACCCATCGAGCTTGCGGAGCTGCGCGCGGCCGATTGCGGCGGCCAGCTCGGTGAGGCGGAAGTTGTAGCCGAGGACTTCGTGACGGTACCGTTTGGTGGCCCCGTGCTGCCGGAGCAGCCGCACCCTGGCCGCGAGCTCGGCGTCGTCGGTGGTGACCATCCCGCCCTCCGACGAGGTCATGTTCTTGGTCGGGTAGAAGGAAAAACCTGCACTCACTCCGAGGGCGCCGGTCTTGACGCCGTCGATCATCGCCCCATGGGCCTGGCACGCATCTTCGACCACGATCAGGTGATGTCTCTCGGCGATCTCGCGGAGCTCGCCGACGGCGGCCGGGTGGCCGTAGAGGTCGACGGGCAGGATCGCCCGCGTCCGCGGTGTGATTGCGCTCTCGACACGTTCTGGATCGAGGTTGTAGGTCTCTGGCTCGATGTCGACGAACACCGGCCGGGCACCGACGAAGAGCGCTGCATTCGCGGACGACACAAATGTGAAGGACGGGGTGATGACCTCGTCACCCTCCTTCAATCCGTGCGCGAGGAGCAGAAGGTGCAACGCAGCGGTTCCGTTGGAGAGCGCGATCGCGTTGCGCACGCCGCAAAACTCCGCGAACGCTCGCTCGAAGTCGTCGACCACGGGCCCCTGCGCAAGCTGACCGCTGTCGAGCACTGCGAGCACCGCCTGCCGCTCCTCCTCACCGATCTGGGGAGCCGCGATGGGAATCGTCTTGAGGGTATCCAAGCCGGCCTTCATGTTATGGATTGTGCGCGCGGACCGCGCCGCGAGCTCAGGCTGTGCTTTCTTCGATGGCTTCGACCACCTTCGCAGCGGCGTGGCCGTCGCCAAACAGCGCGAGCCTTTCTTTTGTCGGGCGGAAGCCGCGCACGGCCTCGGCGATCTTGTCCGGGTCCGAACCGACGAGCACATTCCAGCCCGCGGCGACTGTGTCGGTCCATTCGGTGGTGTCACGAAGGGTTATGCAGGGCCGCCCGGCGAAATACGCCTCCTTCTGGACCCCGCCTGAGTCGGTGACGATCGCTTCGGCGCCCTCTTCGAGCACGAGCATCTCCAGGTAGCCGACCGGGTCGATAATCCGGATGTTCGATGCGAGCTCGGTGCCCGCGGCTCGCAGGGCGGTCTGGGTCCGCGGATGGGCTGGAAAGATCACCTGGCGCTCGGAGGCCGCGACGCCGCGCAGGATCGCAAGCAGGCGGTCCGTCTGGTCGACGTTCTCGGCCCTGTGGACTGTCAAGAGGTGGTATTCGCCAGGCCGGATCCCCAGGTCGGCCAGGACGCGGTTGTCACTGCGCGCACGCAGCAAGTTCTCCTGGAAGGCGTCGAACATGACGTCACCGACCATCCGCACGCCGTCGGCGATGCCCTCTTGCAAAAGGTTGCTCACCGCCACATCGGTAGGACAGAGCAAAAGCGTGCTCACGTGGTCGGCGACCACGCGGTTGACCTCCTCGGGCATCCGGCGGTCGTAGCTCCGCAGGCCGGCCTCCACATGGGCCACCCGCACGTGCAGCTTGGCCGCGGCGAGGGCGCCCGCCAGCGTCGAGTTGGTGTCGCCGTAGACGAGCATCCAGTCCGGCCTGTACTCAACCGCAACCGACTCGATGGCCGCCAGCATCGCGCCGGTCTGCGCGCCGTGCGGGCCCGACCCGACCTCGAGGTTCCGGTCAGGGGCTGGGATCGCGAGCTGGCGAAAGAAGAGGTCGGACATTGCATCGTCGTAGTGCTGGCCCGTGTGAAGCAAAAACTCGTCGTGCTTCGCGCGAAGAAGCCGCGAAACCGGCGCGGCTTTGATGAACTGCGGCCTGGCGCCCACCACCGTGAGGACCTTCATGCCCCGTTAACTATGATGGGCCGAAGCATGCCGGCCAACGAAACGGGCCTTCGGGTCACATTCCTCACTCACTATTTCCCACCCGAGGTGGGCGCTCCGCAGGCAAGGATGTACGAGCTCGCGAAGCGCCTCACCGATGCCGGGCACAAGGTCACCGTCGTCACTGCTTTTCCCAACTACCCAACGGGCGTGATCGCCCCCGGCTACCGCGGCAGGCGCTTCATGGAGGAGCATGTGGACGGTTTTCGCGTGCTCAGGAACTGGGTGTACGCGACCCCCAATCGTGGATTCTTCAAGCGGATCCTCAATCATTTCTCCTTCAGCGTCTCAAGCGTGTTGGGGATGCGCAAAGTTGGACCGACTGACGTGATATTCGTCCAGTCGCCTCCGCTACTGATCGGCCTTGCGACGCTCGCCTACTCGCGGTTCAAGAAGGCGCCGTTCATCTTCAACGTGAGCGACATCTGGCCCCAGTCGGCCGTCGAGCTCGGCATGTTGAGCAATCCGCTCGCGATCCGCGTGGCCGAGATGTTCGAGCGGCACCTCTACCGAAGGGCTGCGCGCGTGACTGTGCCCACGCCGGGAATGCTGGAGAGGCTGGTGGCTCGCGGCATCCCACGCGAGAAGCTCTTCCTCCTCACCAACGGCGTGGACACCGACACATACCGGCCGGAGGCGCCCGACCGTGAGCTCGCGCGACACCTTGGGCTCGATGGCCACAAGATCTTTCTGTACGCAGGCACGCACGGGTTGTCCCAGGGCCTCGACGTCATCCTGGAGGCGGCAAAGCTCACCGACGACACGAACATCCTGTACGTGCTCGCCGGCGAGGGCGCCGACAAAGAAGCCCTGGTCACCAAGACGCGCGAGCAGGGAATCGCCAACGTGCGGTTCCTGCCCAATCAACCGAAGTCGATGATGCCCACGCTGCTGAACCTCGCCTACGCGTCGATCATCCCGCTCAGGCGATTGGACCTCTTCAAGTCGGCGCTGCCGTCGAAGATGTTCGAATCGATGGCCGTCGGCCAGCCGATCGTCGCGCCGCTGTGGGGCGAGGCCGCGGCTCTGATCGAAGCCGCGGGCTGCGGGCTGGTCGCCGAGCCGGAGAACGCTCGCGCTGTGCATGAGGCTGTGGCGCGACTGGCAGGCGACCCGAACCTGGCCCGACGCATGGGTCAGCAGGGCCGCCAGTACGTCATTGCGCATTTCAACCGTAAGGACATCGCGAACCGACTCGCCCTGCTCCTCAAGGAGACCGCGCGCCCGCAGGCGAGATGAAGCGAGCCTTCGATCTAATCGTGGCTCTTCTTGTGCTCGTGGTGACGTCGCCGATCGTCCTGGTCGCGGCCATCGCGGTGAAGCTGGAATCACGCGGCCCTGCGTTTTACAGCGGCCCGCGGGTGGGGCGCAACGGCGAGCCCTTTCGAATCCACAAGCTGAGGACGATGAGCGCTCACGCCGACGGCCTGGGCCCTGCCGTGACCGCGGCCGACGACTTGAGGGTGACCGGGGTCGGCCGGCTATTGCGCCGAACCAAGGCCGACGAGCTGCCCCAGCTCATCAACGTCCTGAAGGGCGAGATGAGCCTGGTGGGCCCGAGGCCCGAGCACCCCGACTACGTGAAGCACTACACACCGGAGCAGCGAGTTGGGCTCACCGTCCGGCCGGGCATGACCGGGCCGAGCGCACTCGCATTCATCGACGAGGAGGAGATCCTCCGAGGTGGCGACCCCGAGACGGCTTACTTGAATGTCGTGATGCCTCAGAAGCTCGCCCTCGACCTCGACTACGTCAAGACCGCCAGCTTCGGGGGCGACCTGCGGATCCTGCTCGCGACCGCGGGCCTTGTGGTGCGCCGCTTGTTTGGCTCCCGCAAGGCAGCCTCGCCCTAGGCGCGGTTTTCGCGCGCGACGTCCGTCACCGCCTCGATCACATCGGCCACGTCCTGGTCCGTGTGGGCGGGGCTCAGCGGCAAAGAGAGCATTCGCTCGAACTCGGCCTGGGCAACGGGGAAGTCCCGTTCGCGCAGCTGGTAGCGGTCGCGGTAGTAAGGGTGCAGGTGGACCGGTATGAAGTGAACGCTCGCGCCGATGTTGCGCTTGCGCAACTCCTCGATGAACGCCGCACGGTCGATCTTCAGCCGACCGGGGCGAAGGCGAAGCAGGTAGATGTGCCAGGCGCTGTCGACCTCTGGCCGCGCGACCGGAGTCTCGAGCTCGTCGAGATGCATCAAGGCCTCGTCGTACTGCATTACGATCGCACGTCGCCGGCGCTGCATCTCCTCGATACGCGCCAGCTGGTGCAGCCCGATCGCAGCCTGGATGTCGGGCATGTTGTACTTGAAGCCGGGCAGCACCACCTCATATCGCCATGCGCCTTCCGACGTGTATCGCTTGTACGCGTCGCGGCTCATCCCATGGAGGCTCCAGACGCGGGCCTCGTCGATCAGCTCCGGCGCGCCTGTCAGCATCCCCCCCTCACCCGTGGTGAGGTTCTTGGTCGCGTAGAAAGAGAAGGCGACCAGGTTGGGGAGGTCGAACGCCGGTTGGGGGGCGCCGATCATGCGACCGCGGTAGCGCGCGGGAAAGGAGTGGGCAGCATCCTCGATCACCGCCAGGCCATGCCGGCGTGCGATGTCGTAGATCGCGTCCATGTCGCATGGATGGCCGTAGAGATGAACCGGAAGAATGGCCTTGACGCGTGGCGTGCGCCGAACGGCGGCCTCGACCTGTTCGGGGTCGATGTTGAGGGTGTCCCTCTGCACGTCGACCAGGACCGGGCGAGCTCGCTGATGCTCGATGACGTGGATGCTCGAGCAGAACGTCATCGTCGTGCTCACCACCGAGTCACCCTCGCCGATGCCGAGGGTCGCCAGCGCGACGTGCATCGCCGAGGTGGCGGAGTTGAGCGCCAGCGCCGCCGCCGCACCCACGTATTGCGAAAACCCAGCCTCGAAGCGCTCGGCTCGAGGCCCGGTGGTGATCCAGCCCGACCGCAGCGTCCGCACCACCTCGTCGATCTCCTCTTCGCCGATCATCGGCGGAGCGAAGGGTAGGAACTCCGAACGCATCAGTTGGAGAGGGGCTTCTGAAGCAGCCCCAACAGGTGGCTGCGAAGCGGAGGTATCCGGGACAGCACGGGGTACGCGACGGTGGTCATGGGACCGAGGCGCCGCGCGATGGGGGGCAGCAGGGTCAAGCCGTGCAGCTCGCCCTTCAGGCCCGGAAAGAGCTGGCGAACCTCCTGCTCACGCACAGCATGCACGTCGCGATTGGACGGGTTGTCGTAACGAAAGTCGTACCAGAGCAGCGCGCCGCCAGGGCGCAGCACGCGCTCGATCTCGCCGGCCACGTTGGCAGCCATGACCGGGTCGAAAATCGAGCTGAACACTGTGATGGCGAGCACGACGTCGAAGCTGCCGTCGGGGAACGAAAGGTGCTCAGCGTTGCCGGCGTTGAACTCGATGTCCGGGTAGGCCTTTCGCGCGGCGGCGACACGATCGGGCAGCAGGTCGACGCCGACGAGGCGTGAGGCGGACGCGCCGAGCTCCTGAAGCCAGGCCAGCTCCCCCCCACCACCTGATCCCACCTCGAGAACACGCCGATCACCGAGCGGCACCCAGCCCTTGCGCTGGAGGACCGCTCGTGTCAATCGCCGCCGCTCGGCCAGGATGGATTGATTGCCCCGGTTGCGGAGGTCCCACCGCGATCCACCCCGGTCCTCGATCTCTTTGTAGGCGTTTGTGATCCGGTCGGTCTCGCTCAAGACGTCATCCCCGCCTCGAGCGGGGAAGGAAGCTCATAACGACGCCCGCACGACGGGCACAGGTGCTGGGCGGTGGGGCCCGCGGTACCGCTCAGGGCGAGGGGGTGGCCGCAGTCGCAGGCGAAACCGCGGAGGCGCGCGGGATTGCCGGCGACGATTCCCCGCTCGGGAACGTCTCGGGTGACCACGGCGCCCGAACCGACGAGGGCCATCCGGCCCACCCGCACGCCTGGAAGGATCACGGCGCCTCCGCCGACGGATGCTCCATATTCGATGAGGCCCTCGCTCGCAAACCAGTCAGCCTCGCCTTTCGGCGATCCGTCCGGGTTGATGGCCCGCGGATGCTTGTCGTTGAGGAGCAGCGCGCCCGGGCCCAGGAACACGCCGCTCTCGAGGGTGAAACCGTGAAACACGGAGACCCCGTTCTGCAGCTTGCAGTAGTCACCGACCTTGACGCCCTTGTCGACGTAAGCGCCCTTGCCGAGAACACATTGCTTGCCGATCACGGCATCCTCTCGCACCTGTGCCTGGTGCCAGATCCACGTGCCCGCACCAACCGAAGCCTTTTCGGACACGTCGGCAGTCGGGTGGATGTAAACCGAGTCGCGCGCCAAGACGTCACCTATCTTGGCATGGCCGACCGTACTGCCTAAGGCGTCTCTCGCTCGCTCGCTCGCCGCTCCGAAACATTCACCGGCTCGGGCTCCTCAACCGGCGCGCCGTGGGTCTGCACGGCATTCTTGAGCGCGCGCACCAGCTCGTCCGATTTACCTTCTCGCGCGAGGCTATCCAGCCGCTCGACCACCCATTCGAGGTCGTCCTCCTTGGCCGGCGCCGGGAATACCACCTCGCGGATCGCAGGGTTCCCGGTCGGGCGCCAGCCTTCGTCGGGCGCCAGGAGCTCCTCGGTGAGGCGCTCGCCCGGCCGGAGCCCGGTGAACACGATCTGAATGTCGGTTCCCGGCCTCATCCCGCGCAGGCGGATCAGGTCCTCCGCAAGGTCCCTGATTCTGATCGGCTCGCCCATGTCCAGCATGTAGAGGTGACTCGACCCGCCCGCCGACAGGGTGCTCAATACAAGTGAGGCAGCCTCTCTGATGGTCATCATGTAGCGCGACACGTCCGGGTGGGTGATGGTCACGGGTCCGCCGAGCTCGATCTGGCGCTCGAACAGCGGCACCACGCTGCCTCGGCTGCCAACCACGTTTCCAAAGCGCACCGCCCAGCACGTCATCTGGCCGCGATAGGCCAGGACGAGCTGCTCCGACAGACGCTTGGTGCAGCCCATGATCGAGTGTTTGGCGGCGGCCTTGTCGGTCGAAATCAAGATGAAGCGTTTCGTGCCCGCGGCGTGAGCGCACCGCAAGGTGTTCCAGGTCCCAATGACATTTGTCACGACGGCCTGGATCGGATGCGATTCGAGCATTGGCACGTGCTTGTAGGCCGCGGCGTGAAAGACGATGTCCGGTCGCTCGTCCGCGAACACCGCCAGTAGAAGCTCACGGTCGACGATGGAGACCAATGACTCGCGGAGGTCGACGCCGGCCACCAGCCGCAGCTCTTCAGCCATGTCGAACAGCCCGCTTTCGTTGGTATCGACGAGGACCATGCGCCGGGGGCCCATGCCCGCAATGAGGCGGCAGAGCTCTGAGCCGATCGAGCCGGCCGCACCGGTCACAAGCACAGTGCGGTTCGCCACTTCGCCGGCGGCAATCTCGAGATCGATCTCGCGGAGGTCGCGGCCCACAAGGTCGTCTGCGGAGAGCTGACGCAGCCGTGAGCCCGCGGAGCGCGGGAACCATTCGTCGGCCGACGGCAAGATGAAAACCGGAAGCCGGGCGTCAAGGCATTCCGAGTACAGGCGGCGCTCATGAGCACGGTCCGATGTGGTTGTGTGCACGAATGCGACCCCCTGGGGCTGGATCACCTTCAACCAACGCTTCAGGTCTTCTGCCTGCCCCAGCACGGGCACGCCCATAAGGGTCTGCCCGACATCGGCGGGTCCCGTCGTGACGATTGCGACGGGAGACCAGTCGGGGTTGGGATGCTGGAGAAGCGCCTTGACCGTCCGATACCCACTGGCGTCTGGAATTACCACCAGCAGCCGGTTTCCGGCTTGCCTCACCGACGACCGCAGCCGCGGCACCAAGCGCACGAGCCCGATCGCGATCACTACAGCGGGTGTCGCCAGGATCGGAGCGAGAACGCGGAACGGCCGCGATCCGTCCGGGAAAAACAGGTTGACGATGGTGACAAGCAGGGAAGCCTCGACGACCGCAAGGCCCACCGCGAAAGCGTCATTCAGCCCTGCCACCGACCACACGCGGCGATAGAGGTGGAACCGGGCTTCACCCGCCCCCATCGCCAGCACCACTACCAACATGCTCACGAAAAATTCCCAGTCGACGATGGCGCCGGCGTCCAGGCCTCCGTAGCCGCTGGAGTTGACAGCCTCCACGACGAGCCAGAAGACCGCGACCTCCACGAAAAAGATCGGGCCGTATCTCGTGGCGCCATTGGTGAGGCGCGACAGACGTTGGTTCAGCTTGAATGGAGCCACTGGTGAATCCTTCTCAGGGTAGCCGGAAAGCCCATGGTTGGCCAGAAGATCCGCACCCGGCCCGGTTTGACTGGCAACCGACCCCTGCGTAAGATCAGGTTTCGCGGCTCAGGAGCAGTGCAAGATCACGGGCCAGCCCGCTCCAGAGACGTGGTCGCCTGGGCTTTGGCGACTATGCTTGGCCCTCAGTTTATAAACAACACATGAGTGCCCTGGAAGTCAGCGAACAGACCACCGCGGCGGCTCCGGCGATCGCGGGCCCCGTCGAGTACGACCGCGCCCGATTCGCGCTGAGCATCCGTGAGCGCAGGCTCCTTCTTGCTGCGGCCGATTTCATCGTCGGCGGGCTGGCGTGCGTACTCGCCTATACCCTCGTCCACCGGGGCAACCTCCATCCACTTCAGGCGTACGACCCACTCCTGTACGGCGCCCTGTGGGTGGTTGCCCTGCTGATCAGCGACGGCTATGCGTTCCAGATTCCCACCAGCCGGATCCAGAG
This sequence comes from Candidatus Dormiibacterota bacterium, assembly GCA_030946685.1. Taxonomy (GTDB): domain Bacteria; phylum Chloroflexota; class Dormibacteria; order Dormibacterales; family Dormibacteraceae; genus Palsa-872. The sequence goes on along the minus strand of JALYYG010000044.1, from coordinate 5,076 downwards.
CGCAATCGCGGTTGTGAAGGCGATGCCGATCGCGCTGCTCTTTGCGGTGTCGACCTTCTTCATCCATCCGTACGTCCTGACCCGGCCGGTCATCGTCCTTGCCCTGGCGTTGGGCGCCCTGCTGTTGGTAGTCATGCGCATCACGCTTGCGCGCCTGCTGCTCCACGAAGCGCTCGCAGTTCGCGCGGTATTCCTATCTGACACCGAGCCTCGAGCCGAAATCATTTCGACCCTGCAGGCGGCGCGGTTCGAATGCCGAGTCATTGCCCGACTGGTGAGCCCCGCGGAGACAGAGGAGGACCGCGTGAGAGTGCTGGCTCAGGTCAGCGACCTCATCAAGCGGTCGGGCGCTCAGGAGCTGATCCTGAGCAACAACGAGCTCCGCCTGGTCCCCGGCCTGGTCGAGGCGTGCTTGACCAAGGGCGTGCGCGTCGTCTCCGGCGGCGACCTGGTCGAGCGGTACATGGGCAGGGTGCCGATCGACTCGATCGACGTCCACTGGTACCTCGGGCTCCCTGAGAACGACCTATGGAAGCGACCATATGCCGTGGTGCGCAGAGCGTCCGACCTGCTCCTCTCCTTCTTGATCAGCTTGCCGTTCCTGGTCCTGCTCCCCTTCCTGGCTCTGCTCATCAGGCTCGAGTCGCCCGGCCCGGTCTTTCACGTCCAGCGTCGGGTCGGCGCGGACGGCCGTGAGTTCAACCTGCTCAAGCTCCGCACGATGACCGAGGACGCCGAGGCCGCGGGGGCGCAGTTTGCTGTGCGAGCCGACCCCCGTATCACTCGGGCAGGCCATTTCCTGCGTGCGACGAGGCTGGACGAGTTCCCGCAGCTGCTCAACATCGTCCGCGGCGACATGAGCTTCATCGGCCCTCGGCCGGAGCGTCCGGAGTTCATGGCCGACCTCGAGGCCAAGATCCCGCACTTCCGTTCGCGCCTGCTGATCAAGCCAGGCCTGACCGGATGGGCGCAGGTCAGCAGCGGCTACGCCGGTACCATCCCCGAGCTCACGCGCAAGCTCGAGTACGACCTCTATTACATCAAGAACCGATCACTCCGCCTCGACCTTCAGATCCTGGCCAGCACGTTCGGCGCCATTCTGCGTCGGAAGGGCGTCTAACAGCCTCAGGCGGCGGCGCAAAAGCAGCCCGGAAATCGGGTCGAATGCAGCCGCTATGCTGCTGACGATGACCTCAGCCCAGCCGGAAACGGCCGGCTCGACAGTCGCGGTGATCGGCCTCGGCAAGATTGGTCTGCCGCTGGCGGTTCAGTTCGCCGGCAAGGGCATGAACGTCACCGGATGCGACATCAATAAGGACGTGGTCGCGATAGTCAACTCCGGACAATCGCACGTACGAGAGGAGCCTGGCCTGGCCGAGGCTGTCGCTGCGGCCGTTGCGAGTGGCCGGCTGAAAGCCACGGAAGACACGCCGGCCGCGGTCGCCACTGCCAACACGGTCGTGGTGATCGTCCCTCTGATGGTGGACCGCGACCATCACATCGACTTTCGCGGAATCGATGCCGCCACGATTGCCATTGCTCGCGGCCTTCGCAAGGGCACCCTCGTCGTCTACGAGACGACGTTGCCGGTAGGGACGACGCGCAAGCGCTTTGGGCCGATGCTCCAGACAAGCTCAGGCCTCCGTCCGGGAGCCGACTTCCATCTCGCGTTCAGCCCCGAGCGTCTTTACGCAGGTCGCATCTTCGAGGATCTGCGCCGCTACCCGAAGATCGTCGGCGGCGTTGACAAAGCCAGCACCGATCGTGCTGTCGCCTTTTACCGAGGAGCTCTTGACGCCGAGGTCTGGCCGGTGGAGAGCACGGAGACGGCCGAGTTCGCGAAGCTCGCCGAGACGACATACCGTGACATCAACATCGCGCTTGCCAACGAGCTCGCCATGTACGGAGCGAATCGCGCTGTCAACGTCGCAGAGGCTTTCAAGGCGGCGAATTCGCAGCCGTACTCGCATCTACACAGGCCAGGCATCGGCGTGGGCGGCCACTGCATCCCCGTCTATCCGCAGTTCCTGCTTGGCGACGCGACTGACGGCGAGCTCGGGCTCGTACGCGGTGGCAGGACCACCAACGACGCGATGGCTCGGCTCTCCATCGACGCTCTGGCGGCGGCGCTCGGCGGGCTGGAAGGGCGGCGCGTGTTGGTGCTTGGAGCGTCCTATCGCGAGGACGTCAAAGAGATGGCCTTTTCGACTGCCATCCCGCTCGTCGAGGAGCTGCATCGAGCACGCGCTCACGCCCTGATACACGATCCGCTGTTCCAGCCTCACGAGCTCGCGGGGCTCGAGGCGGAGGTCGCCGACCTGAGCCCAGGGGCACGGATCGACGTCGACGCCGTGATCGTCCAGGCCTTTCACCGCGAATACGCCGACCTCGATTGGGGGCGTTTCCACGGACTCAAGGTGGTGTTCGACGGCCGCGGCGCGGTCGACCCCGAACGCATCCGCAAGGTCGGCGCCAGGTATCTGGCGGTGGGTGTTGCCGCGGACAACCAAGCTTCCGCCCCCGCCCCGATTCCCCCTGAAGGGGAGAGGTAGGCCGAGCGGGTTAGGGCGCTAGGCGCGCGTGGTCACCGGCGCCTCGTCAGACCTGCGCTCAGAGCCGAACCAGCGGACGAAAACCGCGATGGCGGCGATGGTGAGCGTGACCTTGCCGAAGATCATCAGCACGGCGCCGGCCACGGTCTGGTCGATGAGCGGGTCGAGCGACGCGATCAGCCGGGGCGCGTGCGCGTAGAACTCGTAGAAGGGCACGCGGGAAAAGATCAGAGCGAGGGCGACGCCATCCTGCGGCAGGGTGGCGACGAGCATGTAGAGGAGCTTGGCGCCGGGTGACATCTGCCACCGCGCGTGGGCCGAAGTCGCCTGCAGGATCGGCCAGTAGATGAGGAGGCCGGCGGCGATGAACATCAAGTGCTCTGCGATGTGAAGGCCCTCTGAGTAGAGGGTCGCGTCGTAGAGGGCGGGTATGTGCCAGGCGATCATCACCGCTCCCCCGATGACCTGCGCCGGCACCGGCTCGGTGATGGCGCGCACGCCCGGCACGCGCACCAGGCGCGCGACCATGCCGGGAGAAAGGCCGAGGAGCATGAGCGGCGGGGCCACAAAGCCCAGGAGGACGTGCTGCAGCATGTGGACGCCGTCGAGATAGCGGTCGGCGATGGTGTCGAGCGGGGTCTCCAACGCGAGCCAGAGGGTGAGCAGGCCGAGCCCGAAGTACAGGGAATGCCTCCGCTCCACGTCGTCGATTCCACGGGCGAGCCACGCGTGCCCGAGATACAGGACCACAAGGCCCGCGTAAACGGTGGGGTCGAGCGGCCAGGTCAAAGTCAGCCGGCTTTGGTTGTTTGTTGGGCCAGGATCAGCAGGCTTGTCATCGTGTAGGTGACCATCAGGACAAGCATCGGGTACTGGCTCAGCAGCGCACGCTGCGCTGTGCGAAACCTCTCGCCGGCTCGCAGGTGCGAGAGGTACACCGCGATCATGTGGCCGACCACGATCAGGATGATCTGGGCGAACCAGATCGTCGATGCCTGGGCCAGAGCAAAGCTGGGCTGAAGGCCCGCGACAGCCGGCAAGAGATGCCATCCCTTATGCAGCGGGTCGTCGAGCAGCGGGATCAACGCCTGGGACTGCAGCACGACGTAGCTGTAGTTGTGGGCGGCGTTGTAAACGAGCGCGATGGGCACCAGGGTGAAAGAGAAGCCCGTGGCCGTAGCCACGAGATCGACCTTGCGGTTGCCGAAAAAGATCACAGCCTCGATGAACGCCACGAACACGAGCAGGAATCCGACTGTGACGAGGGTCAGTCCCAGCGTTCTCACGAAGAAGAAGCCAAGCGAGCCCATCGGCAGCCAGACCGGCTCGAGGGCCGCGTTGAAGTCCTGCCACGCCGGCGTGCCGAGGATGCCGTCGAACGCGAGCGTGCTCAGCATCAGGATCACAAAGAACACGCGATCCCAGCCGCTGGGCGCGGGCTTGAGCAACCCGACACCCCAAGGGCGCAGGTAGACGGCGTTGACAGCGCCGGTGCCGTCCCGCTCGGCTTCGATTGGGCCAAACCTGCCGACGATGCCGAAGAGCACCGTGAAGGCCTCGCAGTGCTCCATCCACTCGTCTCGGCCGAAAAGGATCATCCCGGCGAGCGTCACCGCGCTGTAGGCGAGAGCCAGGATGGCCACCACCCAGGGCCGGTTGGCCATGCCGCTCGTCAACTCCAGGCAAGCGAACAAGAAGTAGGCAGCTGCCGCCGGCCAGACTCCCACGTTGGGCAGCTTCCATACCGGCCCAAGGCGCACGAACCGAGTCACCAGGTCGTAGATCGCCGACCACGGATTGAGCAGATACCAGAGGTTGCCGACGAGCCCCGACAGGATCACCAGCCCCGCCCAGAAGTAGATCCAGACCAGATACTCCGACGGGTTGAACGCCGGGTTCGAGGAGCCGAACAATCCTGTCGCCACGACTGCGACCAGGCCGAGGACGCCGATCGTCCCCCCGACCACCCTCGGCAGCGGCGACCGGGCCAGCGGCAGCAGGAAAGGCACCGCACGCCGCGGGTACTGCAGGGCCCTGGCGCCGACCTGGTCGCCCGCGAACACGACGACGAGCACGAACGAGATGAGGACAACGCCGCCGGCGGCGAATATGTAGAACAGCAGTGGCGCGGGAAGGTCGTACCGCGGCCCGAATCCGTGTAGAAAGATTTCAAGGCCAAGCATCACGGATTCACTATCAGGTCGCCGAGGTGGGTGCTGGTCGACTCCCACTCGATGTCGAAGGGGCCGCCGCTGTTGACCGCCTTGAAGGTGTGGGATACCACCTGGCCGGCCTTGCAATCGAAAGCGATGTCGTAGCCGTGCAGATGCACCTCACCGTCCATGTCGCTGGTGATGTTGATGGTCACTGTGTCGTTCTGATGAGCGGTGAGCTCGCTCGGCTTCATTGACTTCGCCCCGGTGACTGCCACGTTGAAGGTGACATTTTTGGGGCCGGAGCCCTTGTTGTTGAAGATGAGATACGCGCCTACCGCGACAAAGACAACGATGACAGCGGCGACGAT